>CAIRTF010000065.1 GCA_903881425.1 uncultured Chitinophagaceae bacterium | reverse complement strand
CGTTATTTTACCCAAGAATTTTTATCATCCATTATTAAACGACAGCAAACAAGTAAAAGAAACAAACAGAAATATTTTACGACAAGTTATTGAAGAAAAAGCATTGGCATTTACAGTAGCAAGCATTGATAATAATGAGATAGATCAGATCAATATTTTAAAAGCAAGTTTTAAAGCCATGCATTTAGCCATTGATCAATTAAAAATAAAACCTGAATTATTATTGATCGATGGAAATCGTTTTGTTGCATATCAAAAAATAAAACATCAATGTATTATTAAAGGAGATAGTATTTACGCAAACATAGCAGCAGCAAGCATTTTGGCGAAAACCTATCGCGATGAATATATGTATAAGATTCATCAAGAGTTTCCGCAATATGGTTGGAATAATAATAAAGGTTACGGAACATTGCAACACAGAAAAGCGATTGAGCAATTTGGTTTATGCAGGTATCATCGAAAAAGTTTTAATATTATTCCAAAGCAAATAGACTTATTCTGACCATATACCTGCACCTTGCCTGATTACTTCATAATCTTCTTTGGTGCAATCAATCACTGTTGATGGCGTCATGCCGCCAATACCACCATCAATTACAATATCTACTTGATTTTTAAAATTTTCATACATCAATTCAGGATCGGTATATTCTTCTACCATCTCACCTGGTAATGATGCGCTTAACAAAGGATGATTTAATTCATGTACAATGGTTCTGGCAATATTATTATCCGGTACACGCAATCCGATGGTATTTTTTTTGCTCTGCAAAATTTTTGGTACTTCTTTACTTGCCGGTAAAATAAAAGTATAAGCACCGGGCAAATAACTTTTTAATAAACGATACAATGGTGTAGAAATACTTTTGGTGTACTTACTTAAATCACTCAAATCGTAACAAACAAAACTTAGTTGTGCTTTTTGCGGATCAACATTTTTTATTCTGCAAATTTTTTCAATGGCTTTGTGTTGAAAGATATCACAACCTAAACCGTAAATGGTATCAGTTGGATAAATAATTACACCTCCATCCAATAAACATTCCACCACCGTTTTAATGTGGCGCGGATTAGGATTGTCGGGATGGATAAATAAAAACATACAGCAAAGAACAACGATTTTCTTGATTTGAAAAAAGATTTGCTTCAACTAATTGGCTATGCCAGAACTGATTTAATAAAACGGCAATCAGGAATGACCGCCGCTTTTTTGATAAAGAAACCCCCAATTCAAAATTTATAATAAAAGATGAGAAAACTTTTACCAAAGAACAGCGATTGGAAAACCGCTGTTCGCTTTTGCATATATAACCCCCCGATGAAGTTTAACAGATAAGCTTTTTTTGTTCTTATCTAACACAAACATATGCTGATAATACAGCCGAAAAAAAGGCAAAAACACCTTTTTTTATTCCAAAAAAAACTTGTATAGAGGCAAATAAAAAACCACCGCAATTGCGATGGCTTTTATAAAAATCTAAGTTTTAATTACGATTACATGATCTCCCAAACTTCTTTACCACGAAGCAATTTATCTAAATTGCCTTTGCCTTTGGAAGTAATTACTTCTTCAATTTGCAGTGCCATTACATCTTCATAACATAGTCTTTCGGTTTCGTAAAACACACCGAATGGTCTCGGCAAATGATTAGCCTTTCTTGGATCATCAAACATTCTTACCAATATCTGCGCTTTATAAAAATCCTTATCATCATGAATCCATAAATCATCTGCACTAACGCCATTGCCCAATTCAACTACAACAGGATTAAATCCATCTAACTTAATTCCTTTGTTTTGTGTAGCACCAAAAATTAATGGTTTGCCATTTTCTAAGAATAAGGTTTCTTCCATCTTCGTTCCTTTCTCTGTAAATATCTCAAAAGCACCATCGTTGAAAATGTTACAGTTTTGATATATCTCTACAAAAGAGCAACCCTTATGTGCATTAGCACGAATTAATGTTTGTTGTAAATGTTTTGGGTCTCTATCCATACTGCGTGCAACAAATGTTGCATCCGCACCCATTGCTAAAGCCAAAGGATTGAATGGATGATCGATACTTCCAAACGGTGTTGATTTGGTTATTTTATGTTCTTCTGAAGTTGGTGAATATTGTCCTTTCGTCAATCCATAAATCTGATTATTGAACACCAACATATTTACATCAAAGTTTCTGCGCAACAAGTGAATGGTATGATTACCACCGATACTCATACTATCTCCATCACCACTCACAATCCAAACACTTAATTCGGGTCTTGCAGCCTTTAAACCACTGGCAATTGCAGTGGCACGTCCATGAATAGAATGCATGCCAAATGTATTCATGTAATAAGGAAAACGTGACGAACATCCGATACCGGAAACCACTACAACATTTTCTTTAGGGATGCCTAATGTGGGCATTACTTTTTGAACCTGTGCTAAAATGGAATAATCGCCGCAACCGGGGCACCAACGCACCTCCTGATCTGTGGCAAAATCTTTTGCTGTTAAAGGCGCAGCTGTAACTGTATCGCTCATATAAAAATATTAGTTCGCAAAACTAATCATTTCATCAATTCATTGACAGATGATTCTCAATATTCTTACACATTTTCATTTTGCAATTCTTCCCAGTATTCTGCAGCCCTTCTGGTATGCGGAATCACAATGGTTCCGCCAACAATATTGGCTACTGCAAAAATCTCATACATCTGCTCTGTGGTAATACCTAATTCATGGCTTTTGCCTAAATGGTATTTGATGCAATCATCACAACGCAAAACCATACTGGCCACTAATCCAAGCATTTCTTTGGTTGTTTTATCCAAAGCACCATCTTCATAAGTATTGGTATCTAAATTCCACAAACGCTTCATCACTAAATTATTTTTGCTTAAGATCACTTCATTCATTCTAGAACGATAGTCGTTGAATTCTTTTATTAATTCACTCATATAAAAAGTTTTGATAAAAGTATTTCAATAAACGCTTTTGACTTTATCGAAATCAGTAATTGTTTGCGGTATAGCAAAACTTACCAGCATATTCTCTAATTTGCAAACTCAATTATGAAATATCATGAGTAATGATTTATTTGATTTTGGAATGATCGGTTTAGGAACGATGGGTCGCAATTTATTACTGAATATGGCCGATCATGGGTTTGCTGTTATTGGTTTTGATAAAGATGAAACCAAGGGCAGTGCTTTGCTTACTGAATCTTCTTCAACACATCATGTAAAAGCGGTTGTATCATTAAGCGAAATGGTGCAACAATTAAAAACGCCACGTAAAATTATGATGTTGGTTCCTGCGGGCAAACCGGTAGATGATGTAATTGAAAGTTTACTTCCCTTATTAGATAAAGAAGATATTATTATTGATGGCGGTAATTCATTCTTTAACGATACATTGAGAAGAACTAATTATTTACAAAATAAAAATGTACATTTTGTTGGCATGGGTGTTTCCGGCGGAGAAAAGGGTGCAAGATTCGGTCCAAGCATTATGCCCGGCGGAGATATTGCTGCATGGAATTATTTGAAACCCTTACTGGAAGCGGTTTCCGCAAAAGTAAATAACGAACCATGTGTTGCCTATATGGGCAAAGGTGCGGCAGGACATTATGTAAAAATGGTACACAATGGAATTGAATACGCCATCATGCAATTAATCAGTGAAGTGTATGATGTAATGAAAAAAGGTTTGCAATTAAACAATCAGGAATTGCATGAAGTATTCAAACATTGGAATGAAAATGATTTAAAAAGTTTTTTAATAGAGATTACTGCAGCTATTTTTTTACAAAAAGATGAGCTGACAAAAAACGACTTGGTTGATGTTATTTTAGATAAAGCCGGATCAAAAGGAACAGGCAAATGGACATCGCAGGAAGCTATGAATTTACCGGTTAGTATTCCAACCATTGATATTGCTGTTGCTTTCAGAGATATTTCTGTTTACAAAGAGGAACGTGTTGCTGCTGCAAAAATATTTGGAACGAAAGATCAAATGATTACTGCAGATAAAAATAATTTCATACAACAAATTGGCGAAGCATTGCAATGTGCTATCATTATTAGTTATGCGCAAGGTTTATCCATGTTGCACAAGGCTTCAGAAATTTATCAAATGGACATTCCTTTGGATGATGTGGTAAAGATCTGGCGTGGTGGCTGTATCATTCGTTCTACTTTATTAGAAGCGTTTTATGAATCCTATCAAAAAAATAAAAACTTATCTAATATTTTATTGGATGAAATCATTGCTTCGTTGATTGAATCCAAAGAAAAAAGTTTACGTACAATTATTGCAAAAGCAATGGAAAGTAAAATTGCTGTAACTGGTTTAATGAGCGCAGTTGGTTATTTGGATGCTTACACGAGTGATCGAATGCCAACCAATCTAATTCAAGCGCAGCGTGACTTTTTTGGTGCACATACTTATCAGAGAATTGATAAAGATGGAACATTCCATACACAATGGAACAATTAAATTATTTTATTAATAGCATTTCTTCATCATGTCACAACAACATCATATTCCACCCCCAACCATCATTTTTATTTTTGGCGGTAGCGGTGATTTGAATTTACGCAAACTTACTCCTGCATTATATAATTTATTCTTAGATGAATATTTGCCGGCAAAAATTTCTATTGTTGGATTAGGCAGAACAAAATATACCGATGAAAATTTCAGAGAAAGATTATTGAATGGAATTCAATCTTTCAGCAGAAGAAAACCTGATCCTGATTCGCAAGCACATTGGTCATCTTTCAGTCAGCAAATACAATACATTTCAATGGATGGAGAAGATGATACAGCTTACTCCAAGCTTTCTGATTTTGTTTCAGCAAAAAAAAATGAATGGAATATTGAACCCAATGTTATTTTTTATTTAGCAGTAGCGCCGCAATTGGTTCCTGACATTGCCATAAGTTTAGGTAAACTTCCCCTTTGTCAAAACACTTCCAGCACTCGCATCGTTATTGAAAAACCTTTTGGTCACGATTATCAAAGTGCACGTGAATTGAATCTGTTATTGAAAAGCATGTTTAAAGAAGAACAGATCTATCGTATCGATCATTATCTTGGAAAAGAAACAGTACAAAATATTTTGGCATTTCGTTTTGCCAATGCATTATTTGAACCGATATGGAATAGAAATTATATTGAGCATGTACAAATAACCAACGCTGAAATCGTTGGTGTAGAAGGACGTGGCGGTTATTACGAACACAGTGGCGCACTAAGAGATATGGTGCAAAATCATATTCTGCAATTGATTTGTATGATTGCGATGGAAGCGCCGGTAAGTTTTGATGCAAATGAAATAAGAAATAAAAAAGTGGATGTATTGAATGCCATTAGAAAAATTTCGAATGAAGAAGCACATGCGCATGCTGTTCGCGGACAATACAGCAGCGGTTTTATGAAAGGCATTGCAGTAAAAGGTTATCGTGAAGAAGATAGTGTTGATAAACATTCTAATATTGAAACTTTTGCCGCGGTAAAATTCTTTGTAGATAATTGGCGTTGGCAAGGTGTTCCATTTTATGTTAGATCAGGAAAAATGTTACACGAAAAAAACACCATCATTACCATACAATTTAAACAAGCACCTAATTATGCATTTCCACCGGAAGCTGCAGAAACATGGAGACCGAATCGTTTAACCATCAGTATTCAACCTGATATGGATATTCGTTTACGCTTTCAAGCAAAGAAACCCGGACAAGACATGACGTTAAACCCGGTTGATATGATATTCAGTTATGCAGATGCATACGAACATGATCACGAACCTGAAGCTTACGAAACTTTATTATTAGATGTGATGGAGGGAAATGCAACTTTGTTTATGAGAGATGATCAAATTGAAGCAGCCTGGAAAATTATTATGCCGATATTAGAAACCTGGGAAGCCAGGCCACCGGTGGATTTCCCGAATTATAGTCCGGATAGTTGGGGGCCAGAAGATGCAGAAGCATTGATTGCAAGAGACGGTCATAATTGGATCACTTTACCATTACCACACAAAGAATAAAATAAATTATGCAGTTGCATATTTCAAAAACAATTGAAGCATTAAATCATGTTGTTGCAGATTGGCTGGTACAATATATTCATGATGTTTTACAAAAGCAAGATCGATTTACCATTGCATTAACCGGAGGTAACACGCCAAAAAGTTTGTATCAATTATTGGCAAGCGATGCATATAGAAATAAAATTGATTGGAGTAAACTTCATTTTTTTTGGGGTGATGGGCGTTTTGTAGATTTTGATGATGACCGCAACAATGCTAAAATAGCTTTCGATACTTTGTTGAATTTTGTTCCGGTTGTGAAAGAACAAATCCATATCATTCAAACAGAAAATATTTCTCCGAAAGAATCAGCAGATGAATATGAAAAATTATTACATGAATATTTTGATGGTAAAGATTTTTCATTTGATTTAGTGTTTTTAGGAATGGGTGATGATGCACATACACTTTCGCTATTCCCGAATACAGCTTTAATAGATGAAACAAAAAAATGGACCGGCTCTTTTTGGTTGGATGCACAAAATATGTATCGCGTTACTTTAACCGCACCGATAGTGAATCAATCTGCCCGTGTGGCCTTTGTTGCAACAGGGGCAAATAAACAAAATGCTTTGAAAGAAGTATTGTATGGAGAAAAAAATAATCATCAATATCCTTCACAAATCATTCAACCAAAAGGGCAACTGCATTGGTTTGTAGATGAAGCGGCTGCAGGATTGTTGAAATAATTCTTTCATCTATCATTATTTTACCTTCTTCTCAAATAGGTTTATTATTTTCATTGTATATAATAACAGCTATGAAAAAAATAATCTTCTTTTCCCTTTGTTTTATTGCATTTTCAGCATTTGCACAAAAAGAAAAAATAAAAGTTACCGACTTATTGAATGTAAAAACAGTAAGCGGTGTAACATTAAACAATGATGCAGGCAAAGTTGCATTTAGTGTAATGTCCATTGAACCGGATACAGAAAATAAAGGAGAATATAAATATGTAAATCAAATTTGGATGACTGCAACAGATGGTTCATCATCACCTAAACAATTAACTACTACAAAAGAGGGTTCAGCGCAACCTGCATTTAGTCCGGATGGGAAACAAATTGCTTTTGTAAGATTAGCAGATGGCAAACCACAAATATTTTTATTGTCATTAGAAGGTGGCGAAGCAGTTCAATTAACAAAATATAAATATGGTGCTGGATCACCAAAATGGACTGCTGATGGCAAACGAATTGTTTTTTCCTCCAACATTTCATTAAAAGATTTATTGAAAGATTCTGTTTTAAATCCAAAAAAAGAAATTCCGAAATGGCCTTATGAAAAAACAGGGTTTGATAAAAATGAGAATTTACAAGTCAATACCGCCAAACCCGATGCTGATGGAAACATAGATGAAATAAGAGCATATTTGGATAACAATGAAAAAGACAAGAAGGCCAAAGTGCTTACCAAGCTTCAGTTTCAGGAAGAATCAACCACATCCAACGAAATTTCTTTCAATCATTTTTTTATAGTAGATGCAAAACAAAATGCTACGCCTGTTGAATTAACACATGGATTTTACAGATATAATTCTGTTGAATTTACACCCGATGGGAAAAATTTAATCATTAACGGTGATATTGATTCAACACAACATCCGGATCGTTCACAAGAAAATCAAATTTTTATTGCGGATGCTGATGGAAGCAATCTTAAATTATTATTGGGAGAAAAAAATAAAAACTACAATAGTCCGAAACTTTCGCCAAGTGGTAAATGGTTGGCATTTCAATTCGGCAATACAGGATTAGTAGATATTCCCAAATTGGCCATCATGCCACTAAATGGAAATGCAAAAGATATTGTTACTCTAAATTTAGACAGAGCGAAAGGAAATTTAATTTGGAGTGCTGATGAAAGATATTTGTATTTATCTGCTCAAAGTAACGGTGGCATTCCTGTTTACAGAATTGAGGTGAAAACAAAACAAGTAGAAAGACTAAGTGATTATGATAATGGCGTGAATGGTTTTGATTTGAAAGAAAATAAAATTGCTTATTCAAAAACAGCAGTGACAAGTCCTTTTGAATTATTTATTGCCGATGCCAATATGAAAAATGAAAAGCGTTTATCTTCTTTCAATATTGATTGGTTACAGAACAAGCAATTATCATTTCCCGAAAAACATTCATTCACTAATAATAAAAATGAAACGATTGAATATTGGGTGATGAAACCTATTAATTATGAAGCAGGAAAAAAATATCCATTATTGTTAAATATTCATGGCGGACCAGCAGCTATGTGGGGACCCGGCGAAAACAGCATGTGGCATGAGTTTCAGTATTTCTGTGCCAAAGGTTATGGAGTAGTGTATTGTAATCCAAGAGGCAGCGGCGGTTATGGTGTAGATTTTTTAAGAGCAAATATTAGTGATTGGGGTGATGGGCCAACAAGCGATGTATTAACATCATTAGATAAAACTGTTGCAGAAGGTTGGGCTGATACAAGTAAATTATTAATAACCGGGGGATCTTATGCAGGTTATTTAGTTAGTTGGATTGTTGGGCACGATCATCGTTTTAAAGCAGCATGTTCGCAAAGAGGTGTATATGAACTAAGTACTGAGTTCGGCGAAGGCAATGCCTGGCGTTTGATACCTAATTATTTTGGTGGTTATCCATGGCAACCTGAAGTAAAAAAATTATTGGATTATGAAAGTCCGATCACTTATGTTCAAAATATAACAACGCCCTATATTATTTTTCATGGTGAGAATGATTTAAGAACAGGAACTATTCAAGGTGAAATGTTATACAAAAGTTTAAAAGTATTAGGCAGACCAGTTGAATATGTTCGTCATCCCGGAGCAACACATGAAATTACAAGAAGCGGTAATAACCGTCAACGCATCGATCAAATGTTACGCACTTATGAATTTTTTGAAAGGTGGCTGAATAAATAAAAAAGACTAAATTACAGTAACATAAATCTTGCTTTTAAATAGCCAAGATTTATTGATTTTTCCAATATCCAAATCCACTGATTGATGAAAAACCAATCTGCATTGGCATTTTTTGCCTTAAAATGTTTGAGAAACTCTCCTTTTTCTTGTTTTTTAAGCTTTTTTTCATCTATCTTTAAGCTGATTTTAATAATCAGCCCCTCGATTTTTTTCGTAAATCAATCCGTTATAATGAAAACAGGTTTTAAAAAATATTGCTTTTCAGTGGTATTCACCATGTTGGTTTTGGGTTTAAAAGCTCAAACATCAGCCAATGTTACATTGAATTGTGTATTAAATCCTGCCGGTTCAATTGCAATAATTCCATCTGCACAAAATAACGTTCAGAATTCGTTTGTAGCATTGAACTCTAATCAATACAAATCCTCTTCCGTTTCATTGAATGTGTTTTCAAGTCAGGCTTATAATATTCAAGTATCTGCAGTTGAAAATATCTCACACCCTTTTAATGAAGTTGCCATTACCAATCGTAATGAAGTAAAAGCGGGAACAATAAATACAAAAAACAATCTTTCTTTCGATCAGAAATATTTTGCCAAAGTACAAAATAACAATACCAATAAGTTATTTTATTATGCTATTGCTAAAGAAAATGAAGTTGTTGCTGATGCAACTTTAGTGTACACCGTTTGCAATCCTTAATATTTTCTATTTCATTTTCTGTACTTGCTGTAACCAATCATTCAATCCTTTATATACCTGATTGGCCACTGTTAAATGAAATTTAGGGTTGATGATCTTTTTTTCATCTTCTTCATTACTTAAAAAAGCAATCTCCAATAAAGTATTGACAAAATCTGTAGGCGAGTTTAATACAAAATTAAAATTGCCCACATTACCAAATTCATTCATTTTAACTTCTACCATTCTATTTAATATTGCCTGAGATAACGGACGAAAGCCAATATGCTTATAAAATGTTGTACTGCCGTTTATTTCTTTGTTACTTGTGGAGTTCAAGTGAAGACTGATTAACACATCCGGATTTTGTTGTTGTAAAAATAAAATCCTGTCTTTATTATCAAAACTGGTATCAGCAGTTCTTGTCATAATAACATCAGTCACACCTTTTCTTTTCAATAGTTTTTCCAATGCTTTTGCAAAAAGCAATGTGTAATTTTTTTCGATTGCTTTTGTTTTTACGCCATCCGCACCTACATTATTACCACCGTGGCCTGCATCAATAGCAATCTTTATTTTTCTGATATCAAGATCAACGGGTTGCTTCTTCACTTTTATTTGCAATACTTTATTTTTATAACCAATGCTGTAACCCCAATGTTGTTGATGTCTTAACTCAAGAGTTACTCTTACTACATCATCTTCGATTTGATTATAATAAGCATTCTTGACTTCTTTTAATGAACTGAGTTGTGTGATCCAGTTGGTATTACTATGAACACCATAAATATCAATCATGATTTTAGAAGGATCAATCTCCATCCAAGTTTTGTATGGCAGTTTTTCATCTAAGCTGATGGAAACAATATCATAACAAGTATCTGTTCCTGATAATTTCCATGAATTAGTTAAATAGAAAGGTTTTTCTTTGATGGAAGAATCTCTTTTAATGAAAGATTTATCAATGAATGCAGAATGATATTTTGATAGCTGCACCTGATACATGGAATGAACTGAATCGATTATTTTAAAAACAATATTCGTATCAACATAACCCATCTTTGCACCACCTAATCTATCTTCTCCCAATCCATATGCAAGAGCGGGTAATTTACCGATTGATTTTCCTAACCAATATTGTTGGGCAGAATCTTGTGCAAATAATTGCACAGAAAAAAATAATACAGCAGGCAACAGTATTTTCTTCATTCTATGAAAGTAATAAAATCTTTTTGTAGAAAGAATATCAATAGTACAAATAAAAAAAGGGCAGCGCCCTTGTACAAAAAATATTAATCGTAATGCTTTAGTTTAACTAACCAGAATTCTCTGAAGCTTATAGTAAGATTGAATTGCGTGTAGTTCTCTTTTACCAAGCCATAATTGGTTGTTCCTTTTGTACCTACCTGGAATGTGCCCATAACACCCACATTTGGTGCTCTCGTAAAATTACCTCCAACACCCAGTGTCAAGCCGTAATCGTTGATCTGTTGTCCGTATACTTGCATGTATGAGTTGGTATAATAAAGTCCTGCCTGCAAAAAATACTTCTCATATAAAAAGTCTCTTGCTTTTACTTTACTCGAATATTCAAAACCGGTTGAGATTTTATTGCTGTTTACCAATGCATAATTAAATCCTTTATAGTTTAAAGTACTCCAGTTTTGATAGCCATAATCAAGCGCAAATGTGAATTTTTCTTTTAAAGTTGCTGCAATTCCAGCGTTATAAATCTGAGGTAAAACAAAGTAATTGTCTAAATAATGTTCATTATTAATAATATACGCTGTTCCGCTTTGTACTTGCAAAGTGTAATTGGCTCTTAATTTTGTTTTCAATGAAGCAGTAGCGCCAAGAGAAAGCAACCAATTTTTATTTAATTGAGTATGATATTGTATTCCGTATTTAAAATATAAATTACCTAAAAAAATATTTCGGTTTGTAATTAAAGAACTATCATTAATATATGTAGGCAAAATGGTTTCTTTCTGTTCCAACTGGCCAAATAACCATGAACCTTGAACACCAATTGAAAGATGCCTGTTGATTCTGTAACTATTGGCTAAATAAAATTGATTGGTATTACCATTGCCTTCATAATAAGAATTCACCATTCCATTGGTTCCGTTGAGTTGTTTCGTTCCATAAAAAGAATAGTTAGAAGTGCTGAAAGGCAATAAACCTAAACTTATGCCCCAACGCGGTTTAACTTTTATGGCAAATACAAATTTTTTGAACTGAAGATCAGATGAAGAGTTTGAAGAAGTACTTACAATGGGCAGACCGGAATAAAATACCGATTTGAAACGTGTTGCTACTTCTACATTGAACACCTTATCATCCAAATAACTATAGCTGGCAGGATTAGCGTGATATAAAAATCTGTTAGAAGCCATGGCCAATCCCGTATTAGCCATTCCGGTAGTACGATCGAAATAACTGTTTTCTAAATCGCCGATACCTAATATCGAATAAGGAGAGGTATTGTTCTGGGCATAAGATATTTTAACCAGGCATAAAACAATAAGCGTATAAATAATTCTTTTCATCATCGTAAAATAATCTTTATTGCACAGTAACGTAATAAACTAATAATTGAATTCTGCTGAGACTATTGCTATTATTGGCATCACCAACTAACATCCTGTTTAATTGATTAGCAATGGCCGGACTTGGTGGAACCAATAACAATCCATTATTATCATAAATAACAGAACTCAATAATCCTTTAACATATCCGGTAATATCATAGGAATAAAAAGTATTGTCACCATATAACTGATCAATAACCAAATTACCTAATTGAGAAGTAAGCGTTCCTGAACTGTTTAGTGTGCTAATATCAACACCCAATTGATTGGTTTGAGTGGTTTGTGATAATCTCAATTGAGGAGGCAATTGATAAAAATTATAACTTCCTCTAACCGGCCTGATGACTAATTCTGCCCTTAAAATTTTAGCAAAATTGGGTATTCTAAAAACATCTCTTAATGTGGGAAACCTAATCTTCACCATTGACCCTGTAATACTCTGTAACAACGCCATGTTATTGGTTTGATTAGAATAGATCTCATAATTAACAGAGTTGAGATTCTTTAGCAAAGTACCTGTTCTATCAATGGTAATATTATTAAATTGATGACTTTTTTGTCCTAATATAAAATCAGTTTGCATATTATTCGTGTAAACATCATGCTTTTTATAACTTAATCGCATGATCACACTGTCTGTAAAACCGATAACTAAAGGGCTATTACTCGGGCTGCTGATTTTTAAGCCATTAAAGAATTGAATGAAGTAAGCAGAATTCTGTACATCCTGATCTATCTTATTCTGCAATTTGGCCATGATTAATTTTCCTAGATTATCATCCAATCGAATGGCAATGGAATCCATTCTGAATGGACTGACTACAATATCTTTTGAACCGATGGCTGTTGGATAAATATTAAAATTGTCTGTGTTGTATAAATTGTACCCTTCATTTGGGGGAACAATTTTTTCTAATAACCTGTTTACATCGATATGTAAAGATTTGGTTGTATCGCCATAATACGTTTTGTTCAATCGCAATATCAACGTAAGTGAATCATAGGTAGTGTTGGCGTAAATATCGGTATAAGAAGGTGGAGCCACTTCAAGGTAACTCAATGCTTGTACTTTTCCGAAAACAGGATCTACGTAAGCACCTGTTAATCCGGCTCCTAATCCATTGGTGGCAAAAGAATCGATATAAACAGTAGATAATTGCGCTTTAAAAGTATCCACCAAAGATATCTGTGTGTTTGAATTATCTAAAAACACACTGCCGAAATTAACATCCACTTTTTTGCAGGCAGTGCCGATACTTACAATGACAAGAGCTATAAAAAGTAATTTTTTGATCATTCTATTTTTTTAATCATTTTTCGATGCCAATGATACTTACCTGTAAAAACGCACAATGATAGAACGGTGCGCTGTTAGAAAATTGTTACTATGGATTAATGACATAATCACGCCGACCATTAAAAAAAAATTATCGGCAAATATCGGGATATTTATCAAATCTATTTCTTTGCAAAGAAAAGAGGTTAAAATATTTTTAACAGAAAAAAGATTGGCAGATAAAATTTATTTATTCATCTTTGAATTTTTAACGAAAATCCATTTTAACGATTTAGGCAAGTCCTAGGCTAATAATTTCATCAAAATTTTTTTAAAATGAAGCACCTGAAAGATCTACTTATTCTTGGTTTTGGCGCATCTCTTTTGTTAATGTCTTGCAGTAACAACACAGCTACTACACTTACCGGAAACTGGGTTAAACGTACTGAATTTGACGGAGTAGCAAGAACCGAAGCTATTTCATTTGTAATTGGAAACTATGCTTATATAGGAACCGGCTACGATGGTACAAACAGATTAAACGATTTTTGGCTATATGATGCCAATGCAAACTATTGGACTCAAAAAGCCAGCTTACCAGCGACTGGTGGTAGTTATACCCTTCAGCCTAATGGTCTATACGGAAGAAGTTCTGCTGTTGGTTTTGCCATTGACACTCTTGGCTATATTACCACAGGATATGATGGCTATAATCGCTTAAACGATACCTGGCAATATTCTGCTACATTAAACAAATGGACCCCAAAAGCAGCTTTTGCCGGTACAGCAAGATATGATGCAGTTGGTTTTAGCGTTAGCCATTTAGGTTATGTTTCATGTGGATTTGATGGTAACTATGATAAAGATTTATGGGAATATACTCCGGCTACAGATTCTTGGATTCAAAGACCAAGCTTAGGTGGTTCTAAAAGATCCGGCGCAGTTGCATTTGTATACAATAACAAAGCATATGTATGTACTGGCACTAATAATAATGTAGAAGTGTCCGATTTCTGGGTATTTGATGGTGCTACTAAAACATGGTCACAATTAAGAGACATTGCAAATACAAGCACAGATAATTACGACGATCTTTATACTACTATCGTTAGAGATAATGCTGTTGCTTTTGTAATGAATAATAGTAAAGGCGTTCCTAAAGCTTATCTGACTGTTGGTCAAAACGGAAGCTACTTATTAAAAACATGGGAATATGATTTTGCTACAGACTTATGGACAGAGAAAACACCTTACGAACGTTCTGGTAGAGCAGGTGCAGTAGCATTCACTGTATTAGGAAGAGGTTTTGTGGGAACCGGAAAGAACAGCACATTACAATTAGATGATTTTGACGAATGGAAACCAGATGACACCTATAATGCAAACGATTAAGAAAAACTGGGTATACATTTTCTTCTTTATATCGCTGATGATTTTTATTTATTCAAAATTCATCAGAAAAGAAAAAGATCCAGGCAAAGTATACTTTGAAATGAAAACAATTCAAACTTCTGCGGGATGGGGTTATGAAATATATGCTAACGACAGTTTATATATCAGGCAAGAAAATATCCCGGCGATAGAAGGAAAGAAAAGTTTTGAAACAAAAGAAGAAGCATCAACTATTGGCAACCTTGCTCTGGAAAAATTAAAGAAAGGAAACATTCCGCAGATCACTACACGTGATTTAGATAGTTGCCACATTCACAAATAAATTAAAAACTCTTAGCAAATTGCTAAGAGTTTTTTTCTATGGCTGCATCCAGTGAATGTTTGAATGCATTGCCAATAGGAATAGTATGAGCACCTATATTGATCTCGTTTCTGCTGATTGTATCTACTTTACTTAAAGAAATAATGAATGACCGATGTACGCGTATAAAATCCTCATCAGAAAGTTTTGTTTCGAACTCTTTTAAATTTTGCAAAGTAGTAAGTGGAGATGATTTTCCTTTTAAATAAATCTGTGTATAATCTCTTAGTCCGGATAAAAACAAAATATCATCCAAATTAATACGGATCAATTTATATTCCGATTTAATGAACATAAACTCTTTTCTAAAGCCGGATGTTCCTTTTTTTCCAGAAGGCATTCTATCAAATTTTATTAAAGATAAATCCTTTCACTTGTATTAAAAGAATTACCATTATTAAAGTATTCCAAAAGAAAATGCCTTGAAATTTTCAAGGCATTGATTGTTATTTGATGATTTAATTCTAGAAAGGATACTCATTAGCTTCTAACATCTTTGCACAAATTCTTCTGCGAGCATCTTTAGTATTAAATGGTTCAACTTTAGTAAATCGTTTTAATCCAATATGCATCATTCTTAATTCATCGCCATCAGCAAAACTGTTCAATGCATCTTTTCCTGCTTTATTAATTCTGTCTGCAGCATCATATAAATAAGTACGCATAATATCTATTTGTAATGATGTAGCTGCTTCGCCTTGTTTGTCTACTAATTTCATCACGCGTAATAAAGCACTCTCCGCATGATACACTTCAATGGCCATATCAGCAATGTTCATCAATATCTCTTGCTCCTTATCTAATTGCATCATTAATTTTTGAACAGCTGCACCTGCTGTCATCAATATCGCTTTCTTGAAATTAATAATGTATTTTTTTTCTTTCGCAAAAGCAGATTCATCATCGTTATTAAAATCAGGAATACTCATCAACTCTTTACTAACTGCCATTGCGGGTCCCATCAAATCCAACTTTCCTTTCATGGCACGTTTCAATACCATATCAACTGTTAATAAACGATTGATCTCATTGGTTCCTTCATAAATTCTGTTGATGCGTGAATCGCGGTATGCTTTACTGATAATATATTCATCGCTGAAACCATTGCCACCATGCACTTGTACACCTTCGTCCACTACAAAATCTAGCACCTCACTTCCAAACACTTTTAACATCGCACATTCAATCGCATATTCTTCTGCAGCACCTAATAATGCTTTTGCAAATGAATCTCCTGCATTTAATAATTCTTCCTCTTTAATATCAATCCATTTTGCTGCGCGATATAAAGCACTTTCGCCAACCCAAATACGAATAGCCATTTCAGCTAATTTATGTTTGATGGCTCCAAACTTTGCAATCGGCATTTTAAATTGTTCGCGTGTTGCAGCATATTGAACTGAAGTGGTTGCAGCACGTTTACTACCACCTAAAACAGCAGCACATAATTTTAAACGTCCGATATTTAATATATTGAAAGCGATGATATGACCTTTACCAATCTCTCCTAAAACATTCTCTACAGGAACTTTACAATCTTGAAAATATAATTGAACGGTTGATGATCCTTTAATACCCATTTTATGTTCCTCGGGTCCTTGAGTAAATCCTTCAAAGCCTCTTTCAATAATAAATCCAGTGAATTTATCGCCATCAATTTTTGCAAACACAGTATATACATCGGCAAAACCACCATTGGTAATCCAACATTTCTGCCCATTTAATAAATAATATTTTCCATCATCACTCAACTTCGCTGAAGTTTTTGCACCCAATGCATCACTTCCGCTATTAGGTTCGGTTAAACCATAAGCACCCTTCCATTCTCCTGATGCTAATTTGGGAATGTATTTTTGTTTTTGTGCTTCCGTACCAAAATATAAAATTGGTAATGACCCGATACCGGTATGTGCAGATGCAGCAACAGAGAAAGAATGTCCGCCGCCTAATCCTTCACTAACAATATTTGCCGTTACAAGATCTTTTCCCAAACCTCCGTATTCTTCAGGAATAGAAGTAGCAAGTAAACCTTGGTCTCCGGCTTTTTTTAATAATAAAGGCATTAATCCGGGTTCTAATTTATCAACTCTATCAGCTACAGGAAGTACTTCTGTGTCTAAAAATTGTTGACACATTTCCATCACCATTTTCTGTTCTTCATCAAAATCTTCGGGAATAAATGTTTCGAAAGCATTGCTTTCTTTAATCAACCATTCGCCACCTTTTAAGGCATTTGCTTTTTGTGTTGTTGCGCTCATGGCAAGAGATTTTATTAGTGAATTTTATTTTTTAATTGGATAACTATGTTAAATTATCATACACTTTTTGTAGAACACGTTTTACAATTTCAATTTCATCTTTTGTAACACCTACCAATGCTTCATCCATTGTTTGATTAGCGAGGTCAATTGTTATTTGCTGCAAATGTTTCGCCGCATCAGCCAGGCACACTAAATTTTTTCTTCTATCTTGTTTATGCGAAACACGTTTTACTAATTTTAATTTTTCTAAATTGTCAACCAGTCGGGTTATGCTGGGCTTATCGCGATAAGTTCTTTCGCATAGATCCTGCTGACTTAAACAATCTTCTTTCCATAAATGATACAGAATACTCCATTGCTCAATCGTAATATCCAGTCCGGCGTTTCTGAAATTCTTCTGCAGCCTTCTTGCAATAGACGTTGCCGCCATTGCATTGATAACACTGTACAGTTCTCCTCTTTTAAATTGGTTGTTTGGCATATAGTTAGTTATGCAACTAATTTCAAAATTGGTGTATCTTTATCAAACCACCAAGCTTTCGGGCAATTAATTTTTTGTTAGAATGGAAAGCAAGTTCCTTACATACAAACAATCTCTCATTCATTTTACCCGTTTAGGAACAGGTACAGAAACACTATTTGCTTTTCATGGTTATGGAGAGAGTAGTGCTTCCTTTAATCTGCTGGAAGATGTAATTGGAACAGATTTTACCATCATTGCCATTGATTTTCCTTTTCACGGAAAGACAGAATGGAAGGAAGGGTTGCTATTTTCAGTTCATGATCTGATTTCCATCATTCAAGAAATTAACAGGCAAAACACTCAACCCATTAGCTTACTGGGTTACAGCATGGGTGGAAGGGTGTCGCTGCAGTTATTGCAAACAATTCCTGACAGCATTAAGAAATTAGTATTGATTGCTCCAGATGGTCTACACAACAATTTCTGGCATTCGTTTTCTACTAAAACTAAAGCGGGTAATCTATCATTTGCTTTTGTAATGAAACATCCCGGGTTTCTTTTTTTGTTGATGAAAATAGCAGTGAAACTTAACTTATTCAACAAAAGTATTTTCAATTTTGTACATTATTATTTAGATGAAGAATCATCAAGATTGATATTATACAGAAGATGGACTACCATGCGAAAGTTCAATCCTAATAAGGCTTTGCTGAAATCAATCATTGCAAAAAAAAGAATTTCCCTAAAATTATTATTCGGAAAATTTGACAAAGTGATCATCACCAAAAGAGGTGAACAATTTAAAAAGGGAATAGAACAATTTGTTGAAGTAAAGGAAATTGAAGCAGGTCATCAATTATTAAGAGAAAAATACTCAACAGAAATAGCTGCATTATTTCAACACTAAATTGTTCCTTTGTTATATGTGGCTCAGTATTATTTTATGGCTTACCATGATTGCATTCATTCCTTATGCAATCATTATTCTTATGTATAGAAAATGGTTTCTGCAATTAAAAGAGTTTGTATTGCCGCAAATTTTTCAACCGCATATAAAGTTCTCGATCATCATTCCAGCGCGAAATGAAGAAAAAAATATCGCTGCTTGTTTACAATCTATCTTCAAACAAAAATATTCTGCTGATTTATATGAAGTAATTGTTGTAGACGATCATTCTTCTGATAATACAGCGAACATCATCAAAAAATTACAATCACTTCATCACAATCTTACATTAATTTCTTTGGCAGATGAATTAAAAGGCGAAAAATTAAATTCTTATAAAAAGAAAGCCATCGATATTGCTATTCAGCAATCAACGGGAGAATGGATTATCACAACGGATGCTGATTGTTTTGTAACAGACCAGTGGCTATTATTTTATGCAGCAATGATTCAGCAAAAAAATCCGGTATTTATAGCGGCTCCGGTAAAGATGCTAGATAATAATGATTACTTATCTGCTCTTCAAAGTTTAGATTTTATGGTGTTGCAGGGAATTACGGCTGCATCTGTATCTGCAGGATTTCACAGCATGTGCAATGGCGCTAACTTAGCGTATAAAAAAGGAGTTTTTTTTGAAGTAAATGGATTTGAAAGCATCAATCATATTGCCAGTGGTGATGATATGTTATTGATGAATAAGATGAAACAATTATACCCGCAACAAATAGGTGCATTATTTGCCAAAGAGGCCATTGTTTCAACTTTGCCAATGCCTGACTGGAAAAGCTTTTTTAATCAACGTATTCGATGGGCAAGTAAAGCAGATCACTATAACGATAAAAGTATTTTTTGGGTGTTAGTGGTTGTTTACTTTTATAATCTTTTTTTATTACTACTTCTATTCTATTCATTGTTTAATTTAATCGCATTTCAATATTGGTGCATATTTTTATTATTAAAGATTGTTGTTGAACTACGTTTCGCATTTCCCGTTGCAAAGTTTTTTGACATCCGATTAAAATGGTGGCATATTTTATTAGAGCCCCTGCATATCATCTATAATGTTGCAGCAGGCTGGTTAGGAAAGTTCGGAACTTATCAATGGAAAGAAAGAAAAGTAAAGTAATATCAGGCAATACTCTCTTTTTCTAGTTGTAGTTTTTGTTGCAATAGTAAGATCATACCAACAGACAACCAGAACAAACTGCCAATTTTATCTGTTTCAATTAAATCACTTAACATATTTACTAAGCCAATCATGGCAACAACAACTCCTGTTGTTAAAGCAATAGCTCTGTAAAATTCATTTTGCAATTGATGATATAATTTTTGAGAACACACCAATAAGCTAATCAATAAAATTAGAAATATTATAACACCAACAACTCCCTGCTCCAGTGCCGTTAATAAAAAATAATTATGCACAGAGGAATGATCGGCATTATTACTTACCCATGTTTTAAAAATATTCTCCGTATACGGTTTATAGTTATCATAAAAATTATTCGGACCAAAACCTGTAATTGGTTTTGCAATGATCATATTCTTTCCAGCAACCCAACGATAAAATCTTTCTGCATCAGAAACATCTTTTAAATTAACAGTGGCCTGTAAATGTTCTGTAAAATCAGTATGAAAAATAGTATGCGTAAAATCAGGTGCAAAACGCAAATAGTTCTTATTCGATAATAAAAAAGAGACAAAGATTGTAGCAATAAAACCCAAAATTAATATCACTTTATTCAATAATTTTTTATGAATCAATGCGCCAACAATAATCCCCGTAATCAATGCAAGCCAGGCACCACGTGAATAAGAGAGTATTAATGCAATCAGCCCGATTATCATTCCGATGAAAATCCATTTATGCAATAAATGATTATTTTTAGTTAACTGCAACACACACCAACCTATTGCTAATAAGCAAACCAACATGGCAGAATAGTTAACATGATTTCTGAAAAAAGGATTTAAAACTTCTTTGATTCCCTCAAAGGAGAAATTAAAAAATATATGTCTGAGCAATGCTTGAACAACAACAAATAACATGGGCAACAATAAACAAGAGGCAAATATTTTTAGTTTACCAATGGAATCTAAGAGGAATTGCGGTAACACAACAAATGGGATAATATACCAAACCTTGGCTAATAAAAATTTAACTGAAAGAATTGGATTGATGGAAAAGAAACAACAAATGATAATCCAACACAAATATAAAAGCACTAAAAAAAATAAACTGCTTTTCAATAATGATTGGGGGAATAAACTTGGCTGATAAATAAATTTAAGAATGGTAAACCCCGTTAGTAATATCAACAAAGGCTCATCAGGGAAATCTAAACTTAAAGAATTGGTTACATTCCATTCGGTTGATAGAGGCAGAAAAAAAATCATCATCCAAAATAATTGCTCAGTATAAGAAATCGTGTACCGAAATAACACAGGAAATAAAATAAAAATAAAAGGAACGCTTAGCCAAGCATAATTATTGGTGATGATAGCAATAACCAAAAATGCAATGAAAAAGATAGTTGCAATGAAAAATTGATTTCTATAATAGTTCAAAGAAATCATTACATATTTTGTTTTCTGCTGTAAATCAGCGTAGCAATTATTCCAAATATCAAGCTGGCAAAAAATGCAGCAATTAATACTTCAGCTTTCGCAGGTCGCTCTGCAATTGAAGCAGGCTGGGCTTTTTCAATAACATATAAAGTTGGCGGTGTGGTTGCTATAGCCAATTGTAATTCGTTAACCGATTTATTATACTGCTTAATTTGTTCTATAATGTTTTCTCTTTTTATTGCTAAAAGATCAACACTATGCGGTGTATGATCATTGCCATAAGATGCTTGAATACTGTCTGACAATATTTTAAAATCTTTTTCGAGTGCGGTGATTGATTGATTTGTTTTCTCTAATTCTGTTTGATATATTTTTTTCCAGGTGGCTTGTTCTACTTGTTGAATAATATCAACCGACGTGTTTGCAATTAATGCAGCTTGTTCTTTATCCTTATTCCAAACACTGATTTTTAATTGACTGAACTCATTTTTTTGAATAGGCATATCTTCTTTCAAAGATTTCAATGCATGTTTCTTTTTAATAAACTCATTCTCACCTTTTGATTCGTAATAATCAACTAATTTAAACTGATCGATCAACTGATAATAGACTGTATCTAAATTAGCCAGGCCATACAATACTTCTGCATCATCTCCATTACCGTAAAAAGAATATAAGCTTTGAATATTGTTATTAAATAATCTCGATTTATCAGCTAAAGTTGGATTAGCCGGAATAACTATAGCAGTTGATTTAAACTGTTGGGGCAATAAAAAAACAGTTATTGTGGTGATAGCTAAAACAATACAAACAAAAACAGCAATCTGTTTCCATTTTTTTTGCAACAGAGCCATAACATCAATTAAATTAAAATGATTAGATGACATCATAAGTGAAAATACAATTTATTCGTGCATTAAGCTTCGGTTGTAACAACAACATTTCGATCTAAACTTTCTTCCAAAGAAATAAAAGTTTCTGTTCGTTCTATTCCTTTAATGTTTTGCAGCTTATCGTGCAACACAAAACGAAGTTGCTGAATATCCTTACAAACAATTTCAGCAAACATGCTGTAATTGCCGGTAGTATAATTCAATCGAACAATCTCGGGAATGCGTTTCAATTCTTTTGCAACTGCATCATACAAGGAGCTTTTTTCTAAATAAATACCAATAAAAGCAATCACATCATACCCCAATGCTTTGAGATCAATCGATAATTTTCTACCTTTAACTACTTTTTGTTCTTCTAACTTTTTGATGCGAACATGAATAGTTCCGCCGGAAACAAATAATTTCTTTCCCAGATCGGCATAAGAAATTTCGGCGTTCTCCATCATTTCCTGGATAATCTGCAAATCCAGTTTGTCAAGATTCAATTTTGATGCCATTTTTAATTATATTTTTAGAAATAATCTACAATTATACATAATAAATTGAATAATATCAATATTTTTAAAATTTTTATTGAAATATTTTTAATTAATAGCCTATTTTATTTAATATTGTGTTGTCAATGAACGAGTAGTTCTTTACACTGTGGGGTGATGAAATTTTTCGGCAGACATGCCCTCTCGTCTCGGGGGTGAAGATAACAGGACAAACGCAACATAGAGCCTTTCGCAAGAAAGACCGGGGTTGACCACCGGACTTTGTGTTACAGCTAACTGCTTCGTGTAGGTTCGACTCCTACCCCTACAGCTTCTTTTTTCTCAGTGTTTTAGTTTGCTTGCCTTTGAAGTTCACTTTAAAGGCATTTTTGTTATTACTCTCTGTTTATTTTTCTGTAAATCCTTCACAACATATTTTGTAATAATATCTTTGCTGCCCATGGCACAAAAAAAATTAATTCGTTTCGAAGAGATTAAATCATTTTCCAACGTGTTGGAACATCCGCAAAACATGCAAGGCAAGTGGAATGATTTTTTTAAGAATCAATATTCCATCATTTTAGAATTGGCTTGCGGTAAAGGAGAATATGCCGTTGGTTTAGGAAGAATGCATGCTAACAAAAATTTTATTGGTGTTGATTTGAAAGGAAATAGAATTTGGCGTGGTGCCAAAACTGCCCTGGATGAAGGTTTAAGCAATGTAGCTTTTTTAAGAACAGAAATAGATCAGATCACTAATTATTTTGAAAGAGATGAAGTGAGTGAAATATGGATCACTTTTCCTGACCCGCAGTTAAGATTATCAAAAGCAAAAAAAAGATTAACACATCCGAAATTTTTGCGTCTATATCAACAAATTTTAAAAAAAGATGGATTAGTTCATTTAAAAACAGATAGCCCGGATTTATATCAATTCACCAAAACAGTCATCAACTTATTTGAATTAAAATTGTTAGTGGATTATGATGATGCTTATAATGAGGCAACTATTGCAGATGAATTACGCATCAAGACGTATTATGAAAGTTTAGATATTGCACAAAGTAAAAAAGTGCATTATCTGCAATTCAAAATAAATAAACCGTTACCACTAGAAAAAGATATTATTTTAAAACAAATTATTAATGAGTCAGCAGTTGATCGAAAAAATTGATTTTTATTTTGATGAAACCGGTTATATGGTGTTCACAGAAAAATATCATGTAGATAAAGGCTTCTGCTGTGGACATGGCTGCAGACATTGTCCGTTTAATTTTGAATCTGTTCCCGAACCAAGAAGAACTGAATTGCTGATTGAAAAACAAAATACAAAATCAGTATCTTCATTTGAATAATTCAAGTTCTTGAAAAAGAAAACTACTACTGCTAAAAAATTTACCCCAACCATTAAAAAAGAATCCTCCTTTTTTGAAGACGTATATGATATTGTTCGCCAAATTCCAAAAGGCAGAGTAACCTCTTATGGTGCCATTGCAGCTTATCTCGGTACAAAAAAAAGTGCCCGAATGGTAGGCTGGGCAATGAATGCATCATTTATTGTTACACCAAAAGTTCCTGCACATCGTGTTGTAAACAGAAATGGAATGCTCAGTGGTAAAGCACATTTTGCCACGCCAACATTAATGCAAGAATTATTAGAGCAAGAAAAAATAAAAATCAAAGATGATACTATCATTGACTTTGAAAAAAAATATTGGGATCCGGTGAAAGAATTATCACTTGACTAATGATAATACGGACTAATCATCAAATACACAATCGGTCCGGTTACGGCTACATAAAACCATAATGGCCAGGTATATTTTGCCAATTTTTTATGCGCCGGGAATTCTGCAATCATGGCACGATAAGCTGTAAATAAAATAAATGGTAAAATAATTGCAGCTAAAAAAATATGTGTAAACAGAATAATAAAATAAACAATTCTGATAGTTCCTTCCCCGCCAAACTTTGTTTCGCCTGCCAATAAATGATGTGCAATATAACTTACCAAAAAAAGAATAGATAATATTAATGCACCCCTCATTAATTTTTTATGCAACAAATAATTTTTATTCTTCACTGCTATTAAAGCAGCTACCAATAAAACTGCAATAACAGAATTAATAATGGCATTGGCTGTTGCAAATACATGCACATTAAAACCTAAATCAACATTTAATTTAAATCTACTGAGCAATACTACTGCAGCAAAAACCACAAACGAAAAAACACCAATTAATAATTTTGCTTGCTTGTCGTTCTTTTTTAAACTTGCTGCTAACATAAAATATATTTATCCGTTTATTTTTCTTCTTTGTGTAAAATAGATCATAAATACAATTACCAATAGAACAATAATCAACCACAACCAATTTAAATCAATAATCTGCATAAAGAGTTCACTCTTTTTTGTTTTGTCTTTTTCCAGCATTAACAATCCAATATCTCTCGCCAATTGAGATAATGATGTTGAATCTCTATCCAATCCATCATAAAAACCTCTCACCACCATATTCTTATCTAATAAAATAAATCTACTTGTATGAACAAAATCCGGATTAATTGGTTCGGTACTAAATTGATCTACTTTTAATTCTTCAAATGCAAAACGATAAATAGAATCTCTGTTACCTGTTAACATCCACCAATTATCGGGGTTTACGCCAAACCTATCAGCATACTCTCTTAATCTACGCACAGAATCTGTTTGCGGATCGATAGAAAAAGAAATGAATTGTACAATAGAAGTATCGATCTTATTTCTTACATCGCCACCGGTAATAAAGGATTGCTGAAGCTTTGCCATATTGCGTGTTAATCGCGGACAAATACTTCGGCAACTGGTAAAAAAGAAATCAGCCACAATAATTTTACCTTTCTTATCATATAAGCTAACGCTGTTTCCCAACTGATTTTGCAAATGAATATTAGAAGTGATATGCCAGTTACTATCACTGATCTGTTTACCCTTTTCAATATGCGTAGTAACACTATCTAATAAATATTTTCTCGGCATTACCACTGCATGATCACTTGCAGTTTTTAAGATCATATAACTTACTACAGGAATAAGTATCGCAATCATCAATGCCAGTAAAGCTTTCTTCGTCATATAGTTGAATAAAAAACCACCGCACTAAACGGTGGTAATATTTTTGAATAATAGAATGAATTGAAAAACTATTCCACCGCTTTCTTCACCTCAGGAGTTTCTTTTACTTCTTCTTTCTTTTCTACTTTTTTGGTACTCATTTCTTTTTTATGAGAATCGTAAGTCATTCTTAAATTTTTGAATGAATTACCATCATATAAAAATGCGCCGATGAACCAAACAAATAATAATAAAGGCACTACAATGGTCATAATCATATTGCGTATCTCATGTTTTAAATGCATAAAATAACCAACAATATAAAATGCTTTTGCCATCATTAAAATAACGATCACACCTTTGATCATTAATCTTGTTCCCTGCGCTTCAATTTTCATCATCCAGAAACCCAATGCTAATTCAACCAATGTTAATACCGTAAGTATCAACGTTACTCTCATAACTTCTTTCTTGCCGTCTTCTGCATGATGTTCAATATGTGCTGTATGTTCCATATAAAATTTAATTGAAATGAATTAGATCAAATAAAAACAAGTGAATACAAATACCCAAACTAAATCTACAAAATGCCAATACAATCCGGCTTTTTCGATCATTAAATAATGACCACGTTGTTCGAATTTATCCATCAATGTCATGATCAACATAACAATATTGATGATCACACCACTGAATACATGGAAACCATGAAAACCTGTAATGGTAAAAAAGAAATTGGTGAAGTTGGTGGTTGATTGTGTACCATCTGCATTGATAAATGGATTTCTTCCCCACCATGCACCTTCATGAAACAGATGTGTCCATTCCCATGCCTGACAACTCAAGAAAGCCAATCCGCCAATGATGGTTAATATCAAATTATTGACAACTGCTTTCTTGTTCATTTCTTGTCCTGCTTTAACAGCCAATACCATTGTTACAGAACTGATGATCAAGATAAAAGTCATGATACTTACAAACACCAATGGTGCATTAGCATTTTCGCCGGCGAATGGATATGATTTGAATACTTCATTCGGATTAGGCCATCCTGCTGTTGCAAAACGTGTTGTACCGTAAGCAATCAGAAATGCTCCAAAAGTAAAAGCATCACTCATCAAAAAATACCACATCATCAATTTACCATACTCTACATTGAAGGGGCTTTTTCCGCCGCTCCACCATTTGGTTGTTACAGGTGCTGTTGTTGAAGTTGACATGTTTATACTTAAAATTTCTGTTACAAAAATATCGTCTGGCGCTTAAAAAAGCTGAATAAATCTAAACTTTTTCTTGGTTTATTTGATCCAAAGCAAAAAGAGGAACAAATAAATCCAAAGTATATCTACAAAATACCAATAAGTGGCCGTTATTTCTAAAGGAACACTATTGTAATTTTTGACTTTTGTACTGAATGACTTAAAAAACACCACCAATAAAGCTATAATTCCACCCGCTACATGCAGCATATGCAAGCCGATGATGACTACCAAAAATGAAGCAGAGGGATTGCTTCCTTGCCCCATTAATTTTATACCTGAATGATTGAGCGATTGAAAAGCGAAATATTGTAATACCACAAATAAAATTCCTAATATAGTGGTGATAGAAATTAAATTTTTATAATTAATTCTTTCTCTTGCTTTAAAATTTTTTACCGCCAAATGCATAGTAACACTACTCAATAATATCACAAAAGTGGAATACCAGAATGTGATAGGGAATTCGAACTCTAACCAATTGCTTTGATTACGCCTTACAATATATGCGCTGGTTAATCCGGCAAACATCATACATAAACTACCAATGGCAACCCATAAAGTAAATTTATACGGATGAATTTTTCCTGTATTATTTGTACTCATCGCTGTCATCATCACTTAAAATTTATTACTCAATCAATTTTATTTCTAATGAATTTTATTTGCCAATAATGCCAATAACACAATCGGTAAATAAATATAACTGCTGAACATCACTCGTCTTGCAGCTTTCACATCCATGTCTTTATACAATCTTACACACTGAACTACCATAAATAAATTACAAACCAATACGATCCACAAACTTAATTGCCCCGCCATATTGAAATAATAAGGCAAAATTCCAATCGGAATCATTAATACACTATACATCACTGCTTGCAATGCAGTAAATTTTGTTGGACCTTTTGCACTTGGCAATAATTTAAATCCAACTTTAGTATAATCGCTATGTGCCACCCATGCAATTGCCCAAAAATGCGGGAACTGCCAAATGAATTGAATGGCAAACAAAATCCAACCGCCTGCACTAAAATCATCTTGCCCGGCAACCCAACCAATTAAGCAAGGCAATGCGCCCGGGAATCCACCAATCAATACAGAAACAGAATTAATTTTTTTTAGTGGGGTATAGATATACGCATATAAAAACAAACTGAATAGAGATACCAATGCAGCAGATAAATTGAAATAATACCAGATCATCAAAGAACCGACTACTCCTGCAATCAATGCAAATGTGTATGCTTCTTTTGCACTCATTCTTCCGGCAGCAACAGGACGAGTTTTTGTGCGCTTCATCAACGCATCTGTATCTTTTTCTACTGCCTGATTAATAGCATTCGCACTTCCTGTTACCAACATGCCTGCTACAAATAATAATGTAATCATCTTCCAATCATAATCAACCACTTTAGGTGCCATTAAATAACAAACGACACATGAGAACACAACAGTAAAACTTAAAGTGAATTTGATTAATTGAAAATAATCTTTCACTTTACTTACTATCTTAAAAGATACAGAATTGGTTGTATTGTTATCTGTCATTATTATTTTTTACTTCAACAGTAAAGTGTCTATCTCATTTCAATCAATACCGAATTGAAAAAAATGCCCCGATGTTCTCAGGGCATGATCAATAATTTATTCGTCAATAGTTCAAAGAACTACAATTAATATTAGTGATGGCTTTCATCAGCCCCAACAGGTTCTGTTTGCGGAATAAATTCTCTTCCGTCTTTACCGTAATCATATGCCCAACGATACACTTCAGGAATTTCACCGGGCCAGTTTCCATGTCCGGGGCGAATAGGTGTTGTCCATTCCAAAGTATTTGAATTGTATGGATTTTTGGCTGTTACTTTTCTTCCTTTGAAAATAGAATAGAAGAAATTGAATAAGAATAATAATTGTGTTGCAAATACAATCATTGCCACGGTGCTGATAAATCTATTCAGATCGCCAAATTGCTTGAAACTTTCCCAAATGCTGTAATCATAATAACGACGAGGCATACCGGCCAATCCTTCATAATGCATTGGCCAGAAAATTAAATAAGCCCCAGCTATAGTGATCCAAAAATGGATATAGCCTAAAGTGTTATTCAAATGACGACCATACATTTTAGGATACCAGTGATAGATACCTGCAAACATGCCGAACATGCTTGCTACACCCATTACAATATGGAAATGTGCAATTACAAAATAAGTATCGTGCAAATGAATATCTAATGCAGAGTTACCTAACCATATACCGGTTAAACCACCTGAAATAAATAAACTTACAAAACCGATAGCAAACATCATCCCGGGAGTAAAACGAATATTACCTCTCCACAAAGTCGTTAACCAGTTAAATACTTTAATAGCAGATGGAACAGCGATTAATAAAGTTAATAATACAAAGATGGAACCAAGGAATGGATTCAATCCCGTAACAAACATATGATGCGCCCACACTAAGAATGCTAAGATGGCAATTGCAAACAATGAACCGATCATTGCCATATAACCGAAGATAGGTTTACGAGAATTTACAGATAAAATTTCACTCACCATTCCCATTGCAGGTAATAAAATAATATATACTTCCGGATGACCTAAGAACCAGAATAAATGCTGGAACAAAATAGCACTACCCCCTTCATTCGGTAAAGCACCTACACCATTTACAAAAATATCTGACAGATAAAAACTTGTTCCGAAGTTTCTATCAAATATCAATAAAATAAATCCTGATAATAAAACAGGGAATGATAATACACCCAATACAGCAGTAAAGAACAATGCCCAAATAGTTAACGGCAAACGAGTCATACTCATTCCTTTGGTACGCATATTCAATACAGTTGCGATATAATTCAAGCCACCTAATAAAGATGATACAACGAATAAAGCCATTGCAATAATCCAAAGATCCATACCTGTTTTAGAACCGGGTGATGCACTTCCTAATGCACTCAATGGCGGATATGCCGTCCAACCACCACTAAATGGACCTGTTTCAACAAACATGGAAGATAACATTACCACACTTGCACCAAAAAAGAACCAGTAACTTAACATGTTCATGAAAGGAGATGCCATATCTCTTGCACCCACTTGTAATGGGATCAAGAAATTAGCAAATGTTCCGCTCAAACCGGCTGTCAATACAAAGAACACCAATACTGTTCCGTGTGTAGTTACCAATGCATAATATGCTTCAGGTGTGATGCGGCCATCTTTCACCCAAAATTTTCCTAAGATATTTTCTAACCAGGTAAAATGTGCATCGGGATAACCTAATTGCAAACGGAATAAAACACTCATCAATCCACCCAGTACAGCCCAAACCATTCCTGTTATCAAGAATTGTTTGGCGATCATTTTATGATCCTGACTGAAAACATATTTACTGATAAATGTTTCGTGATGATGATGTTCATGATGATGATCGCCATGCACCTCATGCACTGCAGCAGATGAACCATGAAGAATAGCTTCGTTACTCATATTAATTTCTTTGTCTTACTAATTAACTATTATACCAAACAATTAAGTATCTACTTAGTTGCAATGATGTTATTTTTTTGCAATCAAACTTGAAGCAACTGTAGTTGCTGCAGTTGTTTTAGTACTATCTGTTTTTTGATTAGATGGATCTTTTTCCGGAAAAGCAGCCAAATAATATGGCTTCTGTTTTGCCATCCACACATCATACTCTTCTTGTGTTACAACTTGTATCACACCTTTCATTGAATAATGTCCGTTACCACACATTTGATCACAACTAATTTCATATTGGAAATTCGGATTGTTAGTGATCTTCTTCATTTCTTCAGTGGTATATTTTGGTGTAAACCACATGGTTGTTGGAATACCCGGTACCGCATCTGCCTTTAAACGAAAATGAGAAAGACCCACATCATGTATCACATCTCTTGAACCTATAATTAATTTTACAGGTTTGCCTTTTACGATATACATGGTTTGTTCAGCAACAATATCATCATGTGTTGCAGGATCATCTTTTAAATTTAAATCAGCATTATCCTGCCAAATCAAACCCAAAGAATTTGTACCCGCATCAATTACTTTATAATATTTTTTTCCAAACACACCATCATTTCCCGGATAGCGAAATATCCAACCGAATTGTTTTCCGGTCACTTCAATTTCCTGAGCACCTTTTGGTGGTTCACCGGTAAAGTAAAACCAGTTACGTAAGCCTATTACTACCAACACAGTTAAAAATATTGCCGGCACAACTGTCCACAATACTTCTAATTTATTGTTGTGAGGAAAATAAAACACTTTGCGTTTATCACTTTCCTGATATTTATATGCAAACCAGAACAATAATATTTGTGTGATAATGAATACAACACCTGTTACTGTTAATGTAATCCATAACATACTGTCCACTCTTTCGCCTTGTACACTTGCAGAATCAACCGCCAACAAAGTTTTACCAAAAAATAATTTATTGCAATACCAAACACCAATCAATCCAACTACCAAAAAAGAAACCATTAAAAATCCGTTTACTTTATTGGTGTTTTTACGATTTTGTTCTTCTCCTTTTAAAACGGCTACATACTCGGCTGCTTTTGATATCTGAAAGATGATCAAGAAGACCAACACTATCACTGCTAATATTAAATACATTGTCATAATACGATCAATATTTTCTGATACGATATAATAATTAACCTACTCAATTATGTATGATGAATAATACTTTCTTTTAAGAATGGATGATATTTTGATACCAATGGTTTGCTTGCCAATGAACGACTAACAAAGTATATCATCAATCCGATAAATAAACTTAATATACCAAAATCCAACCATCCTAATGTTACTTCAGCTTTACTGATACTGCCCATTACCATTTGATAAAAATCTAACCAATGTCCAAATAAAATCAGCACTGCCATAAAAGTCATCAATGTATAATTTCTTTTTGCTGAACGTTTCATTAGTATTAACAACGGACAGATGAAATTGATGATTAAATTCAAAAAGAAAATTCCTTTATATGGTCCTTGTACACGATGTTTGAAATAAATGGTTTCTTCCGGTTGGTTCGAATACCAAATCAACATGTATTGTGAGAACCATAAGTAAGTCCAGAAAATAGAAAACGCAAACATGAATTTTCCAATATCATGTAAATGCTCATTACTGGCATATTCTAAATATCCTTTGTTCTTCAAATAAATAACCCACAAAGCAATTAAGCTCATGCCACTTACAAATGAACTGGCAAATGTGTACCAGCTATACATGGTGCTGTACCAATGCGCATCAATACTCATTAACCACAACCAAGGGACAGTTGAGCCCACAGTCAATGCAAACCAAATAATGAACAATGCCGCACTTACTGTATTTCTCCAAATATAACTGCTGCCGTTTTCTTTAACGGTTGCATCATCTGCCTCTAAACTTAATTGACGCATTCTCCAACCCAACAAACTCCATAAACCAATGGTCAATAAAGTCCAGATAGTAAAGAATTTTACATTTAAGAATCCGGATTTACCTTTTAATACTTCATCAGCGGCAACTGCTTTTGTATCTAACCAATGATAGATATAATGTTTATCTGCAAATACTACATATAATAAAATGGCAGCAGTGATGGTTCCGAAAATCGGCACCATTGCAGAAATTGCTTCGGGAACACGACGAAAAGCCAATGGCCATCCACCCATTGCCAATGTAGTTGCACAAATGAAGAACATACTTGCATTACAAACCAATGTCCAGAAAATAGTATTGTACATTAATGTACCAATAAAAACAGCTTGCTCTTCTTCTGTACCTCTTGCCTTTGTAACAAACCCAAAAATTAATGCCAACACACCAATAGCAATCAATGCTAATGACCATGTTTTCATTTTTGAAGGGATTTCGAATTGTTCTTTAATAGCTGACATCTTTTATCTTTTATAACAGTTAGTTATTATTTTTTTGCAGTGGCATCGGCAGCAGGTGCACTTGCTGCTTTAGCTGCTTTTTGTTTTTGTTTGATGTAATTGATCACCTGCCAACGTTGCTTACGGCTTAATTGTGAAGCATAGCTTCCCATTAAATTTTTGCCATAAGTAACAGAATAAAACATTTGTCCTTCCGGCATCGAAATATATTTTGCATCGCTTGCCAATGCAGCAGGTTTTGCAGGATATGGTCCGCTTCCATCTTTATATAATGGACCATTGCCATCTAAATTTTTACCATGACAAATACCGCAATTAATTAAATACAATCTTTCTGCTTCAGTATATTGCTCTTTAGATAAAGAATCAATCGGACTCTTTACCGCTTTTGATGCAACATAATTTGTTGTATCGCCGGTTGCATCTTTTGTAATAGCAAAAGGCATTTCTTCTCCGCGTGCAATAGTGCCTGCAACAGGTTTATTGTTGTAAAATATTTTGGATCCTCTTTGAGATTCATCAGTTGTAAAAACCAAAGAATCACGTTCAGCATAAGATTCGTAAGCACGGCTATATGCCATATCGGGCATATACACATCGTTCTGTTCGCGTTTCACATCATTGCAGCTAACTATCGCTGCACCGATACAGAAAAAAGCTATGATTGATAATTTTTTCATCGTCATTAATTCTATTAATTAAGCAGCAACTATTTTTTGTTCAAAAGGCATTTCTTCTTTATCATATCTTCCTAACCACCAACCATCTTCTGCAACTTGCACATCTACTTCTACTGCACCATTGTTAGATAAAAATCCTTTTAAATCATCCACATTTGTTTTCGATGTGCATTCAATCACCATTACAAAAAGATCATCTGTTGCTCTCGGATGAAAATGATGTTTTTTAACGAAAGGAGCTAACTGACATAAATAACAAAAAGTCAACACCATTCCCACAGCTGCAAATAAAACTGTTAACTCGAAAGTGATGGGAATCCAGGCCGGTAAAGCAAAATGTGGTTTACCGCCAATGTTCAACGGCCAGTCGCTGGTTAAAATCCAACTGATGCAACTCAATGCTGTTGTAGTTCCTGTGATGCCATAAATAAAACCTGCAGTGTGTAAGCTTGTTTCACGTAAACCCATTGCATGATCTAACCCATGCACAGCAAAGGGCGTGTACACATCATGAATTTTATATCCAACAGTACGCACTTTTTTTACTGCAGGAAATAAAGCAGCTTCATCATCAAAACAACCAACTACGAATTTCTTTTTTGCCATATAAATCTTCCCTTTCAGGAATTTATTGTTAAAAAATGATCTTACTCTTTTTTAAACAGAACCACTATTTTCTACTAAGGTATGTCCATGTCCGCTGTGTGCAAATACGCTTGCATCCACATTTTCTAAATGCCCCATTTTCTCTTTATAACTTTCTCCTGTTGTCTTCAATACATATTTAATTTCCGCAATTGCAATAGTTGGGAAATATTTTGCAAATAAGAAGAAGCAGGTAAAGAATAATCCGAACGTACCTAAATAGAAACCGATTTCCCAAATAGTTGGACTATAATAAGTAGCCCAAGAAGACGGTAAATAATCACGATACAATGAAGTAACAATAATTACAAAACGTTCGAACCACATACCCACATTCACAATTACACTCATAAAGAAAGTAACAAATAAATTTCTTCTCATTTTGCGGAACCAGAATATTTGCGGACTCAATACGTTACATGCCATCATGCCCCAATAACTCCAACCGTAAGGACTAAATAAATTTGCACGACTATACCAGAAAGTATATCCTTCATATTTATTTTGAGAATACCATCCCATAAATAATTCTGTTAGATAAGCAACACCAACAATAGAACCTGTTAACACAATTACTTTATTCATTGCTTCAATATGCCCCATCGTTACATAATCTTGTAATCCGAAAACTTTTCTAACAATTACCATTAATGATTGCACCATCGCAAATCCCGAAAAGATTGCACCGGCAACAAAGTATGGTGGAAAGATGGTTGTATGCCAACCCGGCACTACTGATGTAGCGAAGTCGAATGATACGATTGTGTGAACTGACAATACCAATGGTGTAGATAAACCCGCTAATACCAATGATAAACTTTCATGTCTTTGCCAATGCTTGGTAGAACCTGTCCAACCAAATGAAGCAATGCCATATAAATGTTTACGCAATTTTGTTTTTGCTCTGTCACGCACAGTTCCGAAATCTGGTAACAATCCACTGTACCAGAATAATAATGAAACAGTAAAATATGTTGAGATCGCAAACACATCCCACAACAACGGAGAATTAAAGTTCACCCACAAAGGACCACGTGTATTTGCATAAGGCAAAACAAAGAAGGCCATCCAGACTCTACCCATATGCCAAATAGGAAATTGTCCGGCACACATAACCGCAAAGATGGTCATTGCTTCTGCAGCACGGTTTACACCGGTTCTCCAACCTTGGCGGAATAATAATAAGATCGCAGAGATCAATGTTCCGGCATGACCAATACCTACCCACCACACGAAGTTGGTAATATCCCAACCCCAACCAATGGTCTTGTTCAAATTCCACTGACCAATTCCATAAGTTACATCTCTGTAAATAGCATAGATACCGAACAGCAATAATGCTACGGCAATGTAAAAACCAATGTACCAAAGCTTGCTTGGCTTTGCTTCAATAGGGCGAACAATATCTTCCGTTACATCATGGTAAGTTTTGCTACCATATACCAACGGTTCCCTTAGCTGTGATTCGTACTTTAAATGCATTTGGTCTTGATATTTATTTGATCATCGTTACACAATGACCACATTTATATTTTATTTACTCAGCTTTCATTTTTCAATTAAGCATTGCAGACTTCCTGTTGTCTTATCAACTATGCTTCTTTCTTTTCTTCTTTTGCTTCTTCTACATTTCTAACTTTTGCCAAATAATTTACATTCGGTAATACGTGCAATTGTTCTAATGAATAGAAAGTACGTTGTTTGTTTTCTACTCTTTCTATTGTAATCGCACTATGTTTATCATTTGCATTACCAAACACAATGGCATCAGTTGGACAAGCTTGTTGACAAGCAGTCTTCACATCCCATTCATTATTAGCGCCACTCTTCAACGGTCTGCTTTCTTTCTTAGCTTTTAATTTTCCCTCCTGCAAACGTTGAACACAGAAAGAACATTTTTCAATCACACCACGTGAACGAACAGTAACATCCGGATTCAACACCATTCTTGTTAATTCATCATTCATCATTAATGTAACATCACTGATAATTCCTTTTTGATTATCAGGGAAACTGTCTGCACCTGTATAATCTGCCCAGTTAAAACGACGAACTTTATAAGGACAGTTATTCGCACAATATCTTGTACCGATACAACGGTTATAGGTCATTTGATTTAATCCTTCACTACTGTGATTGGTTGCCGCAACTGGACAAACGTTTTCACATGGTGCGTTATCGCAATGCTGACACATTAATGGTTGAAAAACCACATTTGGATTTTCCATATCACCGCTGTAATAGCGATCAATACGTAACCAATGCATATCATGGAAACGCAATACTTCTGGTTTACCAACAACAGGCACATTGTTCTCAGCATGACAAGCCACCACACAAGCTGCACAACCGGTACAAGTATTCAAATCAACACTCATTCCCCATTTAATTCCAGGCTTATCAAAATACGGGTAGATGGTTCCGTTCTTTTCAAAATTTTCTATACCGCCGTAAGGAGCTAATTCTTTTTCTCTGTCATCAATAATTTCATTCGGCTCTTCTTTAAAATGAGCGAGAGTTAATTCTTTCATCACTTCAGTACGTTTACCTTGTTTAGTATCGTACCCGCCATGTGTTTGTGTAACCGCTATCTTATAAGTATCATTTGTTTTCTCAACAGTAACATCTGCATTTACAAAATTAACTGTACCGTTAGTTAAGTTAGCAAACGGAAATGCATTTTGTCCAACACCTTCAACTGCTTTACCTAATTTATCTGTTCTTCCATAACCAACTGCAATAGCAATGGTATCTGGTTGTGTACCCGGAATAATCAATGCAGGCAATGAAACAGATTTACCATTTACGGTAACTTTTACAACTTTCTTAGGAGGGTTTACTTCATAAGAATCTGCCTGACCATTATTATTTAAATCAATATCCAACAATGTTTTTGCCATGGCAGGAGAAACAATAACATAGTTATCCCAAGTGGCTCTGGTGATTGGATCAGGTAATTCTTGCAACCATGGATTGGTTGCTTGCTGACCTGCACCAATAGAAACTTTTTGATACAATTGCAATTCAATCTTTCCACCCTTTTTAGCTGAAAGTATTGCCGCCATTGCACCGGTTAATGCTGTGCCGCTGTAAGAACTACTTGTAATGGTATTGTTTAAAGTGTTGATAACACCTTCCTGTAAAATTTTATTCCAACCGGTTTCGCCACCAACTTTGCCGCTCCAATAGTTTTTTATGTATGTAGCATAATCTGTTGTAATACCGCTCCATTTCAATAAACTATCTTGCCAATGACGTGTTTTGAATAACGGGTTGATGGTTGGTTGAATGAAAGATATGTATCCGGCTTTTGCTTCTGCATCACCCCAACTTTCTAAATAATGATGATCAGGGATTACATATTTTGATAACTGTGTTGTTTCATCATTCTTTGAATTAAATGAAACAACTGTTTTAACTTTCGCCAGTCCTTTTTTGAAATTATCCGCATCATACCAAGTATATACAGGATTTGCGCCACTAATTAATAATGCACCAACTTTTCCGGCATTCATATCATCTACCAACTTTGCAAAGTCGGCATCGATACCTTGATAATTTGTATAAGGCGTACTCCAGTCAATAGTTTTACCATTTGACTGTAATGCTTCATTAATCGCATTCACTACTACTTGAACATTCACATCATTGCTTCCGCAAACCACCAATGATTCTCCTTTGTGAGATGATAATTCTTTCGCAGCTTTTTCAATACCTGCTTTTAGTTTATTATCGCCAACATTTATTGCTTGACCATTAATGGCACTTAATAAAGCCAATGCAACAGCACCTGTTTCAGATGGCTTGTGTAAATATTTTTCATCTGCATTAGAACCCGTTAAACTTAACACACTTTCAAAATGCATGTGTTTGCTCATGACAGGTTTTTTCTCATCGATCTTTTTTCCGGCAGCATATTGTTTAGAGAATTCAACCGGACTTAACCATGTTCCCAGGAAATCTGCACCCAAACTCACAATCACTTTTGCATTATCAAAACGATATGATGGAATGATTTTTTTTCCGTAAGAAGCCTGGTTAGCTAATAAGATACCACTGTAAGAAACCGCATCATATACAACATGACTGCTTCCCGGATGTTTAGCAATAAATTGATTGATGATTTCTTTTGTTGAAGGAGAGACAATGCTGCTGGTTAATATTACCACCGCACCGCTTAATGATTCTCCAATTGATTTATCAATTGCTTCGAATGTTACTTCTTTACCATCGATGGTTGGAAAACGCAAACGATTGGTATCATATAAATCTAATACCGATGCTTGCACTCTTGCTGAAGTCCCGCCTTTGGTAACAGCACTTAATTCATTTCCTTCAATTTTAATGGGTCTTCCATCACGTACTTTGGCTATAACACTTACCACATCACCATCCTGCACGTATGTTGTTGCATACCAATTAGCAATACCCGGAACAATATCTTCCGGTTTATTGGCAAACGGAATTGCTTTTCTAACAGGCGTTTCGCAACTAGCTGCCAATGCCGCAGCGGCAGTACTGAAACCTAAATATTTTAAAAAGTCTCTGCGTGGAGCTTTTGCTTCTAAAAATCCATTATCAGCTTCCAAAGGAAGATCTTCACGAAACTCATCTTTCGCAGCTTGCTGATATGCTTCTGAATTGTTTAGTTCTCCAAAACTTTGCCAATACTTTTTATCGCTCATATAGTATGATAGTTAATTGTCAAATGAGAATTGACAATATTCAATTAAATTAATAATGACATTTTTGACATTCAGTTCCACCTACCTTTTCTACAGTAATTCCTTTTGTGCTATCGATCTTTCCGTTCTTCAAATCTTCATGATATTTTTCATAGATGCTGTAAAAACCATTGCCTTTGAAATTCACCTGAGTGCTACGGTGACAATTGATACACCATCCCATGCTTAAGTCTGCAAATTGTTTCACTTCATCCATCTTAGTGATTTCACCATGACAAGTTTGGCATTGTTGTTTACCGGCTACCACATGTTGTGAGTGATTGAAATAAACATGATCCGGTAAATTATGAATTCTTGTCCATGCAATTGGTTTTGCCTGAGATGCATCCCATGGTTTGCCCGGAGTGAAGGATGCGTATTCGTATAATTTTTTGATCTGCTCTGTACCGTTCACCTCTTCGCCTTCTTCAGTATAAATTTTTTCTCCCTTGTATTCATTGATTGCCATATGGCAATTCATACAAATATTTACAGAAGGAATGGTTGCTTGTTTACCTTGATACACACCAATATGGCAATACTGACAATTAATTTGATTGATACCCGCATGTACTTTGTGCGAATAATAAATAGGTTGAACAGGTTGGTAATCTTTATGACGACCCAATCCAATTGCACCCTTAGTAGTATAATATCCACCCACTACAAATAAGATAACTGTTAAGAAAGCAATATAAGTTCTGTTCTTCCAGAATGGAACCGGTTCTGCGGCAGGAATGCCTTCTTTATCATCAGATAATTTTTTCAAATTACTGTTCACTTGCATTAAGGTGAATGCAATAATTGCTAATATTAAAGTAAGAATACCGAATAAAAGAGAGTTATCTCCTTCGCCCTGTGCAGCAGCACCTCCTGTTGGAACCACTGCTACCGGCGGTTTCCAGCCTTTGATATAATCTAAAACAGCATCAATTTGTTTATCATCCAATACGCCTTCAAAAGCATTCATGCTCACTTTATTGAACTTATTATATAAGTCATTCGCATAAGCATCTCCTGTTTTTAAGAAAGCGCCGCTGTTCTTAATCCAGGCATGTAATTTTTTTCTATCACCCCCCCAACGATCTTCCACGCCCAGCAAAGCCGGACCTGTTAATTGTTGATCAATCTTATGACAGGTGGCGCAATTGGCAGAGAATAATGCTTTGCCATCTTGTGCATTTACTTTACTTACTGTAATAAAACTCAGAAAGAGTACGATACTGAGAATACTTGTTTTGGCTACGCGTCTGTGATAAATCATATTCACAATCAGTTGTGCTTTGTGTGGAAAAATAACCATCAACGGCTGCAAAAATATGACATGAAGCTGACAAAAACTCATTGTTTAAAATTTTTTTTTATTCAAGCCAGGCTTGCATTTCAGCAGACTGTTTAAAAAAATATTGTATTTGTATGTGTTATTTGTAAACAGAAATGATGATCCGCGTCATTTTTTATAAATTTTAAATCATTAGTCAGATTTTTATTTCATTTTTGAGGCAAAATTCAAGCGCTACTTTATTTTCAAGCCATGCATCCCATTCCATCAAAGAAAAAAATTGCTGTTTTTGCATCGGGTGCAGGCAGTAATGCAGAAAAGATCATTCAATATTTCAAAGACCATCAAACCATTGAAGTTGCGCTGATAGTCAGCAATAAAAAAGAAGCGGGAGTTTTACATATTGCACAAGAAAATTATGTTCCATTCATTGTTATCGAGAAAGAAAAATTTTTCAGAGGCAATGCCTATGTAGATGAATTAAAAAAAGCAGCAATTAATTTTATTGTGTTGGCCGGTTTTCTTTGGAAGATACCATCTGCATTGATTGATGCATACCCAAATCGCATCATCAATATTCATCCGGCATTATTACCAAACTATGGCGGGAAGGGCATGTACGGACATTTTGTTCACGAATCGGTTATTGCCAATCAGGATAAAGAAAGTGGCATTACCATTCATTATGTGGATGAAAAATATGATCATGGTAATATCATCTTTCAAACAAAATGTACCATTACAAAAGATGATACGCCGGAAACTTTAGCGCAAAAAATTCATCAATTAGAACATCAATATTATCCTGCAGTTATTGAAGAAACTTTATTGAAACAATAAACTATCCGGGAATACGGGAAATATATTTTTCTATCTCTTTTATCTGATCAATCACTTGCTGCGTTTTGGGTTTTAATGCTTTTGCTCTGCGAAAGAAATCTTTGGCAGCTCGGAATTCTCTTTTATTCATGAATATCTGACACATGCTTAAATAAGCAACCGCTTCACTTTCTTTATCTGGAATGCCTAAACGAATGGCTGCACGCACGTAAGTTTCGGCTTCTTTTAAATTTCCTTTTTGCATAGCCATCATACCCAATTGCAATTTATTGGCACCTTCTGCTTCAGCCATTGGCGCACCTAGGGATGAACTCATTTTCAAATGCTTTTCGGCTGAATCGAAGTCCTGTTTCATCATCGCCAAATTACCTTTAATGGTATAATAAGTTGAGCGAACAGGCTTATATAATAAATTAGGAAACCAAATAGTAGCCAAAATTTTTTCTACTTCCTCCACATTGCCTTTTTCCATCGGCTCTTGTATCAAACGCATGGGGCCAATAAAAAAATGACTGAATAAAGCAATTACTCCAACAAAATATAAAATGAAAGAAGGCCAGAATCCTGAATTGATATTGACTACGACAGCCAATACAACAGAAAGAATTCCTAACCAAAAACGGTACTTGATAATTACATTATAAAATTTCATACATCACTGATAAGGGCAGCAAAGATAAGGTGTGGCTTAATACTTAGCATCATTCACTTCAATCCAATAACCATCAGGGTCTTGAAACCAAATTTGATGAACACCATCAGGACGGGTTGTAATTTTATATTTTTCCTGCTGCGCATTTTGCCAAACAACATTATTATTTTTTAATTGACTGATGAATTCATCAAAAGAAGAAACACTGAAACATGTATGATTTTCCCAGAAATAAATTTTCTTTTCTTTAGCACCTTCAATAATGTGCAATGCAGTGCCTATGCCGGTTTTAAACCATACATGTTTTCCGTCGTGAAAAGGTTCGGGAATAGTATCTAACCCGATTATTTGCTGATAAAAATTTTTACTGACTTGCAGATTTACTACATTAATGGCCGTATGATTGATGACCACTTTAGGTTTAGACTTGATATTGATTTGAGCAAAAGAAAATAATACAATAAAAAAACCAAGTGCAGTTGTTACAATATATTTCATAAAACAATTTTGAATGATGAAAGTAATCAATTCCAAACTTTGAAATGCTTGTTGCAATAAACTATTATTTTTGCCAAGATTAATTGGCAAAAAAATTAAAATAAAATTCGTCTCATAGTTTAATGGATAAAACGAGCGTTTCCTAAACGCTTGATCCAGGTTCGATTCCCGGTGAGACGACAAGTATTGTTTTCTGAAATAATTTTATTTTAGGAAATAACACCTTTTATACTCAAGAAATAATTATTTATAGCACATTTTAAATCCATCTCCTTACTTTGTTTTTATAATTTGTATAGACTTCTCCAAATTTTTTAGTCAAATACTTTTCCTCTCTTTCAATAATTCCTTTTTGAACTATCACTAAAAGCGGAATAATTGATATAAACACAAACCAGGAATTGGTGGCAATACAAATTCCTAATAAAAAAACAGTAAAAGCAACATACATAGGATTTCTGGTATACTGATACAATCCTGTTGTTACAATAGTTTTTGAACTTCCTTTTGGATGAACAGTTGTTTTATTTTTACCAATTCTCTCGGTGCAAAAAATAAAAGAATAGCTGCTGTTGTCATCAATACAATTCCAAGAATTAATGCAATGGGTTGTTGTAAAAATTTGTGTGGAAATGAATAGCTTACACTTATGCCAGTTGCCAATGTAAAATAATAAACTGGCGTCAGGACAATAATCAAACCATCACTTTTAAATTGAAAAATCAATTATTAGATTCATTACAGCAAAAAAATATTATCCCATTAATTGATGAAAAAAGCATTTTACAAAAAAACCCTGAAGACAGTTTAATTTTAAATCACTAGTACTGAGTACTACCCTATTAATTTCTTAAATTGATGCTCATCCACTGCTTTTTCACTTCTTGCAACAATAATAGTTGCGGTAATATTACCAATCATATTGGTTATTGATCTGCATTGACTCATCAATCTATCAACACCCACTAATAATGCTAAGCCTTCTACAGGTATTACTTTTAGAATGGTTAATGTTGACGTTAATACAATAAATCCACTACCTGTTACACCCGCAGCTCCTTTACTTGTTAACATCAATACGCCTATAATGGTAAGTTGCTGAGTTAAACTCAAATCAATATTGAAAACCTGAGCCAGGAAAATAGCTGCAATGCTTAAATAAATAGTAGTACCATCTAAATTAAAACTATACCCTGTAGGGATAATCAATCCCACAACAGATCTATCACATCCCGCTAATTCTAACTTTTCCATTACATTCGGTAATACACTTTCACTACTGCTCGAGCCAATAACAATCAATAACTCTTCTTTCATATAAACTAAAACTTTCCAAAGACTAAAGCCATACATTTTGGCAATAAAACCCAGTACAATAAAAATAAAAATGAAAGAGGTGAAATACACTGCAAGAAGAAATTTACCTAATACTACTAATGTTCCAAAACCAAATTTACCGATTGTATAAGCCATTCCTGCAAATGCGGCAACCGGACTTAATTTCATTACTATATGAATAATATTGAAAAATGCTTTATTCAAACTTTCAAAAAAAGAAATTATTCTTTTTCCATCACTGCTCATTTTACTTAGTGCAACACTAAATAAAATGCCAAAAAATAATATCTGCAATAAATCTCCTTTTGCAAAAGAATCGAACACATTGGAAGGAACAATATTATAAATAAAACTGTTCCAGTTGATATCATGTGCTGCGGTAGCATATTTATCTAAATTTTCTTTCGGTAGTTCATGCACATTTAAACCTAACCCTGGTTTATATAAATTAGCTACCACTAAACCAAGTATCAAAGCAAAAGTGGTTACAATTTCAAAATACAATAATCCTTTGCCGCCAACCCTACCTACTTTTTTTAAATTACCCGCACCGGCTATACCTAATACAATAGTGAGAAAGATAATGGGTGCAATTAACATTTTAATCATGTTAATGAAAATATCACTCATCATCTTACCGGTAGATGCAAATCCCGGGAAAATAAATCCAAAGCCAATTCCTGCAATCAAGCCAATGATAACCTGGATATATAATAACTTTAAATATTTCATAATATAAATCCTACTTATTTTAAAAATTGATTGAAGCGCATCCATTTAATTGCTTCCGGTAACCAATACTCATCTTCCAACTTATTATGCAATGCAAAACCATGCCCACCCACCTGATAAATATGTAATTGTGCTTTTACTCTTTTTGTAATCAATGCATTAAAGTATGCTATACTATTACCAATCAACACTGTACTATCATCTTCTGCAGCAACAATAAAAGCAGGCAAAACAGTATCAATGTGGGGATTGATTTTTGTTTCATCCAACAAAATAATCCTTCTCCCCTGAATTGCACAATTATAAATAGGTAACTATCCGTTTTATTGCATAAAAGCCAACGCTTATTCAGGATGAGAATCTATCATTTCTAATGGGATTTCTTCGTAATTCCTTCGTACCTTCTTATTACCTGATTGCTGATTTGTTCGAGACCTTCCGAAGAACACACGAAGAAAACAGCAAGATGGTAATAAGGAAATAATACCCGGGTAAGGCCGAAACTGCTATTCGATCATGGACATCCTCCATAATCTTTCGGGTGACTCAGTTTTTCTCCAGAATTAATGTTCTATTTTGCTGTATAAATAACCATTGTGAAACTTTTGATCGTTGAAGATGAATTGGCTTTAAAAGAAAGTCTGATAGAATATTTATCAGCTTCGGGTTATTTATGCGAATCGGCAACAGATTTCAACGAAGCTGTTGAAAAAATAGAACTCTTCGATTATGATTGCATCGTATTAGACATCATGTTACCCGGTGGTTCTGGATTACAAATTCTTCAATATTTAAAAGACAATAAAAAAACAGATGGTGTAATCATTGTCTCTGCAAAGAATGCATTGGAAGATAAGATCAACGGTATTGCATTGGGTGCTGATGATTATTTAACCAAGCCCTTTCATTTATCGGAATTGAGTGTACGCATCGCAGCCATCATCCGTAGAAAACAATTCAACGGACAATCTGTTTTACAATATGATTTTTTTTCAATTGATACCATTGCCAAATCAGTGAAAGTAAATAACCGGCTGTTAGATCTTACACAAAAAGAATATCAATTGTTGTTGTTTTTTATCATCAATAAAAACAGAGTGTTGTCTAAAAATGCCATTGCCCAACATTTGTGGGGAGATGATATGGACTATGCAGATAATTATGATTTTTTATACACGCATATTAAAAACCTGAGAAAAAAAATTATTGCTGTGGGTGGTGATGATTGCATCAAATCCATGTACAGAGAGGGTTATAAAATGATGTTATCATGAAATTATTTGCAAAATACAATCGCATCAATATCACTGTTACCATCTTCACATTTGTGTTGGGCAGCGTTGCTTTTTATTTTGTATTGAATTATGTGTTAACGAGACAGCTAAAAGAAACATTACGATCTGAACAATTTGAGATCATTCATTATGTTGAGCAACACAATAGTTTACCTGAAATTCAAAATACAAGGCATCAATGGGTTACTATCGAAAAATCAACAGCTGTATTAGCTAAGCCCAGGTTTAACGACATCAATATTTACAACGAAAAGGAAAAAGAGACCGAACCGGTTGAACAATTGCTTTTCACCGTTAAGGTTTCGGGAGAGTATTTTTTAATAACAGTCAATAAATCAAAAGCAGAAACAGAAGATCTTTTACAATTGATTATTTTAGTAACTATTGGTATGATCGCTTTGATATTATTATTAAATTTTCTCATCAACAGAAATGTCATCCATCGCCTGTGGCAACCATTCTATCTTTCTATCAACCGTGTAAAAGAATATCATTTAAATAACCGTCAATCATTGCATTTACCGAAAGAAAATACCGATGAATTTAATTTGCTGAATGAAAGTTTAAACGCGATGACACAAAGCATCCATCAGGATTATCAAGCCCTGAAAGCCTTTACAGAGAACGCATCGCATGAAATGCAAACACCCTTAGCGGTCATTCGTTCAAAAACAGAAATGTTGTTACAACAGCAAAATGTAAGTGAAGAAGCAATGAAACAGATCATGGGTATTGAAGAAGGTATTCAAAAATTATCACGCTTACATCAATCATTGTTGTTATTAACCAAAATAGAAAATACGCATTTTACATTTGATGAAAAAGTAGCGCTGGGAACTTTACTTTTACAGAAGATAGAAGAGAAGAAAGAATTATTTGAATCGAAACATTTAACTGTTATACAAGATATTCAATTCATCACATTGCCATTTCATCAACAATTGGCAGAGATACTCATCAATAATTTATTGAGTAATACCATTCGTTACACACCGGAAAACGGAGTAGTGAATATTGAATTAGATAAAGAAAAATTAATTGTACGAAACACTGCAACCGAAAACAGTTTAGATGTTGAAAAAATATTTCAACGTTTTTATAAAGCGCAGCAAAACCAAGAGGGTACAGGATTAGGGCTTGCCATTGTAAAAGAAATAGGCAAGATGGCAGGTTTTGATGTGCAATATTTATTTCACAACAATTATCACATTTTTACCATTTATTTTAAACAATAAAGAATGAGAAGCATTTTTTTGAGCGGTATATTTTTATGCATTCTTTCCATTCCTGTTGCTGCACAGGAAAAGAATATGGATTATTATATCAAAACAGGAATGAGTAATAGCCCTTTATTAAAAGATTATAATAATCAAAAATTATCCAACTTAATAGACAGTATGCGATTGCTTGCAGGATATAAACCGCAGGTAAATGGTGTAGGAACATTTACTTATGCCCCAACCATTAAAGGTTGGGGATATGATGGTGCAATTACCAATGGAACTAATTTTAGTCCGTTAGTAGTGGCCACGCAAAAATTAGTAAGCAAAGAAAATTTATCCAATCAAACAGAAGCCATTCGTTTATTGAATGAATCAATTTCCATTTCAGGAAAGATCTCGGAACAAGATTTAAAAAGATCGATTACTGCGCAATACATTACTGCTTATGGAAACTGGCAACAATATCAATTCAATCAGGATGTATTGAAATTATTAAAAAAGGAAGAAGCCATTTTAAAACAACTCACCGAAAAATCGGTATATCGTCAAACAGATTATTTAAGTTTTTTAGTAACCATGCAGCAACAGGAGTTGACCATCACACAATATCGTATTCAATATAAAACCGATTTAGCTGCATTAAATTATTTATGTGGCATTAAAGACACTTCTTATACAACCATTGCTCTGCCTGCATTACAGGTGGAAGTATTGCCCGATGCAGAGAGTTCTGTTTTTTATCAGCAATTCAATATTGATAGTTTGAAGATCAAAAATAATATTACACAGATCGATTTTAATTATAAACCCAAAGTAAATTTATATGCCGATGGCGGTTACTTAAGTTCATTTGCAGAACAGGCTTATAAAAATTTTGGTGTGAGTGCCGGTGTAACGGTTACGGTTCCTATTTACGATGGTAAACAAAAGAAAATGCAATACAATAAATTATCTATTGCAGAACAAACAAGACAAACCTATCGTGATTATTTTAAAACACAGTATCAACAACAGATCGCACAATTGTTTCAACAGTTAAATTCGGTTCAGGAAATTATCAATCAGGCAACAAGTCAATTTAAATATATCGAAGCGCTGATAGATGCGAATAGAAAATTATTGGAAACCGGAGATGTGCATATGCCCGATTATATTTTAGCAATCGGTAATTATTTAAATGCCAAAAATATCATCACACAAAATAATATCAATAAATATCAGATCATTAATCAAATCAATTACTGGAACAGAAAATAAATTTTATGATAAAAGACATTCGATCATACGCCAACTTTTGTTTGTTGTTTTTATTGATCACTTCCTGCAAACAGGGAGATAAAGCACCGGCTAAAGAACCTGTTGAAGAAAAGACAGAGATTGTTGGAACGCCCGTTACACTTACTTCTCCGCAGCATGGCAACATGACTGATGCAGTTGAGTTGAATGCAGTATCAGCTTTTTTGTTAAAAACTTTTGTAAAAGCAAATGCCAATGGTTATTTACAAATAGCCAATGCACAATTGGGAAAATTTGTTACAAAAGGAGAAGAATTATTTGTGATCAAAACAAAAGAATCGCAAAGCTTGGGTAATACAATCAATGCCATTGATACCAGTTTGCATTTTGATGGCGTGATACATATTAAATCTCCGGGTACCGGTTATATCACACAATTAAATTATCGGGCGGGAGATTATGTGCAGGATGGCGAACAATTAGCAACCATCACCGATACAAAAAGTTTTGTGTTTTTATTGGATCTTCCTTATGAGTTAAAACCATTCTTGCCGAATAATCGTCAATTACAATTAAGATTACCCGATGGAAATATTTTAGAAGGCATTGTTGAGAATGCATTGCCTACTGTTGATGCTGTTTCTCAAACACAGAGTTATGTTATTAAAGTAAATACAGATAAGCAAATTCCCGAAAACTTAATTGCTAAGGTGAGTTTAATAAAGAAAGATAAAAGCAATACAATATCCCTACCAAAAGAGGCGGTGTTGAGCAATGAAACACAAACAGAATTCTGGATCATGAAAATGATGGATAGTGTTACTGCTGTAAAATTGAATGTGGTAAAGGGTTTGGAAACAAATACATCGGTGGAGATTCTATCACCTGCATTAAAAATAACCGATAAAATTTTATTAACCGGCAATTACGGATTAAGTGATACAGCTAAAGTGACTATTGTAAAACCATAACTCAATTTGTGTCATTCGCTTTAATCCGAGTAATAAAAATATTTTAGATGAAGAACTTCTTTACAACATATAAAAATCCGGTGACTGTGTTGGTGGTGATCATCATCATGGGCGGATTGTTTACGTATAGTAAACTGCAAACATCTTTATTTCCAGAAATAACTTTTCCTAAAATAAAGATCATTGCAGATGCAGGTCAGCAACCTGTAAAAAAAATGATGATCACGGTAACGCGTGAATTAGAAAATGCAGTGAAGAAAGTTCCTGATTTAAAAATGATTCGCAGCACCACAAGCAGAGGAAGTTGTGAAATTTCTGCTTTCATGGATTGGAATGCAAATATTGATATCAGTCAGCAAAGAATTGAATCGAAGATTAATGAGATCAGAAATGTGTTACCGCCTGATATAAATATTACGGTGGAGAGAATGAACCCATCCATTCTTCCTATCACCGGTTATTCATTAGAGAGCAAAACACGTTCGCCGATAGAAATGAAATTATTGGCGATGTATACCATCAAACCATTTTTATCGCAGGTTGAAGGTGTTTCGGAAATAAGGGTGATCGGCGGAAAAAATAAAGAATACTGGATGGTATTGAACGTGCAAAAGCTAAGCACACTGGGCATTACACCGGATAATGTAAACACTGCTTTATCACAAACCAATTTTGTAAAATCGAATGGATACCTGGCAGATTATCGTTTATTATATTTAACCGTAACGGATGCTCAGGTAAGTTCAAAAGAACAATTACAAAATATTGTTATTAAGAATGATGGTAAAAGAATTGTGTTGTTGAAAGATATTGCAGATGTACAAATTCAGGAAGCAAAAGAATACATAAAAATAAATGCAAACGGACATGAAGGAATTTTATTGGCAGTGATTAAACAACCGAATGCCAACTTAGTTGCATTAAGTGATCAAATGGATGCAAAGTTGCAGGAGTTAAAAAAGATCATTCCGAAAGATGTAGTGATCAATCCGTTTTATGAACAAGCAGATTTTGTAAAAGATTCTGTAAAAAGTGTAACGGATAGTTTATGGATTGGGTTGGCATTGGCCATTTTTGTTGCAATTATTTTTCTTCGTTCGTTTAAAGCAAGCACGGTTATATTAATCACCATTCCTGTTATTCTTTGTTTAACATTGATTTGTTTGTTTGCAATTGGTCAAACCTTTAATATCATGACATTGGGTGCTATTGCAGCAGCGATTGGATTGATCATTGATGATGCCATTGTGGTAGTAGAACAAATTTATCGAACACATGAAGAGCATCCTGAAGAACCAACAACTGTACTTATTCAAAAAGCCATTAAGTATTTGTTGCCGGCAATGATTGGTTCATCATTAAGTACCATTGTTATTTTTCTTCCTTTCTTTTTAATGAGTGGCGTAGCCGGTGCATACTTTAAAGTAATGACGAATACGATGATCATTACATTGGTTTGTTCCTTCCTGGTAACATGGATCATTTTACCGGTTATCTATTTATTGCTTTCTAAAAAACCAAATGAGCCAGGTACAAAAAAAATAAAGTCGCATCCGATAAAAAATCAAAAATGGGTGGGATTCTTTATTCGTAAACCATATATCAGTTTAATCATCATTCTCGCATTGGCATATGCTGTGTATTATATCTATCCAAGATTAGAAACAGGTTTTTTACCGGAGATGGATGAAGGAAGTATTGTATTCGATTATAATTCTCCGCCAGGAACATCATTGGAAGAAACAGACAGAATGTTGCGTGAAGTAGAAAAAATTTTAGTGCGGGTCCCTGAGATAGAAGCTTATAGCAGAAGAACAGGAACACAAATGGGATTTTTTATAACAGAACCCAACCGCGGTGATTATTTAATTCAATTAAAAAAGAGCAGAGAAAAATCAACCGAAGAAGTGATCAGTGATATTCGTAAAAAAGTAGAAGCCACACAACCCTCGCTGCGTATAGATTTCGGTCAGGTGATCGGTGATATGTTAGGAGACTTAATGACCTCTGTTCAACCGATTGAAGTAAAGATTTTTGGTAATGATCAAAGTAAATTACAAGCCCTTTCCAAACAGGTAGCTGCATTGGTTTCAAAAGTAGAAGGAACAGCAGATGTCTTTGATGGAATTGTTATTGCAGGTCCTTCAATTAATATCGAGCCTAATAATTCAATATTGGCACAATATGGAATTACCCCAATGAATTTACAAAATCAACTACAAACATCCTTAGAAGGAAATGTGGTTGGAAGCGTGTATGACAAAGAACAGTTCAGCAATTTGCGCATGGTGTATCCGGGCAACAAAACATTAAGCGTAAATGATATCAATAAAACGATGATCTTTTTACCAAATGGAAAATTAAAACCCATTAATCAGTTAGCCAATGTGCAGATTAATTCGGGTGATGCAGAAATTCAAAGAGAAAATTTACAATCAATGGGTGTGGTGTCTGCAAGATTGGAAGGCAGAGATTTGGGAAGTGTCATTCGCGATATTCAACAGGAAGTGTCATCCAAAATAAATTTACCCGAAGGTTATGCTGTGGTGTATGGTGGTGCCTATGCCGATCAACAACAATCGTTTAAAGAATTGTTGGTGATATTAATTACCGCAAGCTTACTGGTGTTTGGCGTGATATTATTTTTATTTAAACATTTTCGTGTGGCCATTACCATCTTATTAATTGCATTATTAGGCATCAGCGGAAGTTATTTAGGATTGTATCTTACACACACCCCATTGAATGTGGGTAGTTATACAGGATTAATTATGATAGTTGGCATCATAGGCGAGAACGCCATCTTTACTTTTTTACAATTCAGAGAATCATGGAGAATTTCTAAAGATGTGGATGATGCAATTATTTATTCCATCTCCACAAGATTACGTCCGAAATTGATGACTGCATTGGGAGCAATTATTGCATTGATGCCAATTGCATTGGGAATGGGCACCGGTGCTCAATTGCATCAGCCATTGGCTATTGCAGTGATTGGTGGTTTTATCATTGCCATGCCATTATTATTAATTGTATTACCAAGTTTAATCAGGTTATTATTTAAATACAAAACACCTAATTTATAATCTTCAGAATTGCTACAAAATGAGTATATAGGTTTGGTTATTATTTACTCTTTTAAAAAAAATTATGAAAAAATTAATGCTCGCTTGCTGCTTATTATTTACCATAACAGTAAATGCTCAGCAAAAATCAAAGATTTCTGATGCAGCTAAAACAGCTTTCGCAAAAGCATTTCCAACAGCTACCAATGTAAAATGGGATAAAGAAGGTGCTGATTATGAGGTTGATTTTGTTTCAGCTGGAAAAAAAATGTCTGCGATTTATGACACTAAAGGAAACCTAAAAGAAACAGAACAAACAATTGCAGCAACTGAATTACCTTCGCCCATAATGCCATACTTTAATGAACATTATAAAAATGTAACCATTAAAGAAACAGCAAAAATTACCAAAGCAAGCGGAGAAGTGAATTATGAAATTGGCATCAAAGGAAAAGATCTCTTATTCGATGCATCAGGAAAATTTATTAAAGAAGCAAAAGACTAAAACAAATAATATGAAACAATCCATTTTTTCTTTCTTCATCATTGCATCATTATTTACCTGCGTAAATAATGCAACTGCACAAAGTGGTTATAAACTCACTAAAACATTTCACATTGCCAGTCCGGGTAATTGGGATTATATCACTGTTAATCCTAAATCAAACAAATTATATTTATCACATGGTAGTCAGGTAAATATTTTAGATAAAACTACAGGTGATTCATTGGGTGTTATCCCAAACACAACAGGTGTGCATGGTATTGCATTTATTAATGACATAAATAAAGGTTATACCAGCAATGGTAGAATTAATAATGTGACTGTTTTTGATCTCAAAACAAATGCTGTTATCTCACAAATAGCAACAGGAGAAAATCCGGATGCTATATTTTATGATCCTTATTCTAAAAGAATCATCACCTGTAACGGAAGAAGTAAAGACTTAACTATTATTGATGCAACAACCGATAAAGTAGTTGCAACTATTCCGGTTGGCGGAAAACCTGAAACAGCAGTAAGTGATCAAGCAGGAAAAGTTTTCGTGAATATTGAAGATAAAAATGAAATTGTGGCCATTGATATTAATAAGAATGAGGTAATCGGACATTGGTCATTGAATGGCGGAGAATCTCCAACCGGTTTAGAAATTGATGTGAAAACAAAAAGATTATTTGCCGGTTGCGAAAAACAATTGGTAGTAATGGATGCCACTAACGGAAAAATAGTTACTACTTTACCAATTGGTGATGGCTGCGATGGCGTTGCATTTGACAATAGCACTAAATTGATTTTAACTTCAAATGGCGGTTCGGCTACCATGACCGTTATTAAAGAAAACAGTGCAAATGATTTTAAAGTAATTGATAATGCCGCTACAAAAAAAGGTGCCAGAACTATTTGTGTTGATGAAAGCACACACAAAGCTTATTTACCAACTGCAGATTATGAACCACAAGCTGCCGGACAAACAGGAAGGCCCAAAATGATTGCGGGAAGTTTTCAAGTGATTGTAATGGAAAAATAAATTTCTCTTTAAATAATAAGGAAAAGGAAGTATCGCTGATACTTCCTTTTTTTATATACGCATCGATTTAACAAAATTGTTTTTGTCCCTCAACAAATGCAGCTTACTTTTAATGCATTAATCATCATACTTTTTATATGAAAATCAAATCTATTCTTCAATGTTTATTGTTTGCGATTGTAGTTGTTTCAACCGCAAATGCACAAAATACTGCTGCTGCAAGTTCTAAATACGATCAGCACAGAGTGTTCATGCCTTTATTTTATACCAGCAATGGCAATGAATATCGTTCTGCAGGCGGCGAACCCGGACCAAAGTATTGGCAAAACCGTGCGGACTATAAGATCAACACTTCTTTAGATACTGTTTCGCATAAAGTAAGTGGTAGTGTTACTATTTCATATACCAATAACAGTCCGGATAAACTACCATTTGTTTGGCTGCAATTAGATCAAAATATTTACAAAGAAGATTCTCGCGGAGAAGCTACTGCTGATGTGAATGGCGGAAGATTTGCCAATAAAACATTTACAAAAGGTGATGAAATAAAATCTGTTGAGATCATTACAAATGGTAAAGCAGAAAAAGCAGATTATATTATCACAGATACCAGAATGCAGATAAGATTAAAAGATGCAGTGAAATCAGCAGGCGGTTCCATTCAAATAAAAATAGTTTATGCATTTACTGTTCCTGAATATGGAACAGACAGAACGGGAAGATCAAAAACCAAGAATGGTTGGATCTACGAAATAGCACAATGGTTTCCACGCATGTGTGTGTATGATGATGTGATTGGATGGAATACTATTCCATATTTAGGCTCCTCAGAATTCTATTTAGAATATGGTGATATTGATTATACCATTACTGCTCCGGCAGATTTAGTAGTTGTTGGTTCCGGTGAATTATTGAATCCGGCTGAAACATATACTGCAAGCACTATTGCAAAAATCAATGAAGCAAAAAATAGTGAGAAAACAGTAACCATCAAAGATGAATCAGATATCAATAAATCATCCTGGTATCCTGCTAAAAAAGAATTGACCTGGCATTTTGTTTGTAAAAATACACGTGATGTTGCCTGGGCTGCATCAAAAGCATTTATCTGGGATGCATCTAAAATTAATTTACCAAGCGGCAAAAAAATATTGGCACAATCTGTTTATCCTGTTGAAAGTAAGGGTAATGATGGTTGGGGAAGATCTACAGAGTATGTAAAAAATTGTATTGAATTATATTCTCAAGAATGGTTTGAATTTACGTATCCTGTTGCTACCAACGTTGCAGGAAATATCAGCGGTATGGAATATCCTGGCATTGTGTTCTGCGGATTAGATTCGAAGAAAGGTGGATTGTGGGGCGTAACCAACCACGAATTTGGTCATAACTGGTTTCCAATGATCGTTGGTTCTAATGAAAGAAAATTTGCCTGGATGGATGAAGGCTTCAACACTTTTATTAATGATGTAGACACTAAATTTTTTAATAAAGGAGAATATGTTGAAAAGCAAGATGCGCAACAAATGGCAAGATATATTTTCAATCCTAATTCAGAAGCAATTTTAAACACACCCGATGTTTTAAGTGCAAACTCATTGGGCATTGCAGCTTATTTAAAACCGGGAATGGGCTTAGCTATTTTACGTGAACATATATTAGGTATTGATAGATTTGATTATGCTTTCAGAACTTATATTAAACGTTGGGCATTCAAACATCCAACGCCTTATGATTTTTTTAGAACAATAGAAAATGTTGCAGGTGAGGATTTAAGTTGGTTCTGGCGTGGATGGTTTATGAACAATTGGAAATTAGATCAAGGTGTTAAAGATGTAAAATATGTAAAAGGCGATGTAACAAAAGGAGCTTTAATAACCATCGAGAATTTAGAAGAAATGGCATTGCCTGTTATTCTAAGTATCAAGCAAGAAAACGGAAAAACAGATACGGTAAAGTTACCGGCAGAAGTTTGGCAACGTGGCAGCACCTGGACATTCAAATTCAATTCAACTTCAAAAATCACAGCAATAACAATTGATCCTGAACATGTATTTCCTGATGTGAATCCGGCAAACAATACATGGGTAGCAGCTAAACCAAAATCAGCGGCAGCAGGTATTACGGCAAATGATATCATTAACAATTATGTAAAAGCAATTGGTGGTGCCGATAAATTAAAATCAGTAACTGATCTTTCTGTAGTTGCAAACGGAACTGTTCAGGGAATAGATGTATTGTACACTTTAAAACAAAAATCTCCCGATAAATATTTACAGGAAATTTCTGTTCCTACTATGAATATGACGCCTGTTCATATTTCTGTGAACGGCGATAATATTTCTTTTATACAAAACGGGCAAGCTGCTCCGGTGACAGATGAAATGAAAAAATCTTTAAAAGAAGAGATGAGTATTTTTCCTGAATTGGATTATGCCAAGAATGGATATACTCTAACATTGGCACCCATGTTAGAATTAATGAATGATGCTTATGTATATGTGGTAACAGCTACCAATAGTTCGGGAAAAACGATTAAAAATTATTTTGATGAAAAGACCGGGTTAAAAATAAAAGAGGTGGCTGAAAATAATGGAAATGTGGTTACATCTGCCGATTTGAGTGATTACAGAGAAGTAAATGGAATTAAATTTCCTTTTGAAAGAAAGGCAGATTTTGGCGGGCAAGTAATAGATTTTAAAGCCAAAGAGATAAAAGTGAATTCAAATATTCCTGATACCGATTTTAAATAAAAATCGATCATCAAATTAAAAAGGCTTCAACAATGTTGAAGCCTTTTTAATTTTAAGTATCTGCGTAAATTCTTTCAATTGCATCTTTATATTTTTCCATCACAACTTTTCTTTTCAAACTCATCTTTGGTGTCATCTCTCCGGTATCAATACTCCATTCATAAGGCAATAATTCAAATTTCTTTACTTGCTCTACATGATTAAAAAATTCGTTGAAGCTTTCTATTAATTGTTTGTATAACTCCAACACTTTCGGATTGTGTATGGCATCTTCATTGGTAACAAATGGGATTGCTTTTTCTTTCATCCATTCTTTTAATGTAGTGAAAGATGGAACAATTAATGCACCAACAAATTTTCTATCTGCACCCACTACCATCATCTGTTCTACAAAAGGGCTTTCTTTAAATTTATTTTCTATCGGTTGGGGTGCTACATATTTTCCACCGCTTGTTTTAAATAATTCTTTTTTTCTGTCAGTGATCTTCAAATATTTTCCATCTACAAATATGCCTATATCGCCTGTATGCAACCATCCTTCAATAATTGTTTCGGCAGTCAGATCAGGTCGCTTATAATATCCCTGCATCACCGTTGAGCCTCTTACGATTATCTCACCATCATCTGCTAATTTTACTTCAATACCATTAATGGGCGGACCAACAGTTCCAAATTTTGTTCCGCCTTTTCCTTTTCTGTTAATGCTGATAACCGGGCTATTTTCTGTTGGCCCATAACCTTCATATACAGGAATTCTTGCAGCATTAAAAATGCGTAAAAGCTTTACCTGGCAAGCCGCTCCGCCTGTTACAATATAACCAATATTACCGCCTAATGCTTCTCGCCATTTATTAAAGATGAGTTTATTTGCAATAGCCAATTGAATATTATACCATAAACCACCACTGATATTGCAATCATATTTTTCTGCCAACGAAACTGACCAGAAAAATAATTTTCTTTTTATTCCCGTCAACTCATTTCCTTTCATCATGATCTTTTCAAACACTTTTTCTAATAATCTTGGAACGGTACTAAAACCATTTGGCTTTATTTCTTTTAAATTATCTCCGATTGTATCTAAACTTTCTGCATAATAAATGCTAACGCCGCTATATAAATAAATGTACGTGATGATCTTTTCAAAAATATGATTGAGTGGTAAAAAACTCAATGCCCTATTATTGGGTGCATCTTCAAACGGAAAACTTTCTCTGCTGTACTCCAAGCAAGAATAAATATTTTCATGGCTTAGCATTACACCTTTTGGAACGCCTGTTGTACCGGATGTATAAATGATGGTAGCCAAATGAGAAACCGGGATGTTTTTTTTACTCTCTTCAACTTTTTGCAATGCATTTTCATTAGTCAAAGCTGTTATCTTGCTCCAATGATTGGCATTGGCAACTATATCGAAAGAATAAATATTTTGTAATGAAGGAATGTTCGGTTGAATAGCACTGATCTTCTCAAACATTTCTGTATTACTAACAAAAATGTATTTCGCTTTACAATCATTTAAGATGAATTCTATTTCGTGCGGATTGGTTGTTGGATAGAGCGGAACTAAAATGGCACCAATTTGTTGAACTGCTAAATCAGTAAAAACCCATTCCGGTCTGTTATTGCTGATGATGGCAATTTTATCACTTCCTTCCGGTGTAAAATCATTACCGTTTACACCCAATTCCAATAAGCCGGCACTGAGTTTATTAACGATATCTTTTACTTCTTGAGTAGAATATGTTTTCCAATTTCCATTTTCTTTTGCACCAAACATATCTTGTTTGGGAAACTTGTTTAATTGATAATCAACAGCATCAAATAATCTTTTATTAGGCATGTGCAACAATCGTTAGTGATGAAACAAAGTTGTACAAATTAATTAAAACTGTGGAAATAAAAAACCATCAGCTAAAGATGGTTGTATTTAATATTATTTATTGAACGTAAATTCCCGATAGTGCTGACCGGTTGGTACTTTAAAAATTCGACTTTGCTGAAATTGTTTAAAAGCATTTGCTTCCTGTTCGTGTGATAAAATCCAGTTCTGATAAGCACTTGGACTTTTTGCTGCACCAAAAATCCACTGATTGTAAGCATCAAAAATTCCTTCGCGTAACAAGTACTGCATATTATCGAATAACCGAAACGGAAATTTTTCATTGTTTTTATCGCCAAACCAATCTAAAATAAAACGTGTTCTGATGGCTCCTAAATTTTCAGGTGTAATTCCTTCTGATGAAAGATTATTGCTTTTTGCCAATGTTTCAATAAATGCTTTTTCAAAAGTGTTCGCCTTTTTTTCTGTGGCTAATAATTTCGTTACATCGCCTCCTGCATATAATTTTTTATAAGCTTCCAATAGAACACTTTTCATTTCAGCGGAACGAGTTGAATAACTTTCAATATTTAAAAACAATTCTCCATAGATTAATATCCAAAACAAATCGCCTGCTCTTGCATAATACATCGTAGCATTATAATAGTTACTGCTGTAATTGGGATCTGATTCAATACCATGTTCCCAATTATTAATAGCACCATTCATATCTCCATCCATTGCAGATAACTCTCCGGCATCATTTAATAATACGCCGCTTGTCGGAAATTTCTTCAATGCCTTTTTATATAATTTACCACACTCTTTATTATCGGCAACAGCCTTATAAGCCATACCTAAAATTTGAAAAGTTTGTTCATCTGCATCTGGTCTGTCAACCAAAGTTTTTCCAACTTCAATGGCTTTGGCAAAATCTCTTTTCAAAACATTTAAAAAAGCAAAATCTTTCAGCATCTCTAAATTCAAGGGATCTTGTTGTAATGCACGGTTGAATACCAATGTAGCGTTATCATAATCACCCTGACGCATAAAACCTTTGGCGGTTTCGTATAATTGTTTGGCATCTTGTTGTTGCGCAAAACCTGAACAACTAAGAATAATAAAAAAAGAAATCAAAAAATATTTCATGCTGATTATTTATTCGTAGATCAAATGTGTTAATAATCCATCGCGAAGTTTTGGTTCGAACCAAGTACTTTTTGGTGGCATTACATTGCCGCTATCGGCGATATCAAATAATTGATGAATAGTTACAGGATATAGGCTGAATGCAGCTTTCATCTCGCCACTTTGTACGCGTTTTTCTAATGCTATCAATCCACGCATCCCTCCAACAAAATCAATTCTTTTATCTGTGCGCTGATCTTTGATATTTAAAATCTTATCTAAAATATTTTCGGAAAGAATGGTTACATCTAAAATACCAATCGGATCATTTGCATTAAAGGTTCCTTCTTTTGCTGTTAATTTATACCATTTATTTTCAATAAACAAACCAAACTCATGTGCTTGTTTTGGCTTAACTTCTTTTGTTCCTGCTTCTTCAACTGAAAATTTTTCTTTGAGTGCTGATAAAAATTCTTCTGCACTTAATCCGTTCAAATCCTTTACTACTCTGTTATAATCCATGATGTATAATTGATCGGATGGAAATAAAGTAGTTAAAAAATAATTTGCATTTTCGCTAGCATTTTTTCCCAGGGCTTTTCTCACTTTTGCTGCCGATGCGGCACGATGATGGCCATCTGCTATATAGGTACAAGGAATTTCTGTTGCAAAAATTTCAGATATTTTATCAATAGTATCGTTATCATTTACGATCCAGATGGAATGCTGAATTTCATCTTCTGCAATAAAATCATACACCGGTTGTTTGGCGGTCATCCATTTCTCAATGATAGTATCAACGCTTTTGTGATTGCGGTACGCTAAAAAAACATTGCCTGTTTGTGCGCCGGATGTTTTAATATGATTGATGCGATCTTGTTCTTTTTCGGGACGAGTGAATTCATGTTTCTTGATAATATCGTTTTCGTAATCATCCACACTGCTTACACAAACCAATCCGGTCTGACTTCTTCCATTCATGATCAACCGATAAATATAATAGCAGTCTTTATCTTCTCTGAACAAAACATCTCGTTTAATAAATGCAGCCAAATTTTCTTTGGCTTGTTCGTAAACAGATTGCGAATGAATATCAATACTATTATTTAAATCAATTTCACTTTTAGTAATATGCAAGAAAGAATACGGATTGCCTTGTGCTTCAATTTTTGCTTCTGCGCTGTTCAATACATCATACGGTCTGCTGGCTACTTGTTTTGCAAATTGTGCCTGGGGACGTAATGCTTTAAAAGGTTTGATCAATGTCATCTATAGAATTAATTTATAATGATTATCCGTTTTTTTGTGCGAATGTTTTTGATAATTCACAAAATGCCTGCACACTTGATAATGGCAATGCATTGTACATGCTTACCCGAAGTCCGCCAACTGTTCTGTAACCTTTTACACCAATCATGCCATTGGCTTTACACTCTTCTAAAAATTGGTCTTGTAATTTTTCATCTTTCATAAAAAAAACTGCATTCATATTACTGCGATCTTCTTTATTAATATAAGAAGTAAATATTGGCAAACTGTCAATAGTTGAATAGAATAAATTAGCACGTTCAATACTTCTTCTTTCCATTTCTTTTAAACCACCTTCCTTTTTTATCCATCGCAACGTAAGCAATGCAACATAAATAGCAAATACCGGCGGTGTATTTAATAAAGAACCCGCATCAATATGTTTTTGATAATCCATGATAGCGGGAATTCTTCTTTTCATTTTCCCTAACACATCTTTTTTAATTACTACCAAATTAACACCCGCAGCGCCCATATTTTTTTGTGCGCCTGCATAGATCAAAGAGAATTGTTTAAAATTAATTTCTTTACTGAAAATATCACTGCTCATATCTGCTACCAAAGGAATATTGGTAGCAGGGAAATGATGCCATTGTGTTCCCTCGACGGTATTATTGGATGTGATGTGTAAGTATTTTGCATTGGATGGAATTGCAAAATCTTTATTGATGTATGTATGTTTCTTATCAGCTGAAGATGCTGCCAATACTACGTTTCCGAACAATGATGCTTCTTTAAAAGCTTTGCTTCCCCAAATACCATTATCGCAATAAGCAGCTGTTTCATTATCATCCAATAGATTCATCGGTACTTGCATGAATTGTGTGGTTGCACCGCCATGCAAGAACAACACTTCATATTCTTCATTCAATTGCATGAATTCTTTTACCAGCAATTTTGCTTCTTCTATTACCTCAACAAACCAATTGGTACGATGACCAATTTCTAAAATAGATAACCCAATACCATTAAAATCTATAATGGCTTGTGATGCTTGTTGCAAAACCTCTTGAGGTAGAATAGATGGACCCGAATTAAAATTATGTTTCTTCATTAGCTGATCAAAAATGCAAAGTAAACAAATTAAGAGGAAAGGCTTTGTTAAGAAGCACATTAATCATTCACATCGGTTACACCGCCGGTTACGGAAAATTTCATTGCATCTGCAGGACTAATATTATCAATGAGTTTGACTTTGTGTTTTGGAACAAAATAAGTAATACCGCTGATGGCATAAGAATGCGGCACATATACCACAAAATGTTCTTTCAAATCAAACTCCCATGCTTCGTATTTAGTGATGAATCCGATTCTCCAAACATTTTCCGAATCTACATTTACCAAAACGGGTTTATCGAATTTCTTTTTATTACCCGCAAATGCTTCTAAAAAATCTTTTACAGAAGAATAAATAAATTTAATACCGGGCGTATTTTCCAATACTGTATCTAAAACATCTACTAATTTTTTTACAACAAATGAAGAAGATATCCAGCCAACCAATAACACTAATAATATTACCACGATAAAACCCATTCCCGGAATACTTTTTAAATTACCGTTGGCATCAATTTTAATAAGGTCGGGAAATAAAGAATGAATGATATTAGGTAAAATACCATCTACAAAATGAAATAGAGAAACAACAGCATAGACTGTAATGCCGATGGGTGCTAGCACAATCAAACCTTGCAAAAACAATTGCAACATTCTTTTTAAATAGCCACGTATAAAAAGATTTGTTCTGGTGTGTTCCATCTGGCAAAGTTCAGCATAAACTGTCGAATTTCGTCATTTTGCCTTGAAATGCCTCAATTCATTGAGTTTATTAACGATTAAACGCTTTCACTTACCCCAAATATTTGCCGCTTAACAAAAATTTCACATAGAAACTTTGGCAACAAAAAAAGTTTCCATAGTTTTGCGCCCTGATTTTATCATTATGGAAATGCAGGAAAGAATTTTATTAAAAAGCCATGAATTATTTATGCGCTATGGCATAAGAAGTGTTAGCATGGATGAGATTGCTGCGCACCTGGGTATTTCTAAAAAAACTATTTATCAGTTTTACGAAGACAAAGATGCGTTGGTTGAGGATGTGATTAAGATGGAAATAGACCGTAATGAACAAGAGTGTTCTATGCAGCAAAACAACAGCGAAAATGCAATTCACGAGATTGTATTGGCAGTAAACATGATGGAAGAATTATTAAAAGTGATGAATCCATCTGTTATTTATGAATTGGAAAAATATCATCCAAAAGCATATAAAAAACTAAACGATCACAAGGCCAAATTCTTATACAATACCATCAAAGAAAATTTAGAAAGAGGCATTAAAGAGGGTTTGTATCGAGAAGATATCAATACAGATATTCTCACTCGTTTCCGTATCGGCTCAACATTCTTAATGTTCAATCCGGAATTATTCAACGTTGGTAAACATAACCCAACCATTGTGTTGCAAGTGATTACTGATAATTTTTTATACGGTATTGCTACTTCCAAGGGACAAAAAATCATTCAAAAATATCAATCATCCAAACAAAAACAATTGAACTCATGATAAAAACAAAACTGCTATTTTTTTTATTTTTATTTACTTGCTTCGTTTCGTTCGCACAAGCGGATAAGCATTCGTTTTCTATTCAACAATGTTTAGACTACGCACATAAAAATAACGTGCAAGTTAAAAATGCGTTATTGAATATTCAAATTCAGGAGCAAATTAACAGGGGTGTTACCGCCGCTGCTTTACCAACATTTTCCGGCGTTGTGGGAACAACTGATTATATTGATATCCCCACTTCATTAATACCCGGGCAAATATTTGGTCAGCCTGCCGGCTCTTATATTCCCGTAAAGTTTGGTACCAAATACACCGCCAATACGGGTTTACAACTGCAGCAAACTTTATTTGACGGTCAGGTTTTTGTTGGATTGCAGGCAAGAGCCACCTCAATGGATTATCAAAAAAAGAATGTAGAAGTAACAGAAGAATCCATTAAAGTAAATATTTACAAGATCTATTATCAATTAGTAGTGAGCAAAACACAAATTGATCTGTTGAATACCAATATTCAGAGAATGGAAAAATTAAAACATGATGCCAACGAAATGTATAAAAATGGTTTTGCCGAAAAATTAGACGTTGATAAAGTTGACGTGCAATTGGTGAATCTGAAAACAGAAAAATACAAAGCTTTGAATCAGATTAATATTGGTTATCTCGGTCTAAAAACATTGATCGGCATGCCGGTAAAAGATTCTTTGGTATTAAGTGATGCAATTACTTACGATCAGATTAAAAATGATTTTACCAATGACACTACTTTTCAATACAGCGACAGAAAAGATTTTCAATATTTAGGATTGGTAAAAAAATTAGATGAGTACAATGTTAAAAGATACAAACTCAGTTACTTGCCTACACTTTCTTTAAACGCCAATTACAGCAAGCAAGCACAAAGAAACACTTTCGATTTTTTAAACAAAGGAGATTGGTATACCACTTCTTACTTTGGCGTTAATCTTTCTGTTCCCATTTTCAATGGATTTGCCAAAGATGCAAAAGTGAAACAATCGAAAATTGAATTAAGGCAAGTAGAGAATCAAATTGACGGATTGAAATTATCCATTGATAATGAAGTTGAGCAAGCTAAATTAAATTTCAGAACAGCCATACGCACTTTGGATTATCAAAAACAAAATATGCAACTGGCAGAAACGGTATATAATCAAACCAAAAAGAAATTTGAAATTGGAACGGGGTCTAATACAGAGATCACTGCCGCGGAAACAGATTTGAAAACTGCGGAAACCAATTACATCAATGCCATGTATGATGCCATCATTGCCAAAATAGATTATTTAAAAGCTATCGGAAAATTATAACCTCAACTAAAATTTATTATATGCAATCATTAACGAAATTATTTCTTGTCCTTGTCATTACGGTAACTTTTGCTGCTTGCGGCAGTAAAAAAGATAACAATGCCGCATTAACAGAAAAGAAAACAAAACTGGAAGAATTAAAAAAGCAACAATCCAAGTTAGAAAAAGATATTGCTGCGCTTGAAAAAGAAGTATTAAAATTAGATACTTCAGCAGCAAAAAGTGAAAAGTCAAAGTTGGTTGCTTTAACAGCGGTAACAACAACAACATTTTCTCATTATATCGATCTGCAGGGAAAAGTAGAAGCCGTAAATATTTCTTATGTAACCCCGCGTAATGGTGGAGGGCAGGTGAAAGAAATTTTTGTGAAGAAAGGTGATGTGGTTAGCAAAGGCCAACTTTTATTAAGATTAGATAATTCCATTGCATTGCGCAATTTACAATTTGCACAAAAAAATATTCAGTCATTAAAAACACAATTAGATTTTGCAAATACTTTATATGAAAAGCAAAAGAATTTGTGGGCACAGAATATTGGTACAGAAGTTCAATTAATTACTGCAAAAAATACAGTAGAGAATATATCCAATCAAATTAAAGCAACAGACGAACAGGTGAAGATTGCTCAGGAACAATTAAATTTTACTAATGTTTATGCTGATGTGAGTGGCGTTGCTGATGATGTGAACATTAGAGTAGGTGAATTTTTTACAGGTGCAGGGCAAATCAAAATTGTAAACACAAACGATCTTAAAATAACTACACAAATTCCCGAAAATTATTTAGGCAAAGTAAAAGTGGGTACGCATGTAAAAGTTACATTACCGGATATCAACAAATCTATTAATGCCGTTATTACTGTTGCGGGAAAATTAATTGATGCCAATAGCAGAAGTTTTTTTGCAGAAGCTAAAATTCCCGCCAACAATGCATTTTATCCGAATCAGGTAGCAATGGTACAGATTCAAGATTATTCATCTGCTAATGCAATTACAGCCCCGCTCAATACTATTCAAACAGATGATAAGGGGAAATTTGTACTGGTTGCAGTAAAAGAAAATGGTAAACTTATTGCAAGAAAAAAACAAGTGGTGGTAGGAGAATTATATGCAGATACACAAGAAATTAAAAGCGGTTTGCAAGCAGGGGATCAAATCATCACCGATGGCTATCAAAGTTTATACGATGGTCAATTGATCACAACCGATATTAAACAATAGTGATTGAAAGATGATTCGTTCATTGTTTCTTTCTTCAAAATCAGAACAACCATATTTAAACTAATTGTATGAGTGTAATACAAAACATAACGGATAAGTTCAAAGAATTTGCGCCTACTTCGTGGAGCATCAAAAATAAAACATCCATTTATCTCATCATGTTATTTGTGAGCTTGGGTGGTATTTATCAATTTGTAACATTACCGAAAGAACAGTTTCCTGATATTGTTATTCCTACTATTTATGTTTCTACTGTTTATGTAGGCAATTCTCCGAAAGATATTGAGAACCTTGTAACAAGGCCGATTGAAAAACAAATCAAAGGAATTACCGGTGCAAAAATTAAAAAGTTTACCAGTACTTCTCAACAAGATTTTTCTGCTATCGTTGTTGAATTTGATACGGAAGTAAAAACAGATGTGGCTTTACAAAAAGTAAAAGATGCGGTTGATAAATCAAAACAAGATCTTCCAACCGATCTTACGCAAGAGCCAACAGTATTGGAAGTAAGCTTCAGTGAGCAACCCATCATGTATGTAAACTTAAGTGGTGATTATGATTTACAGCGTTTAAAAAAATATGCAGATGATTTGAAAGATAAATTAGAAGATTTACCGCAAATCAATCGTGTTGATTTAGTAGGTGCACCGGAACGTGAGTTTCAAATCAATGTTGATAATTACAGAATGCAAAGTGCAGGTGTAACATTTGATGATATCAGCAATGCAGTACAACGCGAAAACTTAGATATATCAGGTGGTTTATTGGAAGTGGGAAATATGAAACGAAACCTTCAATTGAAAGGTCAGTTAAAAACCGCCTATGATATTGAGAAGATCGTTATTCGCAATCAAACAGGTGCGCCTGTTTATTTAAAAGATATTGCTTCGGTAAAAGATACTACTAAAGAAAAGGAAAGTTTCGCAAGATTAGATGGTAAGAATGTGGTAACACTAAACATCATCAAGCGCAGCGGAGAAAATTTAATTGAAACAAGTGATGGTGTTAAAAAAATAGTAGAAGAATCGAAAGGTGTTTTATTTCCAAAAGATTTAAAAGCGGTTATTACCGGAGATCAAAGTATTAAAACAAGATCATCGTTCAATGATTTGGTTAATTCAATAGTAATTGGTTTTATTTTAGTATTAATAGTATTGATGTTCTTTATGGGCGTAGTCAATGCATTCTTTGTAGCATTATCCGTTCCGTTAAGCATGTTCGTGGCATTTGTATTTTTACCGGGTGCAGATTTAATTGTTGGCACACATGTTACCTTAAACTTTATTGTACTCTTTGCATTATTATTCGGATTAGGCATTATTGTGGATGATGCCATTGTAGTAATTGAAAATACGCATCGCATATTTGTTCAAAGCAAAGGAAAAATCCCTATCACTACTTCTGCAAGAATGGCTGCCGGAGAGGTTTTTGTGCCGGTATTAGCCGGAACATTAACTACGTTGGCGCCTTTCTTTCCATTATTATTTTGGCCGGGTATCATTGGTAAATTCATGGTGTATTTACCAACGATGTTGATATTTACTTTAGCGGCATCATTGGTGGTAGCATTCATCATGAATCCTGTTTTTGCAGTTGATTTTATGAATCATGTTGATGATGAAGAAATGAAAGAACCCAAAAATGCCATCTTCAAAAAGAAGGGATTTTGGATTGCATTTGTATTAGGAATTTTATTAGACTTAGCCGGTGCCACTTTCTGGGGTAATTTATTAATCTTCTTTTTATTGTTGATTTTATTGAATCGTTATGTATTAGATCATGCTATTCATTATTTCCAACACCATGCATTGCCATGGATCATGAATCATTATGAAACATTATTGCGTTGGGCATTGAAAGGATGGAGGCCGGTTCATTTATTATTAGGCACAATCGGATTATTGTTTTTATCGCTTTTTATTTTTGTTGTTTCAGTATCAACACAAAGAGTGGGTGTTGTATTTTTTCCGAAAGCAGATCCCAATCAAATTTATGTGTACTTGAAATTACCGGTTGGCACTAATGTTACTTATACTGATTCTGTAACAAAAACTTTAGAAACAAAGGTTGATAAAGTATTGGGCATCGAGAATGGACAAACAAATCCGATCGTTGAAAGTGTGATCAGCAATATTGCAGTTGGTGCAAGTGATCCAACCAGTGGTGATAGAAGTACCAGAAGTGAATTAGGAAGAATACAAGTTTCTTTTGTTGAGTACGAAAAAAGAAATGGAGTTTCTACCAAACCTTATTTAGATAAAATCCGTGCAGTGATGAAAGGCATACCGGGTGCGGAAATAAGTGTAGATCAAGAAGGTGGCGGACCACCAACAGATCCGCCTGTTAATATAGAAATTGCCAGTGAAGATTTTGATGACTTAATTAAAACAGCATCTTCATTAAAGATTTATCTTGATTCAATTCAAGTTCCCGGTGTGGAAGAGTTAAAGATGGATATTGATTTGAAGAATCCTGAAATTACTTTAACTGTTGATAGAAACAGAGCTTTGATTGAAGGCGTTTCATCCGGACAGATTGGTCAGCAAATAAGAACCGCTTTGTTTGGCAAAGAAGTTTCTAAAATAAAAGAAGGAAAAGATGAATATAAAATTCAATTGCGCAATAATGAATTACAACGCAAAAATTTAATTGATCTGCTGAACATGCGCATCTCGTTCAGAGATATGGCTTCCGGTGGTGCTGTAAAAAATGTTCCTATCAGTGCATTGGTTAAAGTAGAGCCAACATCAACATTAGGAAGTGTTAAACGTAAAAATCAAAAACGCTTAATTACACTTCGTTCCAATGTATTAACCACACAAGGTTACAATGCAACCGGTGTGAATGTAGTATTGGCAAAACATATTGCCAACTTTAAAAATGTTCCGGATGGTGTAACCATTAAACAAACCGGAGAAGGCGAACAACAAGCAGAAACAGGTGCATTCTTAGCAAAAGCATTGGTCATTGCATTAGCATTGATATTGATCACATTAGTCATTCAATTTAACAGCGTAAGTAAATCTGTCATCATCTTAACAGAAATTATTTTTAGTGTGATTGGTGTGTTATTGGGATTCTCTTTAACAGGAATGGAAGTTTCTGTTCTAATGACAGGGCTTGGCATCGTAGGTCTGGCCGGTATTGTAGTGAAGAATGGAATTTTAGTAATTGAATTTGCAGATGAATTAAGAGCACGTGGAATGAAAACAAGAGAAGCAGTTATTGCTGCCGGAAAAACACGTATCATTCCTGTGTTATTAACTGCATTAGCAGCGATATTAGGTTTTATTCCGATTGCAGTTGGATTCAATATTAATTTTATCTCTTTATTCTCTTCATTGAATCCGCATATATTTTTAGGTGGAGATAATGTGGCATTCTGGAAACCGTTAAGCTGGACAATTATTTTTGGTTTGGCGTTTGCTTTCTTCATGACATTAATCATCGTTCCATCTATGTATTTAATTGCAGAACGATTAAGAAGGCCCATGCGTAAAATGTTTGGGGGTAAATGGATCAGCATCTTAGGTATTCCGCCATTAACGATCATCTTCTTGCCTTTAATGGTAGCAGCATTAATTCGCCATAGAATTCAAAGAAAAAGAAGAAGCGAAAAAGTAAGAAACGAAAAAGTAAATGAATCATTTATAGGGAGTTGGTTTTAATAGTACAGTTGGTTTTGGTGATTGAGCCGTTGCAATTATTTGCAGCGGCTTTTTTATTATCTTTCTGTTTTAATCGCGTTGCATGTCGGCATTAACAAAAGCTTTAGATGAAATTACTCTTCTTTCAACTGAAAGTAAGGATGCATTTATGAGTGCGTGGAAAGAATGGAGTGTGCCGAAAGATCATTTTTTAGTTCGTGAAAATTCTATTGCCGATTATATTTTTTTTATTGAAAAAGGCATTGCCAGGATCTATTATTATAAAAATGAAAAAGAAGTAACCGAATGGATCGCTATGGATGAAACTTTTTTTCTTTCCATCATTAGTTTTTTTGAAAGAATACCAAGCCGATTAATCATCCATACTATTGAACCGGCACGGGTATTCGGCATTCATCATGACGATCTGATGCGTTTAAGCGATCAATATCATGATATAGAAAAATTATTTCGTAAAATGTTATCTCGTTCATTGATCTTATCTCAATACAGGATGGATTCTATTCAATTCGAAACCGCACAAACTCGTTATGAAAATTTATTGAAGAAATATCCTGAAATGATTCAACGTGTTCCGTTATCATACATCGCTTCTTATCTCGGTATTACACAGGAAACATTAAGTCGTATTCGTTCCAATATTTGACAAATATCAATTACAACAAGCTTTTTCCTTACGACCTTTATACCACAATAAAACGATTGTGATATGAAAAAGATTTTTCTTGCAGTTCTTCTTTTTGGTTTGCCTGTTTTACTAATTGCACAAACTACAAACAAGCCAACTTTACCTCAATTAACACCATCAACTATTAAGCAAGTGATTGCAGCCATGACCATTGAGCAAAAGGCAAAATTGGTAACCGGTATGGGTATGATTATGCCCGGACCTACCGCAAACAATGATAAAAAAACAAGTGACAGTTCAACGGCTGCATTAAATGCTATGTTGCCACCAACAGATGATGCTGATAAAAAAATTCCCGAAAAAGTTCCTGGTGCTGCCGGAAGAACACATGGCTTTAATGAATTCGGAATTCCTATAGTTACTATGGCTGACGGACCTGCCGGTGTAAGAATTTCTCCTACCAGAAATAATGATTCTTCTAAAACATATTATGCAACTGCATGGCCTGTTGGAACCTTATTGGCTTCTTCATGGGATACATCATTGGTGAAAAAAGTAGGTGCTGCATTTGGTAATGAAGCAAAAGAATATGGAGTTGGTGTAATATTAGGACCGGCATTAAACATACATCGCAATCCTTTGGGTGGAAGAAATTTTGAATATTATTCCGAAGATCCTGTAGTAGCAGGCAATATAACCGCTGCTATTGTAAATGGTATACAATCTAATGATGTAGGCACTTCCATCAAACACTTTGCTGCAAATAATCAAGAGACTAACAGAAATAGTGTAAATGTAATTGTAAGTGAAAGAGCATTGAGAGAAATTTATTTAAAAGGATTTGAGATAGCTGTAAAAAAATCTCAACCATGGACGGTGATGTCATCTTATAATTATATCAATGGTACTTATGCTTCGGAAAGTCATGATTTGTTAACCAATGTTTTAAGAAAGGAATGGGGTTTTAAAGGTTTGGTGATGACAGATTGGTTTGGCGGAAAAGATGCGGTTGCACAAATGAAAGCGGGCAATGATCTTTTAATGCCCGGAACACCTATTCAAACAAAAACAATTGTTGATGCTGTTAAGAACGGAACATTAGATGAAAAAATATTAGATGAAAATGCAACCCGTGTTTTACAATTAGTATTAGCATCGCCTGAATATCAAAAATATAAAAACTCGAACTCGCCAGACTTAGTAGCACATGCTAAGCTATCACGTAAGGCTGCAAGCGAAGGAATGATCTTATTAAAAAATAATAATAATGCATTGCCTTTAATGTCTTCTAAAAAAGTTTCATTGTTTGGTAATACATCTTACGATATTATTTGTGGCGGAACAGGTAGTGGCGACGTAAACAAAGCTTACTCCGTTTCTTTATTACAAGGATTAGCCAATGCCGGTTATACTGTTGAAAATGATTTAAAAAAAATTTATGAGCAATATATTGCTGATGTAAAATCAAAAAGAACAAAACCAAAATTCTTTTTTGAATTAGTCCCACCCGTTCCTGAACAATCTTTGACAATAGCACTTTTACAAAAAGAAGCCGGTACAACCGATGCAGCCATTATTACAATTGGAAGAAATGCCGGTGAGGGTGCAGACAGAGAAGTAGAGAACGATTTTACTTTATCAACTGTTGAAAAAGATTTAATCAAAAATGCGAGTGATGTTTTTCATGCTGTAGGAAAAAAAGTAATTGTTGTTTTAAATATCGGTGGTATTATTGAAGTAAATAGTTGGAGAGATTATCCTGATGCTATTTTATTAGCATGGCAACCCGGTATGGAAGCAGGTAATGCCATTGCAGATGTGATAAGCGGAAAAGTAAATCCTTCAGGAAAATTAGCAACCAGTTTTGCAGTCAATTATAATGATATTCCTTCGGCCAAAAATTTTCCGGGTAAAGAATTAAACACTAACGGACCAAAGAAAAAAAGTTTCTTTGGTGGCGTTCCCGCAGAAGTAACTTATGAGGAAGGAATTTATGTGGGCTATCGTTATTACAACACATTCAATGTAAAACCTGCTTATGAATTTGGTTATGGTCTGTCATACACCAATTTCAACTACGGCAATTTAAAATTAAGCAGCCCTACTTTTGATGGAAAAATAACAGCATCAATAACTATTACAAATACAGGTGCAGTTGCCGGAAAAGAAGTCGTTCAATTATATATCAGTGCACCGGGAAAAATTGTCGATAAACCAAGTGAGGAGTTAAAAGCATTTGCAAAAACAAATTTGTTACAACCGGGTCAATCACAAACCATCAATTTTAATATTACTGCAAATGATCTTTCTTCATTCGATACAAAATCTGCTTCATGGATTACCGAAAGTGGAAAATATGATGTAAAGATTGGTGCATCCTCTGTGAATATCAGGCAAACTGCATCATTCAATGTTGCAAAAGATATAATAGTACAAAAAGTAAGTAATCAGTTAGTCCCTGCTGTTAAGATTAATGAGTTGAAGAAATAAACAAACAACACCTCCGATTCAGCGGCAATCTTAAAAAGATTGCTGTTTTTATTTCAATGTAACTAATTTCTCGACTGCTTTTTCTAAAGTACTTTCTTTTTTGGCAAAACAAAAACGCAATACTTTATTGTCTTCTCTGTTTTTATAAAAAACAGAAACGGGAATGGTAGCAATGCCACATTCTTTTGTTAAACGAATGGCTAAATCTTTATCCGATTCATTTGTAAAATCATATCCGTAACATTCAAAATAACTTCCGTGTGATGGAATACATTTGAATGGTGTGGCTTTCATCAGCTCTCGAAAAAAATCTCTCTTTTGTTGAATGAAGGGTCCTAATGATAAATAGGCATCTTCATTTTTAATATATTCTGCTAGCGCATATTGTTTGGGCGTATCGCAACTAAAACAATTGAATTGATGCACTTTTCTAAATTCTTTCATCAATGCTCCGGATGTAATACAATAACCCAATTTCCATCCGGTGCAGTGATATGTTTTTCCAAAAGAAAAACATACAAAACTTCTTTCTAACAAATCGGGATACCGTAAAACAGATTGATGTTGAATATCATCAAATATCAGATGCTCATACACTTCATCACTTAATACAATAATGTTTGTATCAGTAACTATTTTTCTTAACTCATCAATATCATTTTTACTCAACACTGCTCCGGTTGGATTATGCGGAGAGTTGATCATGATCATTCTTGTTTTAGCATTGATCTTTTGTCTTACTTCATCCCATGGAATAGAATAATCAGGATGTTTCAAAGAAATCAAAACCGGAATAGCGCCGTTAACTTCAATGTTGGGAATATAACTATCGTAAGCAGGTTCAAAAACAATTACTTCATCTCCTCTTTGTAAAACAGTTGTAAGTGCAGTATATATCGCATAAGTGCCGCCGGGTGTAACTGTAATTTGTGTTTCAGGATTAATTTTTGTTTGATATAATTTCTCCGCTTTTTCAGCCAATCTTTCACGCAATAATGGCAAACCACACATGTGAGTATATTGATTGAATCCCTTTTTCATCGCATCATTCACCAAAGAAGTTAATTCACCACTCATTAAAAAATCAGGAAAGCCTTGACCCAAATTCACCGCATTATATTCCAATGCCAATGAACTCATCACCGTAAAAATAGTAGTACCTACATTGGGTAACTTTGATTGAACGTACATGAAATAAAGTTAGAAACTTAATCGGTTAATTAATTTCTTTAATTGAATTTCTGAAACCTTTGCTGCATAACTTAAATTAACCAATTGATAGCCTGCATTCTCAAAGCTTTGCTGGGCTTGCTTTACATCGATAATAGTTGCCTGACGTAATTGAAACCGTTGTAATACTAAATCCAATAATTGTAATGACAAATCATAATTTTTTTGTTGTGTTTGCAGTTGTTGTAAATTACTTTTATATGCTTGCCAGTTTTTAAAAGCAATAGAATTATACGCCAACACCAAAGTGTCTCTTAATAATTTTGAGTTGCCGGTTGTAAGTGTAGCAACCTGTGATTGTTTTTTATAAACACCGCCATTAAAAATAGGCAGCGCAAAATTAAATCCTACATACGGACCATAATTCTGATTAAACAAAACGCTTCCTGCAGAGTTTTCAGATCTATTATAATTAAACCCCGTTGTTGCAGAAATAGATGGATAACGTTGCGCCAATATTTCTGTTTCTAATAATTCATTGATGCGAATTTGTTTTTCAGCTGCAACTATATCAGGATTGATATCAAGATGATTTAAAATAGAATCTAATTTTATAGATTGATCCACCAAAATAGTATCGCTGATAATAATAGTTGAATCTGTTTTTAAAGTTAAAAGTGTCAGCAAATCTGTTTTATCCTGATCAATAACTAATTGTTGTGCCTGTAATGATTGAAGTTGTGCATTCAAATCCAATTGGGATTGAAATAAATCGGCATTGTTGGCAACACCAATTTCTTTTTGTGTTTGAACGATGGATAATTTTTGTTTAGAAACTTCGATAGATTTTTCTAATGTTTTAGCATAACTCTGTTGACGAACAATATCAAAATATTTCAGCATCACATTGCTAGCCAATGTTAATCCGCGTGAGGTTAATTGATACTCGTTTACTGCCTGCACATTTTCCAATCGCTTTTTTTCTGCAATAACCTTTCCTCCATTATACACTAAAACACCTGCACCAACACCAACCGAAGCTGCATTACTGGTGGCGCCGCTTCTTTCAATTTTTGTTCCTCCATTTAATGTTTGATTCAGATTTAAAGATTGCTCATTATCTGAACCCGTAAGTGTTACATAAGGTAATCCACCGGCAATTCCATAATCATTATTTATAGTTGCGATGAATACATTGTTTTTTGCAACACGAATGCCTAAATTATTTTTTAATGCTGTGCTGACTGCATCGGATAATGATAAACGTTGTTGTGCATTAGCAAAAAGTTGCATCAACAAAAAACATATAATGGTTACTTTCTTCATAATAAAATTGAAGTTACCAAGGAGAATACAAGGAAGAAAAATATTACACCAACGGATAAACTAACTAACCAATGTTCCCACATTCATACCTTCTACTACCTGCAATAAATTTCCGGGTCTGTTCATATCAAAAACAATAATCGGTAATTTATTTTCCATGCATAAAGTAAATGCTGTCATGTCCATCACACGCAAATTCTTGCTAATACATTCTTCAAAACTTAATTTTTCAAAACGTTTAGCAGTTGGGTCTTTTTCCGGATCAGCATTATAAATACCATCTACTCTTGTTCCTTTCAAAATAACATCGGCTTTCATTTCAATGGCACGCAAACTTCCGGCAGTATCTGTAGTAAAATAGGGATTACCTGTTCCGGCACCAAAAATAACAACACGACCTTTTTCTAAGTGGCGCAATGCTTTTCTGCGGATATATGGTTCTGCCACTTGTTCCATGTTGATAGCACTTTGTAAACGCGTATAAACACCAATTCTTTCCAACATGGCCTGCATCGCCATTGCATTAATTACTGTTGCTAACATGCCCATATAATCACCATGTGCACGTTCAATGCCGCTATCAGCTTCATTCATACCGCGATAAATATTACCTCCTCCAATTACAATAGCTACTTGCACACCCAAATCAGTTACCAATTTAATATCATGCGCATATTGTTCTATGACCTTTGGATCGAATGGATCACCATTTTTTTGGTTGCCCAATAAAGCTTCACCGGATAATTTAAGAAGAACGCGTTTGTATTTTGGAAGCATGGGTAAGGTTTTATTTCGTTTGCAAATAACCTGAATTTTTGATGATGCACCAAAACGAAAAAAGGAAACACGATGAAATGTTTCCTTTTTGCTATTATATTGAATTTAATTTTTATCCTAATGCCACTCTTTTGAACTCAATCACTTTCAATCCGGCATTCACACTTTTTAAATAATCAGCAACAGATTTGCTGCTGTCTTTTACAAAAGGTTGTGCCAATAAAGTTTGTTCCTTAAAAAAGGCATTTAATTTACCTTCTGCAATTTTAGCAATCATTTCTTCCGGTTTGCCAGCCATTTTAGGATCGGCTTTCATTGTTTCCACAACAATCGCTCTTTCTCTTTCAATGGTAGTTGCAGGAATACTCTCTGCATCAACAGCCAATGGATTCATAGCCGCAATTTGCATTGCAATATCTTTTCCTGCTTCAGCAGCTTCCTGATTTAATGCAACCAAAACACCCATTCTGTTTGCACCATGAATATAAGACGCAACAAAAGGTGCTTCTATTCTTTCAAATCTGCTTACACCAATTTTTTCGCCAATAGATGCCAATTTATCATTAATCATATCGGCAACTTTAGCACCATTGATTGTTACTTCATTTAATTCTTCTACAGTTTTTGCATTATTGGAAACAGCAGCGTCTGCAATGCTTTGTGCAAATGCAACAAAGTCTGCATTCTTTGAAACGAAATCTGTTTCACAACTAATACAAACAATAAATCCGGTTTTATTATCTGCTGTTGTTTTTGCAATAATCACACCTTCTTTCGCTTCACGATCGCTGCGTTTAGCGGCTACTTTTTGTCCTTGTTTACGTAACCAATCAATAGCAGCTTCAAAGTCGCCATTAGTTTCGGTTAATGCTTTTCTGCAATCCATCATACCTGCTCCGGTTGCCTGACGCAACTTATTAATATCGGCAGCGGTAATTGCTATGGTTGTACTCATAATATGTTTCTCCTTTTTAATTTTATTATTGTTATCGAAGATTGTGCCGCAAAATTATCTGTAGTTTTTGTCATTTATATTATAAAAAGATGAAGACATTGTTACAGTTGAATTGTGTCCAGATATTCATCGGGATAAAATTACAATGATGTTGAATGGTGTTATAAAAGATGGGTCAATAATCAAACATTTCACTGAATGACTAATGACCCAATGATTTATTGATGATTATTATCTTCCACCACCTGCAGGTCGACGAGTGTTTGGTACTCGACGTTTTGGTTGACCGCCCGGAGCAGCAGCATCAACAGGACCACGACCTCTGCGACCACGACCACCTTCTGCTTGTGCTTCGGCTTCTAATCTGCGCGCTTTTGCTTCATTTTCATTAGAATCATGATCATGTGATTCTTCTTCATCTTTTGAAGCTTGGCGTTCAGCCAAACCTTCTGCAATAGCAGCTACCAAATAATTAGTAATGATAGCAATTGATTTTGTTGCATCATCATTTGCCGGAATAGCAAAATCAACTTTATTAGGATCACAATTAGTATCTACCATACCAAAAGTTGTGATGCCTAAGCGTTTTGCTTCTGCCAATGCAATATGCTCGTGACCAATATCTACAAGGAATAAGGCAGCCGGTAAGCGACCTAATTGTGCAATACCGCCCAATACTTTTTCCATTTTTTCTTTATCACGACTTAATGTTAAGCGTTCTTTTTTGGTCAAGCTTTCTGCACTGCCATCATTCAACATTTTTTCAATGCTCTGCATTTTCTTTACGCTCTTACGAACAGTGTTGAAGTTTGTTAACATACCACCCAACCAACGTTCTGTTGCAAAAGGCATGTTTACTTTTTTAGCGCATTCGCTAACAATTTCTTTTGCTTGTTTTTTAGTAGCCACAAACATGATCTTTTTTCCACTCTTTGCAATTTGTTTCATTGCGGCAGCAGTTTCCTGTAAATGATCTACAGTTTTATTCAAATCAATGATGTGAATACCTTTCTTTTCAGCAAAGATGTATGGTAACATCTTTGGATTCCACTTCTTTTTCAGATGGCCAAAGTGAACACCGGCTTCCAAAAGTTGCTGTTGTAATGAAGTGTTATTTTCCATTGTATTAATATAAATGTGTTTGATGAATTTGTTTGATTGTAATGATTAACGTTTACTGAACTGGAAGCTACGACGTGCTTTTTTATGACCAAACTTCTTACGTTCAACACCACGTGGATCACGTTTCAAATGACCGGCTGCTTTTAATACAGGACGGAATTCAGGATTTACTTCCAACAATGCACGAGCAATGCCTAATTTAATTGCTTCTGCTTGTCCTTTCAATCCGCCACCTTGTGCATTAACAACAATATCAAATTTGCCAACCACTTCTGAAACTTTTAATGGGGCTTCTACTTGATTTTGTAAATACACTAATGGGAAATAGTCTTTATAATTTTTGTCGTTAACAGTGATCTTACCATCACCCTTGCTAATGAAAACACGGGTTACGGCTTCTTTACGGCGACCAACTGCATTTTTTTGTTTTTCCATTTATTAAAATTTGGAATGATAAATTTTGGTAATTAGAATTTTAATTCTTTAGGTTGTTGTGCTCCATGCGGATGTTGTGTACCAACATACACAAATAATTTCTTGAACATTTTACGACCCAAACGATTTTTTGGTAACATGCCTTTGATGGCTCTTTCCATAATTACTTCGGGGCGACGTTTCAATAAATCTTGTGCAGCTTCTTCTTTTTTACCGCCGGGATAACCTGAATAATTAATGTATTGTTTTTGTTCGGCTTTATTTCCAGTAAAAACAACTTTTTCTGCATTAACGATAATTACATAATCGCCGCAATCTACGTGCGGTGTGTAATACGCTTTGTTCTTTCCGCGAAGAACAGCAGCAATTTTTGATGCAATGCGACCAACGGTTTGATTAGTACCGTCCACAATATACCAGTTGTGTTTAACGGTAGCCTCGTTCGCATGTTTTGTAGTGAAATGAAGTTTACTCATGATAATTTTGTTTAAGTGAGATCGGCGCTATCCCGCTGATCATAAAATATCCCGATTTTTTTCGGGAGTGCAAAGGTGAGTTACTGCAATTGATTTTCCAAAAATATAAGCAACTATTTTTTATCGAACCTTTATAACTAGTTGATTTTCAATAAAAATTTTGTTTGAATTTTTAAATACACCCTGCTAACTCTGAATTTATTAGATTTTCTGAGTTTAATCATTGCACAAGCTTAGTTTTCAAATTGCTTTCATCAATTATAAAAACACAGACCTTCGCTTCGAAAAATAACATCTTGTCTTACCAAAAATTTAAAGCCGATTATTTATTTGATGGGTATCAATTACTCGATCATCAAAATGTTTTAATTACTGATGAGCATGGAAAAGTGATTGAAATAATTGATGAAAAAAATGCGGGTGATGATATTCAATTATTTTATGGCATTCTCTCTCCCGGTTTTATCAATTGTCATTGTCATTTGGAATTAAGTCATATGAAAGGATTGATTCCGGAAAAAACGGGGTTGGTTGATTTTGTTTTCAGCGTAGTAACACAACGTCACTTTCCGGAAGATGAAATATTGGATGCTATTGCAACAGCAGAAGATGAAATGATAGCAAATGGTATTGTTGCGGTGGGAGATATTTGTAATAATACTTTAACGCTTCATCAAAAAACAAAACAAAGAAATATATATTACAATTTTATTGAAGTAAGCGGATGGTTACCACAAGTTGCACAACAAAGATTTGAAAGAAGTAAAACTTGTTATGATGCTTTCTCCAGACTCCAGACTCCGGGCTCCCAACTTTCTCTTGCACCACATGCGCCTTATTCTGTTTCCAATGAATTATGGGAATTGATGAATCCTTATTTTCAAAACAAGACAACAACCATACATAATCAGGAAACATCTTTTGAAGACAATTTATTTATTAATGGCAGCGGCGATTTTATCAGGATGTATAATAAAATGAATTTAGATCATTCCTTTTTTCAACCAACCGGCAAAAGCAGTCTTCAATCTTATGCTAATAAATTATCCAATGCCAAGCAGGTAATTTTTGTACACAACACTTTCACCCAAAAAAGTGATATTGAATTTTTAGCAGCACAATCGCAGCACAATCAACAATTTTTCTATTGTTTATGCGTTAATGCTAATGCCTATATAGAGAATGCATTTCCGCCAATTTCGCTCTTTTTAGAACATCAATGTAACATGGTAATTGGAACCGATAGCCTGGCAAGCAATTGGAGTTTAAGTATTTTGGATGAAATGAAAACAATTAAAAAATATCATCCAAATATTGCAGAAACGGAATTATTGAAATGGGCAACATTGAATGGCGCGAAAGCATTACAAATGGATAATGTTTTAGGAAGTTTTAAAAAAGGGAAGAGGCCGGGAGTTGTGTTGATTGAAAATTTAGAAAATAATAAAATAGGATCTAACGCAACCATAAAAAAAGTAGCTTGATGAAAAATGTTTCTTTCATTTCTTTAATCACTGTTGTTTTATTTACTGCCATTACTTTCAGCACTTCTGATATTGAAACTAATTTTACTGACACCGATATCTTCGGATGGCCTTTAGCTTTTTTTACCGCAGCTCCGGAAAATCTCATCAATGCAAAAGATACTTTCTCTGTTTTAAATTTATTGGCAGATATTTTATTGTGTGTAACTGTTGCGTTTGTAATTAAAAAAATTGTTGATGCTTTAAAAATAGAACGCAAAAAAAATCATGTGGTTACGCAAATATTTCCTGCAAAACGCCAACGCTTCTCAGTTCGCCGAAGCCTGTAATATGCAACTGCATAAAAGTTTGATACGCTTCTAATAATTGCTTTCGGATATTTCTGTTCAATAAAATTGTTGAAGCCGCTTCATAATTTTTTGCTGATAATAATTGTGAAGTGATTTGTGCAGTTTCATTAGAAAGATAATACTGATGCAATGGAACCTCTTTCACAAAATTTCCTTCCTGCAAATCAATTACAGTTGTATCGCTATGATATTCACCTAAAATTCTAAATCCCAATTCACTTCCCAAGTGCAAAGTAAAATGCAATGGCAGATTCGCTATTAAACGATCGTCGCCTTTATCCAATTGCTGCAATGTATTTTCAATAAAATAAAATAATTCGGGATGCGCTTCCGGTTGTTTCAAACTGTGCTGCAATAATTCAATCACATACATTGCAACCGCATTACGCGTTACATCAAAAAAAATTTTTTCATAAAAAAAACTCCATTGATATTCTTTAATGAATTGCATTTGCTTCAATTCATTGTGATAGACTTCCATTTCTAAAATGGCAGCGGGCTGAAAATAACTGGCCTTACTCTGTGTTTTTTTAGATGACTGACGAGCGCCTTTCACTATATAGGTTTGCACACCAAACAATTCAGTATAAACAGTTGTGATGATACTTGTATCACCATACTTTACCGTTCTTAGAATAATGCCTTTTGTTTTGTGTACCATTCAATGTTGTAATGAACAATACAAATGTAGAAGATAGAATCTTATTCTTTTGATTTAACAGGAATAGGAATCAATTTAATCACCCGAACAAAATTCAATCCACGCATAATTTGATAAGTTAAATCAAACTCGTACCATTTCTTGGCAAAGTTGGCATCGTCTTTTGCATAGTGATGATTGTTCTGAAATAATTCTCCCATTAATAATATTCCGAATGGTGTTGTGTTTTTTGAATGATCGCCATTATCAAAATTACTGTAGCCGTATTTATGTCCGCACCAATTTACAATAGCGCCCTGAATTGGTCCCATCATAAAATGAATGGGTAATAATAGAAACCACCAATAATTAGGGGCAAAATAAATATAGAATGTTGTGTAAGCCGCACCAAATAATAATCGCGTGATGATATGATGACCAAACTTATCTAGCTTATCCCAAACCGGTAAATATTCTTCAATAAATTGTTGTTCGGGTAAATTTTTGCCTGTTAAAAATCCACGAAAAATAGTAATGGTATGATGCATCATTTGATATACATCTCGAAAGAAATGCGGTGAGTGCGGATCTTTTTCTGTGTCGCTGTATGTATGATGCATCCTGTGCATTACACCATAAGCACGTGGCACCAAAAAAGAAGAACCTTGTACTAACCAAGTGGTAAAATAAAATGTACGTTCCCATCCTTTGCTGGTGGTGTACATTTTATGAGAAGCAAAGCGATGTAAAAAAAAAGAATGAAAAAACAGAGACAAAAACCAATGTCCCAAAAAGAACAAAATAATAGCAAGCATTGTGCAGGGTTATGGGTATTATAATTGAGTGACAACTTTGAAGGTAATTGAATACTATTATAATTAACAATAAATATTGTATTGCAAAATCTGTTGTACTAAATAATAACTTTCATTTATTATAATGCGCCTGTAAATTGTTTTAAGAAACGAACATCGTTTTGAGAATATAATCGAAGATCATTCACTCTATATTTTAACTGACAAATTCTTTCAACACCCATACCAAATGCAAAGCCGGTATACTTATTAGAATCAATACCAAAATTCTCTAACACTTTCGGATGCACCATACCGCTTCCTAAAATTTCTACCCATCCGGTATGTTTGCAAACATTACAACCATCGCCACCGCATATCAAACAACTGATATCCATTTCTGCACTGGGTTCTGTAAATGGAAAATAAGATGGACGAAAACGAACCTTAGTATCCTTGCCAAACATTTCTTGTACAAAAAAGTATAATGTTTGTTTCAAATCTGCGAAACTTACATTTTCATCAATATATAAACCTTCTACCTGATGAAAGAAACAATGTGCTCTCGCACTGATGGTTTCATTTCTATATACTCGTCCAGGACAAATGACTCTGATAGGTGGTTTTTGTTTTTCCATCACACGAGCTTGTACGCTGCTGGTATGCGTGCGCAGTAACCACGCTGGATTTTGATTGATGTAAAAAGTATCTTGCATATCACGTGCAGGATGATCTTCCGGTAAATTCATGGCGCCAAAATTGTGCCAATCATCTTCAATCTCCGGACCTTCTGCAACCGCAAAACCCAATCTTTTAAAAATAGATACAATTTGATTGCGTACAATACTTAATGGGTGTCTTGTTCCAACAGCAACGGTATCTCCGGGCAAACTCCAATCAATTAATTCGGAGTCGGAAGTAGATAGTTGAGCGTTGCTTTCTGTAAGTGATTGAAATTTTGTTTCAACAAATAATTTAAACTCATTTAATATTTGTCCGAATTCTTTTTTTCTCTCATTGGGAACATTTTTCATTTCGCCCATTACCGTTTTCACTAAGCCTTTTGTACCAAGATATTTTATACGAAATGCTTCCACCGCATCCGCATTATTTGCCTGATAATCGTTCACTTCTTTTTTATAAGCTTCTATTTGTTGCAACAATTGTTCCATGAAGCGAAGATAAAGAATGATGATTAAACTGCTGAAAGCTGAAGTGTGCGACGCAACAACAGCCGAATAGCATTACCGTTGCCGATTTCACAAAAATTACGCAAAACACTTGCTATTACTTACATTTGCTTTACATGAAGTACGAAAACATGGAGTATAATACTACCAGAAATTATTTGAGCATGCGTGAATATGGCAGACATATTCAGAAGATGGTGGAATATGTGTTAACCATCGAAGACCGCGATAAACGTAATATGCAGGCCAAATCTATTATTGAATTAATGGGATTTTTAAATCCGCATTTGCGCAACGTGGATGATTTTCGCCATATGCTATGGGATCATTTATTTTTTATCAGCGATTTTAAATTAGATATTGATAGCCCGTATCCCATTCCGCAAAAAGAAACCTATAAAGGTAAACCGGATCCATTGCCTTACCCTAAACGCAAACCAAAATATTCTCATTTAGGAAAGAATTTGGAAGTGGTGATTGATAAAGCATTACATGAAGAAGACCCTGAAAAGAAAGCAGGCTTCGCACATGCCATTGCTTATTACATGAAACTCGCTTACAGCAACTGGCATAAAGAATTGGTGGCTGATGAAGTAATACGCACAGAGTTGGACAGCATTACCGGCGGGCAATTAGAATTCAGCAACACACCATATATTAAACATCGCAATCAGAATTTTGAAAGAGATGATTATGGCAGAAGTAATAATAATCGCAGACAAAATTTTGGAGGACGCGATAACAGAGGTGGTGGTGGAAGAGATAATCGTGGTGGAAGCAGAGATAACAGAGGCGGTGGCGGAAGAGATAATCGTGGTGGTTATGATAATCGTAATAACAACAATCGTAATTTTAAAAAGCGTTATTAAGCCCTGTCCCCAAAGGAAAAAGAAAATATTTTTAATTGTTTACAAGTTTAAAGAGTTGCATTTGCAGCTCTTTTTATTTTTACAATTATTATGATTGATTAACGTTATTCTACAAAACTTATTCATGAGTTCATTTGAAGTTATAGGTGGTAAAAAATTAAAAGGAGAAATTGTTCCGCAAGGTGCAAAGAATGAAGCATTGCAAATCTTATCCGCTGTTTTATTAACGAGCGAAACGGTAATTGTAAAAAATATTCCTGATATACTCGATGTAAATTTATTGATTGAATTATTGCAAGATATCGGCGTTAAAGTAAACAGAATTGATCGTCATAGTTGTTCTTTTAAAGCAGATGATATTAATATTGATTATCTCGCATCAGAAGATTTTAGAAAAAAAGGCGGCAGACTAAGAGGCTCTGTAATGCTTGCTGGGCCTATGTTAGCACGTTTTAAAAAAGCTTACATTCCAAAACCCGGTGGCGATAAAATTGGCAGAAGAAGATTAGATACACATATTATCGGCTTTGAAAAACTCGGCGCTGCATTTGAATATGATGATGCATTGAATTGTTTCACCTTATCCTCTTCGCAATTAAAAGGTGCATTCATGTTATTGGACGAACCTTCTGTTACAGGCACTGCCAATATTTTAATGGCGGCTGTTTTAGCCGAAGGAAGAACCACTATTTATAATGCTGCTTGCGAACCTTATATTCAGCAGTTATGTAAGATGCTGAATAATATGGGCGCACAAATCAGCGGCATTGGTAGTAATTTATTATTGATTGATGGTATGGAGAAATTAAGCGGAACAGAACATACTTTATTACCCGATATGATTGAAGTGGGCAGTTTTATTGGATTAGCTGCGATGACACAAAGCGAGATCACCATTAAAAATGCCGGTGTGCAACATTTGGGATTGATACCTGAAAAATTTCAGCAACTCGGCATTCAGTTTAAAATAATAGATGATGATATTTTCATTCCTGCACAAGAAGTATATGAGATACAAACTTTTTTAGATGGCGGCATCTTAACTATTTACGATCATCCATGGCCGGGCTTTACGCCTGATTTGTTAAGTATCGTTTTAGTCATTGCCACACAAGCAAGAGGCAGTGTATTGGTCCATCAAAAAATGTTTGAGAGCAGATTATTTTTTGTAGATAAACTAATTGATATGGGCGCACAAATCATTTTATGCGATCCGCACAGAGCTACAGTAATTGGTTTGGGAAGAAAAAATAATTTGCGTGGCATTACCATGAGCAGCCCTGATATTAGAGCCGGACAAGCATTATTAATTGCGGCATTAAGTGCCGAAGGAAAAAGTGTGATACAAAATATTGAACAGATAGATCGGGGTTATCAATACATAGATGAAAGATTAAGAAATTTAGGTGCGGAGATTGAGAGAAAATAAAAAACAAATTCTTTATTTTAAATCAAAACCCTCGCCAATTCAACACTGACGAGGGTTTTATCATTTAATGTGTCCTCGCAGAGACTCGAACTCTGGACCCATTGATTAAGAGTCAATTGCTCTACCAACTGAGCTACGAAGACATTTTAGGACAGCAAAAATAATGGATTGGGGCTTCAATCGCAATAAATAAAATTCTTTTCCCACTATCTTTTCTTTTCAAAAACATCCAAAAAAATTAAAAGACAATTAAATGTGCTTGCATTTGCATTAAAAATACCTGTAGCTGTTTTCCACTAAAACATTGCACAATATATTCGATGTCCCATTGTAATTGTAACATCCCTATCCCAACATCCACCCTCCTTCGAAAAGCCATTAATCCCAAATACCTACATTATGAAAACAATGGGCATGCTACTGCTTGTATTGGTAGCCTTCTGTGCAAAAGCACAAATCATCCCGATGCCAATGGGCGTCAACATCTGCGGTTCCGAATTTGGCGAAGACAAATTGCCGGGAACTTTAAACGTAGACTATGTTTATCCAAACATTTCAGAAATCAATTATTTCGCCAAAAAAGGTTTTAAAGTAATTACACTTCCGTTTAGATGGGAGCGTATTCAACGCACATTAGGCGGAGAGCTTGATGCACGTGAAGTTGCAGAGATCAAAAAATTCATTGTTAATTGCAACGATCGTGGATTGAAAGTAATATTAAGTATGCACAATTTTGGTCGTTATAAAATTGGCGCTTACGATTATATCATTGGCAGTCCACAAGTAACACGATGGCATTACAGAGATGTTTGGCAAAAAATTGCTGAAACATTTAGAATGAACACCAATATATATGGTTATGCTATTATGACCGAGCCGCATGATATGTGGAATTATTCCTGGACACTTTCAGCACAAGAAGCAGTGAATGCCATTAGAGAAGCTGACATCAGAACAAATATTATTGTGGGTGGAGATAATTATTCTTGTTCAGAAGAATGGGTTGAATACAATGATGATTTAAAAAGATTAAAAGATCCGTTCAATAAAATAATTTTCGATGCACATTGTTATTTTGATGAAGATCATTCGGGAAGATATTTTGCAGGCTATGCAAACAACAAAACCAATGCGTATACAGGCATCAATCGTGTAAAACCTTTTATTAATTGGTTGAAGAAAAATAATAAAAAGGGAATGATTGGCGAGTTTGGTGTACCTGCTTACGATTCAAGATGGTTAACCGTAATGGATAATTTTTTACAATTCGCTAACGCAAATGGTATAAATGTAAATTATTGGGCAGCGGGTCCGTGGTGGTCTAATTATCAACTATCGATTGAGCCCACTGCTTATGGAAATGATAAACCGCAAATGGCCATTTTACAAAAATATATTTCAGGTTCATCAGAAAGATCTTCTTATACCATCAACACAAAAAATATTGAATCAGATAATTCTTCTGTAATTCCATCTGACAAAAATAATACACCCAACAAAAGTAAAACCAGAACATCCGGTTCGGGCAATTATGCTATTATCTCTGCGGCCAGTTATAAATATGTTGTATCTGCGGGATGGTAGTGATTAATTTGTTTTAACAGATCACCTTTTCGATGATATTGAACTTATCTTTGTTTGATATTATATGAAAAGGTGTTTCTTTTTTTTATTGTGCTGTGTTGTATTATTAAAATCATATGCAGTAACCGATACCATTCCTATTGGTGTTAATTTGGCCGGTGCAGAATTTGGAGTGAATCAAATGCCGGGTGTTTATAATATAGACTATACTTATCCTACTGTTGCCGAGATCAACTATTATGCTTCTAAAAATATCAAGTTATTACGATTGCCTTTTCGATGGGAGCGAATTCAACATACATTGAACGGAAGCCTTGATTCCATTGAATTGCACAGGATCGCTTCATTTGTTGACAGTTGCGCGGTTAAGGGCATCAAAGTTATTTTAGACTTGCACAATTACGGTACTTATATTATTGGTAACACGCCACAATTTTTCGGATGTATGGAAAAAAATTGTCACTGTTTTCAAAACCAAAAAAAATATTTACGCTTATAATTTAATGAACGAGCCAAACAGTTTGGCAAAAGATGTTTGGCCGATTGCAGCGCAAGAATGTATTGACAGCATTCGTGAAGTGGATAACACTACGCATATTTTAATCAGTGGAGAAAATTATTCGTTTGCAGAAAGCTGGGTGGAGTATAATGATGCACTGTCTAAACTTTACGATCCGAATGATAAAATTATTTTTGATGCACATTGTTTTTTTGATAACGATAGTCAGGGTTTATATCCCACTATAAATTTTGATTCATCGGGTGTGGATTTTACAACAGGAGTAGATCGTGTAAAACCTTTTGTGCAATGGTTGAAAAAAAATAATAAAGTTGGATTAATCTCTTCATTTGGTGCGCCAGCCAACGACAGCAGATGGTTGATATTGATGGATAATTTTTTAAAGTATGTAACAGCTAATTGTGTCGGTGCTATTTACTGGGCAGGTGGACCATGGTGGAAT
>CAIRTF010000064.1 GCA_903881425.1 uncultured Chitinophagaceae bacterium | reverse complement strand
TGATGTGCATTATTAACAATGATGGTATTTACATTCGGAATATCCACACCACTTTCTACAATATTGGTGCAAATCAATACATCATATTTGCGATCGATGAAATCTAAAATTCTTTCTTCTAAAGTATCACCTTCCATTTGTCCGTGTGCAAAACCAATGCTTAAATCCGGGCATAAACCTTGTATCATCGCACACATTTCAGGCAGTCCTTGTACCCGATTATGAATAAAGAAAACTTGTCCGCCTCTTTCTGTTTCATAATAGATCGCATCACGAATAAAATCATCATTGAACACTTGTACTTCTGTTTGAATGGGTTGACGATTGGGCGGCGGCGTATTAATGATACTTAAATCTCTTGCGCCCATCAAGCTAAATTGCAATGTGCGTGGAATAGGCGTGGCAGTAAGCGTTAAGCTATCTACATTGGTTTTTAAAAGCTTTAATTTTTCTTTATGACCCACACCAAATTTTTGTTCTTCATCAATTACCATCAATCCTAAATCTTTAAACTTTGCTTCTTTTCCCAATAAGCCATGTGTGCCAATGATGATATCAATTTTCCCCTCTGCTAATTTTTTAAATGTTTCTTTTTTTTCTTTGGCCGATTTAAAACGATTCACAAAATCAACCGTTACCGGAAAATCCTTTAAACGATCGCTGAAGGTTTTATAATGTTGAAATGCTAAAATAGTTGTTGGCACTAATACTGCTGCCTGCTTACCATCGCAACAAGTTTTAAATGCAGCACGAATAGCGATTTCTGTTTTACCAAAACCAACATCACCGCAAACCAAACGATCCATGGGTGATGGAGATTCCATATCTTTTTTTACATCGGCAGTTGCTTTGCTTTGATCAGGTGTATCCTCATAAATAAAACTGGCTTCCAATTCTGTTTGCATGTAATTATCGGGTGTATGCTGAAACCCTTGCTCTGCCTTGCGTTGCGCATAGAGCTTAATTAAATCAAAAGCAATTTCTTTTACTTTGATCTTTGTTTTTTCTTTTAGCTTATTCCAAACATCACTTCCTAATTTATTTATTTTAGGGATACTTCCTTCTTTACCGGTGTATTTAGAAATTTTATGAAGCGAATTAATATTCACATATAAAATATCGCTGTCTTTATAAATAATGCGAACCGCTTCCTGCATTTTTCCATTCACTTCTAATTTTTGCAAACCGCTATATCTTCCCACACCATGATCGATATGTGTTACAAAATCTCCGGGCTGCAGATCGCGAAGCATTTTTAATGTTAATGCTTTATTCTTGCTGAATGCTTGTTTAACTCTGTATTTATGATAACGTTGAAAAATCTGATGATCGGTGTAACAAATAATCTTCAGATCATTATCAATAAAACCTTCGTGAATAGAAGTGGCAACCGGAACAAATTGAATATCGGTATTCAGATCTGTAAAAATACTGTTCAATCTTTCTAACTGGCGAGCTTGTTCTGCAAAAATAAAAATGCTGAAACCCCCATCCTCATGGGTTTTCAGGTCTTTGATCAGTAAATCAAATTTGCGATTGAAAGATGGTTGAGATTTTGTATTGAATTCAATTTCAAAATTAGCAAGATGCGATTTGTAACCAAATTCAACAATATGTTTTGATTGAATCTGTCTTTCAATCGTTGCAACCGGAACAAAATCATTTACAGAAACTTCTTTTAAAATTTTTGTATCATCTTCATCATCTTCTGTTATTTGTTTACTGTCATCTGTCATTCTATCCAAGAATAATCCCAGGTCTTCTTCCTGTACTTCTATTTTTTCTTTGATCACATCCCAATCTTTTAACCAAACAATCGTATTATCAGGGAGATATTCCAACAACGTAACTTTTTCCTCACTATCAAATTGTGTTTCTACATTTGGAATGATGGAGACCTGCAATAATTTTCTTTCACTCAATTGTGTTTCGGGATCGAATATGCGAATGCTGTCAACATCATTTCCAAATAATTCAACTCGATAAGGCTTCTCATTTCCGAAAGAATAAATATCTAAAATACCGCCACGCAATGCAAACTGTCCGGGCTCATACACAAAATCAGTTCTGGTAAAACCATACATCACAAACAATTCCATTAAGTTGTTTAAATTAATGCTCTCATTGGTTTTTATTTGAATGATATTGCTGCTGAGTGTTTTGGGTAATACAACTTTTTCAAATAATGCTTCGGGATAAGTGATGATAATTTTTTTATTCCCGCCCACAGAAAGTTTGGTCAGCATTTCTGTTCGCAGCATAACATGCGATGTGTTAAGTAGCCTGAAATTTTTTCTGTTTTTGAAAGAGGAAGGGAAATAAAAAAGATCTAATGCGGATGTTAAGTTTTCTACCGTGTTATGGAAATAGGCTGCTTCTTCAGCATCATTCAATACAATCAAATGATTTAGTTGAGTTGTATTAGGATGTGTGAAAACAGCACTCACAATGAACTCTGCACTACTTCCTTGTAAATTTTTTAGAAAGACTTTTTGTTTATCGGCAAAAGAAAGCCTGTCCGCCAATTGAAAAAGGCGGGTATCATTTTGATACTTATCCATCAACACACTTAAATTCATAACTGCGCCGCAAATATAAAGTGCATTACTTGCTTTTGCGAAATCAATTTAAAAAACAGCTGCAGCAGATTGTCTGATTTCAACATGTGTAACTGAATGTTCTGTCACTTTTGTAAGAGATATATTATTAGCAACGTCAAAAGCATTAGCATAAAAATGATCATTCACTTTAATAAAAAGCGAATAAGAGCCAACCGGCAACTCAACAGCGAAGTGTCCGGTGCTGTCTGATTGAACTGTACTGATCAATTTTGTATGAATGGTTTGGTACGAAGGGGTAAACCCAATCCGTTCAACATCTTTCAAATTAGTGGCCTCGTAGATATAAACCTTGGTTGCAATGCCATTCGGTTTGCGGGGTGGCATATCTGGGGCAGGCATAAAATTCCCTGCCATTCGATATACATAACCCTCAATACCCTGTTGAATTTGGACAGGAATCTGCTGTTTTTTTACTGAACTGCAAGCTGAAATTGTTAAAGCTCCCCAAAAGATTATAAAAAGAAATTTTGGCATACCGCAAATTGAATGTCTAAAGTATCTAATTTAGAGCTATTATCATACCGGATATAACTATTTATTATGCTTAAGAAAAATCTTGTATTGTTTTTAACTTTTGGATTAGGCCTAACTGCTTTTTCTCAGGAAGTAACTAATGTAAAAGTGTTGCAAAACTTTGCACAGCAACATAAACTTAAAGAACAGGAAGCGTATGCAAAAGCAGTTGCATTGGCTAAAATAAAAGGTTGGCCTATTTATGAAGTGAGAAAAAACGGAATGGTAATAGCGTTGGAAAGTATTGATGCTTTGGGTAATCCGGTTTATAATTCAACCTTTAATAATACAATTGCAGCAGCTACTACAAGAGCCAATCAGTTATGGTCGGGAGGAAGTTCTGGATTGAATTTATCCGGTTCATCCGCTGCGGTAACAGGTAAGTTAGGTGTTTGGGATGGTGGCTTGATTTTAAAAAATCACGTAGAATTAGTTGGTCGTATTCTTCAAAAAGATTCTGCATCCGCTCCTTCATCTCCTTTTGATAATGTTGATCATGCCACACATGTATCCGGAACAATGATAGCAAGTGGTGTAAATCCCATTGCAAAAGGTATGGCATTCGGCATCAAACAATTAGTAGCTTATTATGGATTAGTAGGGGATGTTTCATCCATTGCAACAGAAGCCTCAAACTTAATATTATCTAACCATTCATACGGAGCAAATGCAGGGTGGGTATATGATGGAACGAATTATAATTGGTATGGAGATACTACTGTTAGTACAACTAAATCTTATTTATTTGGATACTATGATTCAAAAGCGCAATTGATCGATTCAATCGCCTACAATGCACCTAATTATTTGATTGATTTTTCTGCAGGCAATTCTAACGGTAATTATAGTGGTGCTGCTCAAATTGGTCAAAGCTACTTGTTCAATGGTACTAGTTCCAGAACAAGAACAGCCAATATTCCTAATAACCCTACTTATGGTTCAATACCACATGGTGCACAAATTGCTAAAAATACTTTAGTAGTAGGGGCTGTATCTGGTTTGCCTTATGGTTATTCATTGCCAAGCGATGTGCAAATTGCACCATTCAGTTCATGGGGACCAACCAACGATGGCAGAATAAAACCTGATATTGTTGCAGATGGTGTGAATGTTACTTCATCCAGCGCATCTTCCACTACATCTTATGAATCATTGAGTGGTACATCTATGGCATCACCCAATGCAACAGGTTCATTATTATTGGTGCAGGAATATTATAATCAAAAACATCCATCTTCTTTCATGCGTTCTGCCACTTTAAAAGCATTGGCTATTCATACTGCAGATGAAGCTGGCAATGCACCCGGACCTGATTATACATTTGGGTATGGATTATTGAATGTTTTGAAAGCAACAAATGTTATTACATCTTCCTTCAATCAAAAAACAGATACCATCATTGAAAAAACATTAACCAGTGGAACGCCATATACTTTTACAGTGATTGCTTCAGGTAACGGTCCATTAAAAGCTACAATTGCATGGACAGATCCTAAGGGTGTTCCTGACAATACATTTTTAAGCACTTCTTCGCAATTAGTGCATGATTTAGATTTAAGAATTACTTCAGGTTCTTCAACTTACAAACCTTGGGTGTTGAACCCTAATATTCCCACAGCTGCAGCAACAAGAGGAGATGATAATTTAAACAATATGGAACAGGTATTGGTGGATAGTACTGTTCCCGGACAATCTTATACCATCACTGTTTCTAATAAAGGAACATTGGCAAGAGGTACTCAAGCTTTTTCTTTAATAATTAGTGGCATGGGTGGATCTGCTTATTGTAGTTCAGGTGCAACCAGTAGTAGTGCAGGTGCTAAAATTGACAGTGTTGCATTTGGAGGAATTACGAATAAGAATGGTTCTTCTGCCGGATATAATAATTATACAAATATTAGCGGCAGTATTCAATCTTCTCAAACAATACCTATTACTGTTAGAGTAACCACAAGAGATGCAAGTGCTAATCCTAGAATAATAAAAGTATTCATTGATTTTAATCAAAATGGTGTTTTTGATGCCGGAGAAATGGTAGCGCAAAGTGCTATTATCAATTCTAATACAGGCACGCTCAATGCAAGTGTAACAACACCCCCGGGGATGGTGGTGGGTACTTCTACTTTAATGAGAGTAATAGTGCAAGAAACAAGTACTGCAAGTAATATTACCGCATGTGGTTCTTATGCAAATGGTGAAACAGAAGACTATACTTTAAAAATTGTTTCTCCATCTATCGATGTTGCGCTATCCGGAATAGTATCTCCTTCAGCAGGATCGAGTAATAATTCTAATCAATTACTCACTGTTAGAATTACGAATAATGGATCAACAGCAGTTTCAAATCTTAATTTATCTGCTACTGTTAAAACCGGCACTACTACTATTGCAACATTAACAGGTACCTTCCCAGCATCTATTGCAGAAACATCCAGTATTTTATATACATTTCAAACACCGTTTGCCACAACAGGAGCAACAACTTATACTATTAGTGCGACTGTAACTGCAACAGGAGATCAGGATGCAAGTAATAATACATTATCGCAAGATATTACTACGGGTAAAACAGCAAATCCTTCCGGCACTGCTGATATTTGCGGAACTTCTGTTTTCTTAAATGTAAATAATCCATCTGCGCTAAATAATTATTTTTGGTATGATACACAAACCAATACATCACCTTTAGCTGTTGGTAATTCAACAACTTCTTCTGTCATTACTTCTAATAAAACATATTATTTGCAAACCGGTGCAAGAGTGCAAATTGGACCTGCAGATAAAAACGTATACGGTTCAGGAGGATATAATAACGGGTTTATTGGCTTTTATACTTTTTATTCTGCAGCGCAACCAACTGTTTTAGAGACAGCTAAAATTTATGCAAATGCAGCCGGTAAATTTGGAATCGGTGTACATGCAGCTCAGAAAACTTCCAGTGGTTATTCATATGTGATTAATCCATCTGATTCAGTAACAGTTGATGTTTACCCGAATTTAGACGGATCCGGCAATGATATCGGTGCAGATTATTATTTGAATCTTCATTTCGATAATTCTATTTATTCCACTTATCTTATTTATTTCAATTGTATTAACGGAGCATCTGTGTTTAGAAATAATAATGTATTGGCTACTACCACAACAACACCTTACCCAATTGGAAACAGCAATATCTTTCAAGTATTAAATACTGTTGTAACTACTCCGGATAACTACTATTATTTCTTATATAACATGAAATTCAGAGTAACGGATTCTTTGAGTGACAGAGTTGCTATTACCGCTGTTACTGCGCCAACACCTGTTGTTACTCAATCGGGTAATAATTTGGTAAGCAGTGTTACCAATGCAACCAGTTATCAATGGTATACCAGTTCAGGTTCTGCTATTACCGGCGCTACAGGCAGCACTTATACACCAACACAATCGGGCTCTTATTACATCACTATTACTGATGCATATGGATGCCAGAGAACATCTAATATTTTTGCTTATGTGGTTACAGCAGTTGTTATTGCAAATAATGATGAGATTTCTTTAAAAACAACGCCTAATCCAAGCAATGGAACATTCAATGTAAGTTTTACCGTAAATACAAAATCGAATGTGAGTGTTGAGTTGATTAATACTGCCGGACAAGCATGTATGAGTAGTGCATATAATAATTTTGCCGGTCAATTCTCTAAACAATACAATGTAAATGTTCCATCAGGCACTTATATTGTAAAAGTGCAGCAGAACAATAAAGTATATCGTCAAAAAATTATGATCATTAAATAGCTTTTAAAAGCAATTTTTTACTGCCTCAGCCAAAAAAGTTGGGGCAGTTTTGTTTTTTATTTTTTTACTATAATGATGTAACAGTAATTTAGCTAAAATAATTTTTTATGGCATTAGAATGGACAACGGCTAAAGTGGTAGATATACAACAGGCTGCACCTGCTACACGCAGATTTTTTTTGCAAATTCCTGCTGCTGATACATTTGATTTTGCACCCGGACAATTTGTAACACTTGATCTTCCCATACACGAACAAAAGAATAAGCGCTGGAGAAGTTACTCCATTGCATCTGCACCAAACGGAACAAATATTTTTGAATTGGTCATTGTTCTGTTAGAAGGCGGTGCCGGCACCACTTATTTATTCAATGAAATAAAAGTTGGCAGTGAAATAACATTACGCGGTCCGCAAGGCAAATTCACTTTGCCTGAAACAATAGATAAAGATATTTTCTTTATCTGCACCGGAACCGGTATTGCGCCATTCAGAGCTATGAGTCATTTCATTCATAATAATCATATTCAGCATCAGAATATTCATTTAGTATTTGGTTGCAGAAAAATGGAAGATTGTTTGTATAAAGATGAGTTGACCGAATTGGCAAAGAGTGAAAATAATTTTTTCTATCATCCATGTTTGTCAAGAGAACCTGAAGTGCCTGCAGGAATGTATAAAGGATATGTGCATCAGGTGTACGAACAAATTTTGAAAGAAGATAAACGTCCTGCTAAATTCTATTTATGCGGATGGAAGAATATGATTGATGAAGCCAAACAACGGATTGTTGATCTGGGTTATGATAGAAAAGATATTCATTTAGAATTATACGGATAATAATTACTCTGATTAAAACGAATTACACGAATTATGTGCAATAAAATTCGTGCGATTCGCAATAATTCATGTTATGAAATTTCTTTTAAAACGATCTCTTTTATTTTATTCAATGGAACTCTTTCTTGTAGCATAGAATCTCTGTAACGAATCGTTACGCTATTATCTTCTTTTGATTGATGATCGATGGTTACGCAAAAAGGTGTACCAATGGCATCTTGCCTTCTGTATCTTTTACCAATGGCATCTTTCTCTTCATAAAAACATTTGAAGAAAGGTTTGCATTCATCCGTTAATGCTCTTGCAATTTCAGGTAATCCATCTTTTTTGGTTAATGGAAGAATCGCTAATTTATTCGGTGCAATTTTAGCAGGAATATGCAATACCGTTCTGCTATCTGTTGTACCATCTTCTTTCGTGATGGTTTCTTCATGATAGGCATTCGATAAGATCAACAAGAACATTCTATCCAAACCAATAGATGTTTCAACAACGTATGGAACGTAGTTTCCATAAGGTTTTCCGGTGCTTGCATCTACATCGGCATCAAAGTATTGCATTTTCTTTTTGCTGAACAATTGATGTTGCGTTAAATCAAAATCACTTCTGGAGTGAATGCCTTCTACTTCTTTAAAACCAAAAGGAAATTCAAATTCAATGTCACATGCTTCTTTAGCATAATGTGCTAATTTAACATGATCATGATAACGATATTTTTTTGCATCAATGCCTAAACTTAAATGCCATTGCAATCTTGCTTCTTTCCAATATTGATACCATTCACCTTCTGTACCGGGACGAACAAAAAATTGCATTTCCATTTGTTCAAATTCACGCATTCTGAAAATAAATTGTCTGGCAACTATTTCATTTCTGAATGCTTTACCTGTTTGCGCAATACCAAAAGGAATTTTCATTCTCGCTGTTTTTTGCACATTGAGAAAATTTACAAAAATACCTTGTGCTGTTTCAGGACGTAAATAAATAGTATCGGCTTCATCGGTAACAGAACCAAGTTTGGTATCGAACATTAAATTGAATTGGCGAATATCTGTCCAATTGCAAGTGCCACTGATGGGGCAGCTAATTTTATTCTCTTCAATTAACTTTTTTAAACTTGCATAATCTTCTGCTGCTAATAAAGTATCCATTTGAGATAGAATACTTTCAGCTTTTTCTGTTTCACCTTTCGCAGTAAGTGTTTCTGCAAACCCTTCAATCAAATGATCTACACGATAACGTTTTTGACTGTCTTTATTATCAATCATCGGATCGCTGAAATTATCAACATGTCCGCTGGCTTTCCAGGTAGTAGGGTGCATAAAAATGGCGGCATCAATGCCCACAATATTTTCGTGTAATTGCGTCATACTTTTCCACCAATAATCTTTGATGTTCTTTTTTAACTCACTGCCATAAGGACCATAATCATACACTGCACTTAATCCATCATAGATTTCGCTGGATGGAAATACAAAGCCATATTCTTTGGCATGAGAAATGATCGCTTGAAAATTATTTTGTTCCGGTGTACTCATAAGGCTGCAAATATAAGACCTTGTTGATTACACGAATTATAACTAATTACACGAATTTAATTTTTCAATTACAGAAGATATTTTAATTCGTGAAATTCGATTGAATTCGCTTAATAAAATTATTTTAGTTTTTCATTTCCTATATGTCTTTCGGCATCGCGAATGGTTTTTTTTTGAAGATTCTTTTTCATGGCTTCGGTTAAATCAACGCCTGTTTGATTAGCCAAACAAATTAAAACAAATAACACATCAGCCATTTCATCACCTAAATCTTTGTTTTTATCAGATTCTTTAAAAGATTGTTCGCCATATTTTCGAACTATTAATCTCGATAATTCACCTACTTCTTCCATTAAAATTCCAAGGTTGGTCAATTCGTTGAAATATCGAACACCAATGGTTTTGATCCATTCATCTACTTGCTGTTGGGCATTTCTTAATGTTATATCGTTCATAATTTAACATTTATCATATAAAAATTCAACATAAGGCTTATTCTTTATTCTTGCTATCCATCATAATGGTAACCGGCCCGTCATTCAATAATTGTACTTTCATATCTGCACCAAAAATACCTGTCTGAATTTTTTTATTTAAATCTTTTTCTAATTGAGTAATCATCATTTCATACATCGGAATAGCAATATCCGGTTTGCTGGCTTTAATATAAGATGGACGATTTCCTTTTTTGGTGGAAGCATGCAAAGTAAACTGACTCACCAATAAAATATCTCCATTTATTTCCAGAACACTTTTATTCATCACATTATTTTCGTCATTAAAAATGCGCAGGTTAATAATTTTATTACTTAACCATTCAATGTCTTCCATTGTATCGGCATCTTCAATTCCCATCAATACCAATAAACCGTTAGTAATTTGGCCAACAACATTTTTATCAACAGTTACAGATGCTTCCGATACGCGTTGTATCACTACTCGCATAATTTGATTTAATTTTATGAAATGAAGATAGATATTGTATCGGAGATTATTTTTCAAACGGCTCGTAGTGGCGGCAAAGGCGGACAAAATGTGAACAAGGTAGAAACCATGGTGGAAGGGCGTTGGCATGTGCAGAACTCTACATTGATTTCTGATGAACAAAAAAAGATGATTGAAGAAAGATTGGGTAACAGAATTACCATAGAAGGTTATTTGTTAATCAAATCGCAGGAAGCAAGAACACAGTTGAGCAATAAAGATATTGTGATTGAGAAAATGAATGCACTTGTTACACAAGCATTGCAAAAAAAGAAAAGTCGAATTGCCACAAAACCCACAAAAGCTTCGAAAGAAAATAGAATGGATTTTAAAAAGAAGAACGCTTTTAATAAATCATTGCGCAAAAAATTAAACCCGGGGGAATATTAAACACAGATTATACTAATTTATGCGAATGAAGAAAAATTTAATTGTATTTGTTTTTTTAATTTTTGTTGTATCAATTCAGGCACAACAAAACATTCAATTACAATTTCATCATAAAGTTGGAGATAAGAATTTGCAACTGTTTACAGAAACGTATTCGAATGCTTTTAATGAATCATTTATCGTTAATCGGTTTAAATATTATATTTCATACATCACAATAATGGATGATAAAGGCAAGCAGTTTATTGTAAAGCATAAATATTTTTTAATTGATGAAGCAGATAGTAATTCTAAAAAAATATCTATCAACACATCACTCAAAAACATTGCTGCCATTGAGTTTACAATTGGCGTGGATAGTTTGCATAATGTAAGCGGAGTACAAACCGGAACATTAGATCCGATGCACGGAATGTTCTGGACTTGGAAAAGCGGTTATGTTTTCGCGAAGTTGGAAGGACAAAGTGATTCATCTCATGCACAAGGAAAATATTTCGGTTATCATATTGGCGGATTTAGAACAAATGAAAATGCATTGAGAAAAATAAGATTGTCAATTATCAATTATCAGTTATCAATTGTAAATATTAAAGTTGATATTTTGAAATGGTTTAATGCTGTTTATCCGATCAAAATCAATCAAACTGCCTTTTGCCACCAACCCGGTGCATTGGCTTTGCAATTAGCCGATAATTATTCAAATATGTTTTCTATTCAACCTTGAGAAAAATTTCTATCATATCATTCTTAGTCACCATCATTTTTATTTGTGTGAGTTGGATCAATCATTCCAATACAACGCCAATAAAATTTATTGTTCCCAAAGGCTGGCCACAACCGAAATATGATTTTAAAAATAATCCGTTAACGAAAGAAGGATTTGAATTAGGCCGAAAATTATTTTATGATGGTATATTAAGTAAAGATGGAAATTTTGCATGTGCTACTTGTCATCAACAGTTTGCGGCCTTTGCCACTTTTGATCATAATTTAAGTCATGGTTTTAATAATTCGCTTACAAGCCGCAATGCGCCTGCATTACAGAATTTGGCCTGGCAAAAAGAATTTATGTGGGATGGAGGTATTGCGCATTTAGATTTGCAACCATTGGCACCGATCACTGCGCAAAATGAAATGGGCGAAACGATTGAGAATATTATTCAAAAATTAAAAGCTGATAGTGAATACCGAAAAATATTTAAGCAAGTTTTTGGTGAGGATAATATCAACACACAAAAAGTGATGAAAGCATTGAGTCAGTTTATGTTGTTATTGGTAAGCAACAATAGTAAATATGATAAAGTAATGCGTGGAGAAGCCAATTTTATTTTACCGGAACAATTGGGGTATGAAATTTTTAAAAAGAAGTGTGTCAATTGTCATACTGAACCTTTTTTTACAGATTTCTCTTATCGTAATGTTGGACTTACATTAGATGAAGTGGCGAAAGATTATGGAAGAATGAAAATTACCAATAATAAAAGCGATTCTTTAAAGTTTCGGGTGCCAAGTTTACGCAATGTGGCATACACTGCTCCTTACGGACATGATGGTCGTTTTTTTTCTTTAATGAATGTGTTTGAACATTATAGAAAAAATATGATAGTGAGTAACACCACCGACTCTTTATTACAACATAAAATGCCTTTATCTAATTATGAAATCGGCCAGTTAACTGCCTTTTTATATACACTGACCGATTCATCTTTTTTAACAGATAAACGTTTTGCGCCGCCGGGTTATAACATTACGCCCAACTTTATTCATATTCATTAAATACAGTTTCGTTAATTTGCTTTGTTATTCACTATTCATAACTTATCACTCATAATTTATACATCTTTTGAGCAGCATAAAAAAATTAGCAGGGCAAACAATTTGGTATGGATTAAGTTCCATTGCTGCCAGATTTATTAATTATCTATTAACACCTTATCTCACTTTTAAATTCACAGAATCGCAATATGGCGAAATGAGTATTGTGTATGCATTTATTCCATTCATGAATGTGATATTTACTTATGGAATGGAAACAGCATTCTTTCGATTTGCAAATAAAGCCATTAAAAAAAATGTGTATGATACAACAAGTATATCATTAATCATATCCACTGTTATTCTATGTTTTGCATTGATGGCATTGCAACATCCATTATCAATTTTATTGCAGATCAATCAACATCCAGAATATCTTTCATTAGCAGCCGCTGTAATAGCATTAGATGCTTTATCGTCTATACCTTTTGCCAAACTCAGACAGGATGGGCGTCCTGTGAAGTTTGCTTCTATTAAAGTTGGCGGCATTTTATTAAATATCATTTTCATTTATTTTTTCCTGAGTGTTTGTCCGAGAATAATTGCACACAATCCTGAGCATTGGATCGCAAAATATTTTGAAACTGATTGGGCAGTAGGTTATGTATTATTGGCGAATTTGATTCAATCGTTCTTTACTTTATTTTTCTTATCTAAAGAGTTTTTTGGATTTGAATGGAAGTTTGATCAAAAATTATGGAAAGAAATAATGGTCTATGGTTTGCCATTGATTGTTGCAGGTTTTGCAGGAATGATCAATGAAACATTTGATAGAATCATGTTAGGATGGTGGGCACCTGTTGCATCTGTTGATGCTGCTAAAGCTGAAGTAGGTATTTATTCGGCATGTTATAAATTATCTATTTTAATAACATTGGCTGTGCAAGCATTCAGAATGGGGGCAGAACCTTTTTTCTTTAAACAATCTGTTGAAGAAAATGCACCGAAAGTGTATGCCAGAGTAATGAAATTTTTTGTCATCACTCTGTGTATAATGTTCTTATTGGTTGTTTTGTATTTGGATATTTGGAAACAATTTATCCGTAATCCTAAAATGTGGGTTGGACTGAAAGTTGTTCCCATCTTGCTTTTAGCAAATATATTCTTGGGTATTTATTATAATTTAAGTGTGTGGTATAAATTGGGACATAAAACCATGGCAGGCGCATGGATCACTCTAATGGGTGCAGCCATTACATTAGTCATCAATTATTTTTTAATTCCGTATTTCAGTTATATGGCTTGTGCATGGGCAACATTTGCCTGCTATGGAAGCATGATGGTTATAAGTTTTATTTGGGGGCAAAAGGAATATCTCATTCCTTATGCCTGGAAAAAATTAGTATCCTATTTAGTCATTGTAGTAGTGATCTATTTTGCTTACACAGGTATTCTTCATTTTTACAATCATGTTTATTTTAATTTTATTTTGGCTACTTGTTTATTGTTTGCTTTTATATGGTTCATTTTATTGATCGAAAAGAAAGAGTTTCAAAAGCTGCCAATAATCGGGAAATATATGCGATAAACATTATTTGTTAAGAAATCGGCGAGCTGTTTAATTACCATTTCAATTCTTTTATCTTTGCGCCATTCTAAATCATCTACACATTGAAAAAAAATAATGTTGTTTTATTGATAGCTGTTATCATTCTGGCAGATCAGGCATTGAAATTTTATATCAAGCTCCATTATTTTGCAGGAGAAGAACATAGAATTATAGGCTCCTGGTTTCGCTTACATTTTGTAGAAAATGAAGGGATGGCCTGGGGTTGGAAATTTGGTGGTGGTTTTGGTAAAATTGCTTTAACCTTATTTAGATTAGTGGCTGTAATTTGGGGAAGTTTTTTGTTGAAAGATTTTATAGAAAAAAAATATTCTAAAGGGTTTATTATTTGTGCTTCTTTAATTTATGCCGGTGCATTGGGTAATTTATTAGATAGTATGTTTTACGGACTAATATTCGACAACAGCGATCCTTTTTTACAAAATGTTTCTAAATTCGTTCATATAGGAAGTGGCTATGCCAATTTTTTACATGGCAGAGTGGTAGATATGTTATATTTTCCTATCATTACCAATGCACACTATCCTTCATGGGTGCCATTTGTTGGCGGAAGAGATTTTGAATTCTTTGAACCGGTATTTAATATTGCAGATGCTTCTATTTCGGTTGGTGTGATTATTTTACTGCTATTTCAAAATAGTTTTTTCAAAAAAGAGAATGAACAACACCATGCAGTTGTGGAAACCAAATCTGTTGTGGATGATCAAACACAAGTATTGTAAGATTTAGTAGACCTTATATTTTTTAATAGTAAAACTAAACGGCGGACTTAATGTTGGATATTCTTCATCAATCCAACCAATTCCTTTTGCATAATAATCGTACCAGGAAAGCAATGATGTATAAGTGCCATTTATTTTATACATCTGATCGGTCTGCACTTTAATAACATTATTATAAGTAGTTCCATTAATGCTTACCGATATATTTTTTGCTTGAATAGTAAGTCGGTATTGTAATTTGGTAGATTTTCCATTTAAAGTAGTGGATACAGAATCAGAATACCAAGTGGTTCCCTGTGCCACATTATCTTTTAAGAAAGCATAGTCAGTAGGTGCAGTGGCACTATCATCTAAATAAGTGTATTCGTAATAATTTCCTGTACCATCTTTTCTATAAAAATTATCTCCGTAATTCAATGTATCAGAAGGAACAAAAATATTATAGGTGTTTCCGCCGGTAACTACACCTACATAACTGGAAACAGTATAACGAACAGTATCGGAAATGTAATTGTTGAAGTAAGTCCAGTTGCTTGCAATGGAATTAGGAAAATAATCAGAGTTATCTGTATAAACAGAAACCCCATTTACCGCAACAGTAAATGTGCAAAGTGATGAATTCAAATACAAAATAAAATTACTTGCCTGAGGTAAAATAGGTTTACCATAGCCTTTTACTTTTACGGTTACAGCACCGGTGCTTAATGCATAACCGGAATCAATAAACCAAAAACCATTGGTGGTATCAGAATAAATTTTGTATCTGCCCGGCGTAACAACGGTAAGAATAACTTTTAAATAATTACTGTCCGTTAAAACCGTATCCATTTTATAAGTACCCTTGATGGTAATGTTTTTACAGTTGCCAAGAGAATCTGTTAAAGTGGCACCGGCAGTTCCACCCAGAGCTGTTCCTGTTTCATAACTATAATCTTTTTGACAGGAAAGAAATGCAAATATTGTTACAAGAATAAAAAGCAGTATATGAAAGATTCTTTTCATTTTCGGGGAAATAATGACTGTAAGATAATTAAATAGAGATAAACTTTAGGCCAGCAATGCTGCCTTATTCGTTAAAATTTTATTATTGGCTAAATCACTTATGTTTTCAAGTGTTACTGTAGCAATTTTGCTTAATGCTTCTTCGGTGAAAAAAGCCTGATGAGCTGTGACGAGCACATTCGGAAAACTCATCAATCTTTGAATGGTATCATCTTCAATAATATTGGATGATAGATCACGAAAAAATAATTTTTCTTCCTGTTCATACACATCGATTCCCAAATAAGCAATTTGTTGAGACTTCAATGCTTTGATGACTGCAGCAGTATCGATCAATCCGCCACGACTGGTATTAATGAGCATCATTCCTTTTTTCATCATAGCAATGGTTTCTGCATTGATGAGATGACGTGTTTGTTCATTCAACGGACAATGCAATGAGATAATATCTGATTGATGCAATATTTCCATTAAAGGAAGATAAACAACACCCAAAGATTCTAACTCTTTATTAGCAATGAGATCGAAGGCCAATACTTTACAACCAAATCCCAACATGATTTTGCAAAAAGCATGACCGATATTTCCTGTTCCGATAACGCCTACAGTTTTTTCAAACAAATTAAATCCCAATAAACCATTCAATGAAAAATTCTGTTCACGAACACGATTGTATGCTTTATGTGTTTTTCTGTTTAATGTAAGCAACATAGCCACAGCATGTTCCGCAACTGCTTCGGGTGAATAAGCGGGAACTCTGCAAACCTTGATACCATTGGCTTTTGCGGCTTCCAAATCAACATTATTAAAACCGGCACAACGTAAAGCAATTGTTTTAACACCTTTTGATGCTAATACTTTTATTACGGCTGCGTTTACTTTGTCATTTACAAAAACACAAACTGCATCGGTGTGATCGATAGCATTTACAATATGCGGACCTAAATGTGTTTCATAGAATTCTAATTCAAATCCAAAATCAGTATTGAATTTGGTAAAGAATTTTTTATCGTAAGGTTGTGTGGAGAAGAAAGTAATTTTCATAGTCAAAAGTAAATTAAAAAAGCTGCATCAAAACTGATGCAGCTCACGTAAATAATAATTATTGATAATTTATGATTTTATTTCTCCAACCATGTTTGCAGGAACTACCCATTCATCAAATTGTTCCGGAGTTACATA
>CAIRTF010000063.1 GCA_903881425.1 uncultured Chitinophagaceae bacterium | reverse complement strand
ATTATTGGCCAAAATTCAAACCAATCAGGTCGACTATTTTTGCTATTATCTAATCCAATAAATTGAGGATCTATTTTTTTCTTGGAGTCTTCATCATAGAAAATCTGATAAATAGCTATATTAGGAGGATAATTAGTACTGTTCATAGATAAAATAACTAATTTGAAATAGACCCTATAAAAAGTTCATCAATGGAGATCCACTGATAGCTCTGCATATTTACATAATTATTAGGGGTATGATGAATTAAAGATCTTTTATCCACAGAATTTGAGGTTGGATTAAACCCAATTAGATTTCTAGTTCTCCCTTCATTTACTCCAGAAAAAGATAGCCCTATGTTAGCCCTCTCCCGAATCCCTATTAGTGCATTAGCATCAAATGGAAGCTTTAAGTCAGTAGAAAATGATGGTCCATTTAAATGCTCAAGCATTAATTCCCTATCATATAAATACATTCCTTGATAAGGATTTTGAGGGGTAATAAATACATAATCTTTAGCAATCGATAAAAACGGAAATTGAGATATATCCCAGTGAGCTCTCGCATCAGAACTATACCATTTCCCATCATCCTCTAATTTTTTTTCTACTCTTAAAAAAGAAGGGTAGAAATTGAATGGTTTTAATAATTCTCTACCCTCCATCCAATATTCCATATTCTCTTTTTTAATTAAAATATCATCTTCTAAATACATAAAATGAGTAAAGGTGGCATCTTGGATTATATCCTTAATTATAGAGTAATGTGCCCAAGTTAGTAAATAAGGATGGCCCAATAGTGTTGGGGTATGAATTTCAAATTGAAAACCTTTATTCTGTATAATATTCAATATTTCATATTTATTTTTCTCAGAATTTGTATTTGTTACTACTATAACCAATACCTCATTTGCTAACTGGTTTAGTGTATTAGTTATAATATCAAGATATTTTAATCTTTCATATAGATAATGAAAAGTAATACAAATTATCAGTTTATTAGGTAGAATATTTAACATTATTGAATTTAAGTATTAATATGAAAATAGAGTATTTTGTGTAGTAATTTTTAATTATGATAAATTCAACCAATCTTAACCACCTGGAAAAATAAAATGCATCCATCAGCCATGACTAATGCCCAAAATTTCTTTACTACCTATGGAAATTATTTTAAATCCAAAAAAAATGAAAAGGTTAAGGTTGTAGAAATTGGTAGTCAAAATGTCAATGGATCCATTAGAGACTGCTGTCCTGAAGAATTCGACTACATCGGGTTAGATTTTGTTCAAGGCAAAGGGGTAGATATTATCCTTGATGATCCCTATTGTCTGCCTTTTGTAGATCAATCAGTAGATATTGTAGTCTCTAATTCATGCTTTGAACACTCCGAAATGTTTTGGTTGATTTTTTTAGAAGCAATTAGAGTGCTTAAAGATGATGGACTTTTTCTAATGATAGCGCCTGCAAATGGTGTAGCTCATCGCTATCCCGTAGATTGTTGGAGATTTTACCCGGATACAGGGAGAGCACTAGCAACTTGGGCTAATCGAAATGGCTACAAGACTATGATGCTGGAATCATATACAAGTTTGCAAGATATTACCCCTAGTGTTGATGATCAATGGAATGATTTTGTATCTGTGTTTTTAAAAAATTCAGCCTATAGTGAAAAACACATCGAAAGAATTATCAATAAATATAAAAATTTTACTAACGGGTTATCACATAATACAAATGAATTTATACAGCCTAAATTTTTAAGTGAAGATCAGCGAAAGCTTAAAGTGATTCAAGAGTGCATCCTAAATAAAATCGACTTATCTAGCCGATTTGATAAATCATCTGTCTTAACCGAAGATCAGCGTAAAATTGAGGTAATCTCAAAAATACTTTCCAATGAAATTCGCTGTTTTTAAAATCCCAAGTTCGCCCTGAGAGGTGTGGCCCTACCCCAATAAACTAATAGGGCACAAAATTAGTGTTTTTTTGTTTAGGCCGAACAGCAGTTGGGCTATTATCACTTCGGATGTACTATGGGATACTGTAGTCAATCATGGTGTTCGCCAGTTATTCAATCACTTGGATTGATCCAATCCTTCGGTAATCCCCCCTTATTTAACCGAACCTAAAAGCAGGATTCATTAAGCAACCATGACCAGTTGCTGTTTCGGGATAATGCCGCCCAAGGCCATGTTTGGACGTTGATGATTGTATTAATACATCCATTGCGTTGCAAACCCTTGAACTTCATTCACGCTTTGCCAGTAGTGCTACGATAACCATTCATATCTGACGGTACGATTAAAGCGTTCCACATACGCATTTTGTTGTGGTTTGCCTGGTTGGATATGTTGTATGTGGATTTGATGTTTAGCT
>CAIRTF010000062.1 GCA_903881425.1 uncultured Chitinophagaceae bacterium | reverse complement strand
TCAAGTAAAACGGATATGGAATTTTTGATGAGTGAATTGGTACGCATGACAGAAAAAATTGCCTATGAATTGCGAAAAGAGGAAAAATTAGCTGGCTGTATTGCAGTAAAAATTCGCTATCCCGATTTTGAAACAACATCCAAACAAACCACTATTCCTTATACATTCAGAGATGATGAATTGATTGCTGCTGCCAAAGATTTGTTTCATCAGTTATACAGAAAGGGGAAGCCCATTCGCTTACTGGGTGTGCGTTTGAGCGAGTTAACCAATCATGCTATTCAGGGTAGTTTATTTGATGATGGGGAGAAAAAAAATAATTTATATAAAGCTATTGATTCGGTAAAAGATCAATTTGGTAAATCTGCTTTACTTAAAGCAAGAACGATCAAAAAGAAAGAAACATAGTTTCAAAAATATTTTATTTAATATCCTACTAAGTTAATAGGATATTATTATCTTCGTTCCGAATTATTAATTTTATAGTTCATCAAAAATTATTTTATGAGTTTACGTCTTGGAGATATAGCTCCTAACTTTAAAGCAAAAACATCTGTTGGCGAAATAGATTTTTATGAATACCTCGGTAACAGTTGGGGCATTTTATTTTCTCACCCTGCAGATTATACACCTGTTTGTACCACCGAATTAGGTAAAACAGCTCTATTGAAAACTGAGTTTGAAAAACGTGGTGTAAAAGTATTGGCATTAAGTGTTGATTCTGCTGAAAGACATACCGGTTGGATCAATGATATTAATGAAACACAACATTGCTCTGTTGATTTTCCCATTATTGCAGATGAAAGCAGAGAAGTGTCAACATTGTACGATTTTATTCATCCCAATGCATCAGCTACTGCAACAGTTCGTTCATTGGTCATTATCGGTCCGGATAAATTGGTGAAACTGATCATCACTTATCCTGCATCTACCGGAAGAAATTTCAATGAAGTATTGCGTGTAGTTGACTCATTACAATTAACAGCCAATTACAGTGTGGCTACCCCTGCCAACTGGAATCATGGCGAAGATGTAATTGTGGTGCCTGCTGTTTCAACAGAAGATGCAGAAAAGAAATTTCCCAAAGGGTTAAAAATTGTTAAGCCATATTTACGCTATACGCCGCAACCCAATGTTGACTAACTGATTTTAAAATATGTTTTTTCGTTGTACTTGTTTTTTGGCGGCCCCGATTTTTATCGGGGCCAATTTTTTATTGCTGTAAATAAATTTCTTTTTATTTTATCAATGATTATCTTTCCTTTCCAAAACTGATATAATGAAAAAATTATTACTCCTTTGTTTATTATTTTCCACTGCAACGTTTGCACAACGAACCATTATTTATTGCGGGCAGTTCGTAGATGTTAAACAATTAACTGTTCAAAAAGAAATGAGCATCATCATTGAAAAAAATAAGATCAGTGATGTACAAAAAGGATATGTTACCGCAACTGCAACAGATAAAATCATCGACTTAAAAAATAAAACAGTGATGCCCGGTTTAATTGATTGTCATGTACATATGGATCATGAAACCAACCCTGACAGAACTTTGCGATTCTCTCAAAATGAGGCTGATATTGCATTAGAAGCTACTAAGTTTTGTAAAATAACATTGCTATCCGGGTTTACAACTGTTAGAGATTTGGGCGGTAGTGTGAGTATTCAATTGCGCAATGCCATTAATAAAGGAAATATTATTGGCCCCAGAATTTTTGCAGCAGGCAAAGCATTATCAAGTACAGGTGGTCATGGTGATGGCACTAATGGATTAAGAAATGATCTGATGCATATTCCCGAATTAAATAGTGATGTGGTAAATGGAGTTGATGAGTGTATAAAAATGGTTCGTCAGCGTTATAAGGAAGGAGCAGATGTTATTAAAATGCATGCAACCGGCGGGGTATTAAGTTTAGAGAAAGACGGAGCAGGTGCACAATTCAGCGAAGAAGAAATGCGAGCTATTATTACTACGGCAAAAGATTATGGATTAAAAGTTGCGGCACATGCACATGGTGCAGAAGGTATTAAACGTGCAGTGCGTGCAGGTGTTTCTTCTATTGAGCATGGTACTTATGTAGATGATGAAGCCATTGCATTAATGATAAAAATGGGCACTTATCATGTGCCAACAATTATTGCCGGAAAATCGGTTGCCGATTCTGCAAAGAAGCCCGGTTATTTTCCGCCGATCATTGCTGCAAAAGCAACAGCAGTTGGTGCAACTATTCAAGATGCATTTGCAAAAACCTATAAAGCAGGGGTGAAGATTGCATTTGGTACAGATGCAGGTGTATATGCACACGGAAAAAATTGGATGGAATTTATTTATATGAATGAAGCAGGAATGCCGGCATTAGAATGCATTAAAGCGGCTACTGTAAGTGCATCTGATTTATTGGGAAATAATTTAATAGGTACCATTGAGAAAGGAAAATTTGCAGATATTATTGCTGTTGATGGCGATCCATCAAAAGATTTAAAAGTTATGAGCAATGTAAAATTTGTAATGAAAGAAGGCGTAGTGTATAAGAATGAATAATTATTTTTTTAATTTCCTCAACTGTTGCAACAAAGCTCTCAAATCCTTTGGTATCGGGGCTTCAAAAGCAAAGGATTGATCATTAAGTATAAATTTTAATTGATAAGAATGTAAGGCCAATCTCGATAATATTGGCCTTTCTTCTTCTTCTTTTTTAGATAATTTAAAATGTCTTTTGATTGAAGATAATAATATTGGTTTCGGATCGCCATAAATCTCATCACACACAATAGAGTTGCCCAAATGTTTCATGTGCACTCGAATTTGGTGTGTTCTTCCTGTATGAATTTGAAATTGCAACCAGGAAAAACTTTTAAAATTTTCCAATACTTCATAATCTGTTAAAGATTTTTTTCCTTTTTGATCGATTATCATTAAACCTAATTTAGTTGGATGTTCCATAATGGGTGCATCGATCATTCCTTTTTCATTCATCAAAGAACCATATACCAAACCCTGATAATATTTTTCTACTTCTCTGCCTTCAAATAATTGCGAGAGTTGTTTATGCGTAGTTTCATCTTTTGCAAAAACAATTAATCCGCTGGTATCTCTATCTAATCTGTGAACAGTGAATATCTCACCATACTTTTCTTTCAATAACATTTTTAAAGAAATGTCTTTACCAATTCTATCAGGCACAGATAATAAGCCGGAAGGCTTGTTCACCACCACAAATTGATCGTTCTCGAAAATGATATCCAACTGCATTTGTAAATATTTAAGTCGCTTGAATTAACTAATAACAAAAATTGATCAATTAGTTTTTTCTGTTTTTTTATTCTTAGTAAAAGATTGATTGAGATATTTTAATAAGCGAACTTCTTTTTCTTGCAACATTCTCCATTTGCCTCTGTCAACATTTTTCTTAGTTAAGTTGGCAAACATCACTCTGTCTAAGTTTCTTACATCATAGCCCAAATGCTCAAACATTCTTCTTACAATTCTGTTTTTTCCGCTGTGAATTTCAATACCAACCACTGCTTTATCTTTTGAATCTACATAACCAACACTATCTGCTTTTACAAAACCATCTTCTAATTGTAATCCTTCAGTTAATGCATCAAAATCTTTTTTCGCTAAAGGTTTATCCAATTTCACTTCGTATATCTTCTTCACTTCAAATGAAGGGTGGGTAAGCTTTTGCGCCAATTCGCCATCATTGGTTAATAATAAGACACCGGTGGTATTTCTATCCAATCTTCCTACGGGATAAATTCTTTCGGGAGTGGCATGTTTCAATAAATCGAAAACAGTTTTTCTTCCTTCCGGATCTTTTGCAGTAGTGATATAATCTTTTGGTTTATTCAATAAAATATATACCAGGTTTCGTTGCAAAAATATTTTCTTACCTTTTACTTTCACATCTTCATTGCCACGCACTTTATAACCGGGTTCGTAAATGATATCACCATTAACCGTAACAAAACCTTTCTTGATCATCTCTGCAGATTCTCTTCTTCCACATAAACCGCAATAAGCAACAAATTTGTTTAAAGGCATTAATTCTCCTTCAACATGTTCGTTATTGGTTTCCGGTTTCCGGTTTCCGGTTTCCGGTTTTTTATTTCCCTCGGTCTGCGACTTGTAACCTGCATCTTGTTTTTTGAAATTCGTATTTCGTACTTCGTAGTTTGTATTTCTTTCATCATTTCTTGTATCAATGCCTCTTACTTGCTCCCATTTTCTTCTGCGTGCTTCATCACCTACAGCACGTGATTCTGCTTTAATTTTTCTTTTTTGCTGACGGATGGCTTCTTTTTTCTTGGCACCTTTTAATTCAGGTTTGATGAATTTCTGGAAAGGTTTATTTGTACTCATGTGAGATTGTTTTTGCCGTTTTACAACGGTAGGTGAGCGGCGAAGATAACTGATAAAAAATAAAGCCATTATTTCATCAAATAATGGCTTTATAAAAATGAGTTAGTAAAAATTATTTTGACATTGGCAATCGATTGCCTTGATTCCATCTTTCACCCCAATTACCCCCTCTGCGATTCTTCATCATACTATCTGCTTTCGTTTGTTGTTCCGGTGTTAATATTGATTTAGCAATATCTTTTCTTTCTTTCATTAAAGATTTTAATTGTTCTTTTTTCTGTTCAGGTAATAAATTATCGTTTTCACGAATGGCTTTTCTTTTGCTTTGAAGAGATGCTTGTGCTGTTTTTATTTTAGCAATCTGATCATCACTCAATCCCAAAGTCAGTTTCATTCTTTCTAACATGCCGGCTTGTTTCACTTTTGCATTGATCTCTTGATTTTTCTTTTGTTGAGCGATTTGATTTTTTTGTCCGTCATTCAACAATGCCATCAATTTATTTTTGCGATCTTTCTTTAATGTTGCCAATTTAGTTTTGTATTCGCCTAAAGAAATTTTATCGTTCTTCTGTAAATCAGCTAATTGTTTTTTATATTCCTGATTGATGGCTTTGCCTTGTTTGATTTGTTCGGGAGTTGGATGTAGTCTTGCCAACATGCCCATTCTTCCCCCCATTTTACCGCCTTTAGCAAGTCCGTTTCTTCCAAATTGATTGCCCCATTGATTTGCACGGGGTCCTCCCGGTCTAAAACCGTTTGGTGGTGGCATTCTACGGGTATTGTCTGTCATTAATCGTTTAGGTGTAATACCATTATTATTCTGATTGGTTTGTGCATTTACAAATACCATCCATGCTAAAATGGATATGCCCGATAATAATATCTTTTTCATGATGTGTAAGATTTACAGTAATAGTGACGATGAATTGATGTCTAAGTTTAATAAACAAAGCGGCAATACATAGTAATAAGGGCCTTTATCGGCAGAACCGTATAATCTATCGGTAAGAAGGAAAGATTTATTGATGTTTTTTATTGGCCAACTGTCCGCAAGCTGCATCAATATCTTTACCACGGCTGCGTCTTAATCTGGCATTCACCCGATTTCTTTCTAAAATATCCATGAAATGTTGTGTAGCTTCTTCATCGGGTTTGTTAAATCTGAATGCATCAATTGGATTGTATTCGATGATGTTTACCAGATCAGCAGGAACTTGTCTGTAGATCTTAATTAATTCTTCAGCATCTTTTTGTGAATCATTAAAATTTTTCAGGAGAATATATTCGAAAGTGATTTCATTGCCTGTTTGCTTATAAAAATAATTCAACGCTTCAATGAGTTCTTTGATATTGTTTGTTTCGTTGATGGGCATGATCTCATTTCTTTTTTGATCATTGGCTGCATGAAGCGATAAGGCCAATTTAAAACGCACTTTATCATCGCCTAACTTTTTTATTTGCTTGGCAACACCGGCGGTGGAAACAGTAATTCTTCTCGGACTCATAAATAATCCATCTTCAGCAGTAATGCGTTCAATAGCTTTTAATACATTATTATAATTAAGTAATGGTTCACCCATTCCCATAAAAACAATATTGCTTAATTTTTTTTCATGCACTTTTTCGCTTTGCTGATTGATCAATACCACTTCATCATAAATTTCATCATAGGTTAAGTTTCTTTTTCTGTCCATATAACCTGTTGCACAAAATTTGCAACTTAAACTGCAACCGATTTGAGAAGATACACATGCTGTTTTCCTTTCTTCTGTTGGAATTAAAACGCCTTCAATAGAATGACCATCAAAAGTTTTGAATCTGCTTTTAATAGTGCCATCAGTGCTGGATTGCATTTCATCCACTTTTAATGCAGGCAAAGTAAATTCAGCGGCTAATTTATTTCTGAGATCCTTGCTCAAATTACTCATATCATCAAAACTCATGGCATGTTTTTGCCAAAGCCATTCCCACACTTGTTGTGAGCGAAATTTTTTTTCATTGATGGATAAAAAATATTCTTCTACCTGGGCTTTACTGAGATGACGTATGTTTTGCATGATGCAAAGATACATCAAGTAAATTTGTATGTTTTTATTGCATCTTTGCTGATAAATATTTTTTATGAAAACTTGCTATGTGATTGATGCAGTAAGAACGCCGGTTGGTAAATATGGAGGTAAATTATCTTCCATTCGTCCGGATGACTTATTGGCGTTGATGATTTCATCATTAATAAAAAGAAATGCATCTGTTGATGTAAACATGATTGAAGATGTGATTGCAGGTGCAGCCAATCAGGCGGGAGAAGATAATCGCAATGTGGCTCGTATGGCCGCTTTGCTGGCAGGTTTACCTGTTACAGTGGGTGGTAACACAGTAAATCGTTTATGCGCCAGTGGTTTGCAAAGTATTATGGATGCAGCTCGTGCTATTATGTGTAATGAAGGAATGTTGTATATAGCCGGTGGTGTGGAAAGTATGACACGTGCACCTTTTGTTACTGCAAAAAATAATGTTGTGTGGGACAGAAAAGTTGAAGCTTATGATACAACGATGGGTTGGCGTTTCATCAATAAAAAATTAGCAGAACAATATCATCCTTATTCCATGGGGGAAACAGCAGAGCATGTTGCGAAGCAATGGAATATTTCCAGAGAAGCGCAAGATGCATTCGCCTTATCATCACAAGAAAAATATTTTACTGCACTGAAAAATAATCGATGGTCAGCAGAAATTATTCCTGTTGAAATAAAAGAAAACAATCACGCAATTTTATTTGATACAGATGAACATCCCAGGCAAACCTCATTAGAAAAATTAGCTTCATTAAAACCTGCGTTTGTAACAAATGGAACAGTGACTGCCGGAAATTCATCAGGTATTAATGATGGTGCTGCTGCATTATTGTTGGCAAGCGAAGAAGCGGTAAAATTATTTTCCTTACAACCCATGGCAAGAATAGTAAGCAGGAGTGTGGCAGGTGTTGATCCTTCTATTATGGGTATTGGCCCTGTGCCTGCTACACGCAAAGCCCTGCAGCGTGCGGGTTTAACAATTAATGATTTAGATTTGATTGAATTGAATGAAGCTTTTGCTTCGCAAAGTTTGGCTTGTATGCATGACTTGCAATTAGATGTAAATAAAATAAATGTAAATGGCGGCAGTATTGCCATCGGTCATCCTTTGGGTTGCAGCGGCTCCAGAATTTCTACTACTTTGTTACACGAAATGAAAAAGAGAAAAAGTAAATATGGCTTAGCCACCATGTGTGTGGGAGTTGGCCAGGGTGCTGCTGTTATTTATGAAAATTTATAAACAAAAAATTAGTATTGCTGTTATTTAATTTTTTTATCTTCATTTCAAATCTTGTAATATGAAAAAAACATTTTTCTTTTTGATCGCATTTTTTGCTTTTGCTGCTGCACATGCACAAACAGATTCTACTTTAAAAGAATATGCCGGAAAATATAATTTTCCTGATGGCAGTGTGGTAACAGATGTAACAGTTACATTCGATAATGGTGCATTAAGTATGTCGTCTTCTGCCGGTACTTCTTCATTAGAAAAAACAAGTGATGCAGATGTGTTTACCATTACACAGTTTCAGGGAACGGCTGCATTTAAAAGAAATGATGATAAGAAAGTCCATAAAGTTGTAGTTGATGCGATGGGTTATCATTTAGAAGGATCAAAAGAATCTGTTGCTATTGTTTTATTCTTACAAAGAGCTGCATTGTTAAAAAATAAATTGCAACAACTTACTGTGCGATAATATTTTTTGTTCGCCGGTTTGCAAATTTTCTAATACACAATTATTTTACTGCAATTCCTTACTGCCAATGATAACGGCGTAAGGAATTTGTTTTTTATCGGCATATTTAAATTGCTTATCAAACTTGGTATTCTCATGGAATATTTCGCAGCGAATATTTTTGTTGCGTAGTTGTTGCATCAGCTC
>CAIRTF010000061.1 GCA_903881425.1 uncultured Chitinophagaceae bacterium | reverse complement strand
TTGTTTTTCCCACACGGTATGAAAATCCAAGCCAATTGGTAAAACTTGTAGCTTAGGATGTTCCATTGCTCTATTCTGTACAAACCAATTCATTAAATGCGGATGATTCAATATCATATCGGTTTCACGTTTATACATCGTAACATCGTGATCACTGTCACCCGTTACCAAGGTAAAGTAAACAAAAATACGTGATAAAAAATTATCTACAAAATTTGGTAAAGCTTCATAGCATACGTAGATACTATCGCCAGCTTTTAAATCGGTTAACAAGTCTGCATCAATATGACTTGAACTGGATTGAGGATCTTTATTGTGATGATCGCATGACTTTAAAATGCCTCGACTAGATACAAAACTACAAAATCTTTCCATTATTTTTTACACTTTTTTTGCACGTTAATTGGGTCTGTTTTAATTACCTCTGAACAGATATACACTTTTGGCAATAACAAAAAATCCATTGCAACGTGAATCATATTAAATGTTGCAATAAAAAATAAAGTAATGCCAACCACTATAAAAAATTTCATGTTTCTCTAACAGCTTTCATGAATGAAGCAACAGCACATATACTCCACAAAATCCACCACCACCATTCACAATCGGAATGATATATAAAAAAAGCAACAAGTAATGTAATCATTTTGCGCCAGCCCCATAAAGTATAGACTCAAGGTATCGAACACGTTCATTTAAACGAATGATTTCAGAGTTTTGTGCATGAATTTGATCTCGCAAAAGAAAAACTTGATCATCCATACTGTATATCCATCCAGCAAATGGAATGGGTTCTCCGTTTTTCTCTGCGTTTAAACGGTCTTCAGTTGTAAAACTTGTCATTTCAATTCCTTTCCATATTTAAATAAGCTTTCCTTTTTAACCAAAAATGCTTTCTTACTACTTACATCACCCTCGCCAACAAATTCCACATACTTATACTTGCCCATAAATATGCATCTAACAATCTGCATTGGTTGCATAATTACCCATTTATGATCGTCATGAAATAGCCAATAGTCTGCTGTAGTTGTCATCAAAGCAGATAGCGCACCATTCATTTCAATCTCAATTACTATGTTGCCTGTCTCGTTACTCATCGGGTCATACTTTACTTCGACCGATTTATGGCGCTCAGGTAACCAAATGTCATAACCTTTAAACGCATCAATTACCGTAGCGCATGGATAATATTTGCGTAATATCTCAAGCGCTTTTAGTTCCACTTCTTTTCCACGTGCAAGATCTATATTAAAACTCATTTTTTTATGCTTTTCTGTTGCGTACAATTTCTAAATAATCTTCAATAGTGCCATCGCTCATGCACCTCCAAAAGTATTCATAACATTCTTCCACTTCTTCTTGGTACTTAGTAACAAATTGCATATAAAAATCAACAATCTCTTTTATGTTTTTTTCTTGTTGTTCAGTAAATTTTCTGTGTTTCATTTCTCTTGTGCCTTTCTTAGTATTGCAAACACTTCGTCATAAACGGTATTGCAAGCATCAATCCAGCCATCAGAATAAGTGTTTTCGTATTCTTTATGCGGACTTACATCATCAGCAAGGCACTTAATAGTGGATAATATTTCTGTTAGTTCTTTTACTGCATAAGGATTCTGTTCCCCGCAGTTCTTACAAAAAGTAAGCATCCCATACGCTACTGGTTTATTGTTCATTTCTTTTTTTTTGCCTTTTTCTTTTCTTGCTCAATGTATTGGCGCAAAATACTAATAACTCCAGCTTCTACCAGTATTTCAAGACCTTCTTTGTCAAAATGCACTAAAGC
>CAIRTF010000060.1 GCA_903881425.1 uncultured Chitinophagaceae bacterium | reverse complement strand
CAGCATTACAAAACATTTGGTGAACGTTTAAAAGATTTTCCGGTAACGGTTGACTTTATCAACCGCTTCAAAACATCTAAAGAGAAAAAAGAAACATTACAAAAACTCTCCGAAGGAAAAATAGATATTATCATTGGCACTCATTCAATTCTTAGTAAAGATTTTAAGTTCAAAGATCTTGGAGTAATGATTATTGATGAAGAACAAAAATTTGGTGTGGCAGCAAAAGAGAAACTAAAACAGATCAGAACAACCGTAGATTCACTCACACTAACGGCAACGCCTATCCCAAGAACATTGCAATTTAGTTTAATGGGTGCAAGAGATTTAAGCATCATTAATACACCGCCACCCAATCGGCAGCCAATACAAACTGAAGTATCCGTTTTTAATGAAGATTCTATCCGGGATATTATCTATTACGAAATTGAAAGAGGTGGACAGATTTTCTTTATTCATAACAGAGTGCATGGACTGGCAGAAATGAAAAATCTCATTCAGGGTTTATGCCCCGATATAAGCATTGCCTTTGCACACGGACAAATGGAAGGCGATCAGTTAGAAGATACGATCCTTGATTTTATGGACAAAAAATATGATGTGCTCGTTTGTACAAATATTGTTGAAAGTGGTGTTGATATTCCAAACGTCAACACAATCATCGTTAATAATGCACATCAATTTGGATTAAGTGATTTACATCAGCTAAGAGGACGTGTAGGCAGAAGTAATAAAAAAGCATTTTGTTATTTAGTTGCACCACCCTTAAGCACATTACCATCTGATTCTCGAAAAAGATTACAAACATTAGAACAATTCAGTGACCTTGGAAGCGGCTTCCAGATTGCAATGCGTGATTTAGATATTCGCGGTGCAGGTAATATGTTGGGCGGAGAACAAAGTGGTTTTATGGCAGAGATAGGTTTTGAGATGTATCAAAAAATTTTAGATGAAGCCATTCGCGAATTAAAGAGAACCTCATTTAAAGAATTATTTAAAGAAGAAATTTCCAAGCAAGATGATTTTGTAAATGATTGTACCATTGATACTGATCTCGAAATTTTAATTCCGGATAGTTATGTGGAAAATATTACTGAAAGATTATCGCTTTATACGCGTTTAGATAATTGCGATAAAGAAGAAGAATTACAGGATTTTTATAAGGAAATGATTGATCGATTTGGTAACATGCCAAAAGAAGTAGAAGATCTTTTCACCACAGTTAGATGCAGATGGTTGGCAGTGGATATGGGTTTTGAGAAGATGAGTTTAAAGAGCGATACATTGCGTTGTTATTTTATCAATAAAAACGATTCTCCATTTTTTGAATCAGATACATTTAAGAACATTCTTCAATTTTTACAAACAGGCACCAATAAGGCCAGACTAAAACAAGTGGCAAAAAATTTTTTATTGGTAGTGGATGATGTAAAAGATATGAATGCCACGCTGCGTTTTTTGAAGCAAATGCATGAAGCGTCTGTAACAAAGAATTAAATAAAATGATATAAAATATCTGCCAATTAGTTAACTTTCAATTCAAATTAACTTTTATGGCAGATTTATTAGGTACTGATGCTCTTCCTGAAATTGTACCCACCAGCGATGAAAAAAATTTAGCATTGCTGTCTCATATTCTAACTTTCATCGCACCGATACTTGGTCCATTGGTAATTTATGTAATTAAGAAAAATGAATCGGCATTTGTTGCAGCACATGCCAAAGCTTCTTTCAATTTTCAAATTAGTTTGGTATTGATTTGTATCGGTTTATTTATCACCATCATTGGAATATTATTGCTTTGGGCAGTGGGTATCTATTCAACTATCTTAGTGATTGTGGCTGCCATCAGAGCCAATGAAGGAAGATTGTATAAATATCCTTTTTCCATTAATTTCATCAGCTAATTCAATAAATAAAAAATCCGAAGCAATGCTTCGGATTTTCTTTTCTGCAACAAGGGATTGAAATGAATTAAAATCCTTTTTTAGCAACACCGTCAGCTATTGCTTGCAAAGCTTTTGCTTCACTCATAATAGCCGCCATTTTATTGCCTTTTCCGTCGTGGCCTGCTGCCATATAACCGCCTTTAGCAGTTTTATTGATAACAGCATCCTGCATAGGAACATTCTTTTCCTTTGTTTTTAAACAATATGCTTTAATCATTTTTGAAGTGTCCATGTCATTGAATTAATTGGTTAGATAAAGAGTTTGAAGCAGAAAAGTACAATCTTTTCAGCACAATTAAGCCTGATGTGGAAAATTATGAATTGGAAAGAAAGTTACCCGACTAGGATTCGAACCTAGACAATCAGAACCAGAATCTGAGGTACTACCGTTATACTATCGGGCAATACAAAAAAATAAATGCAAAATAAAGAATCAAAAACTATACATCTATCCTTGCATATTTTGCATGGGTTTCAATAAATTCTCTTCTCGGTGCCACATCATCTCCCATTAACATGCTGAAAATTCTATCGGCTTCTGCAGCACTTTCTATCGTTACTTGCTTTAATGTTCTGCGTGCAGGATCCATCGTTGTTTCCCATAATTGATCAGCGTTCATCTCTCCTAACCCTTTATAGCGCTGCGTTGTAACGCTATCCTCTTTTCCGGCTCCGATTTTTTCAATCAACATTTTTCTTTGTTCTTCATTATATGCATAAGCCTGTTCTTTCCCTCTCTTCACCAAATACAATGGTGGTTGAGCTAAGTACACGCAACCTTGTTCAACTAATTCTTTCATGTATCTGAAAATGAAAGTCAAGATTAATGTAGCGATATGCGAACCATCTACATCGGCATCCGTCATAATGATTAATTTATGATAACGAAGCTTGCTTGTATTCAATGCTTTGGGATCTTCAGGTGTTCCGATAGTTACACCCATAGCTGTGAATATGTTTCTGATTTCCTCGTTTTCGTAAATCTTATGCTCCATCGCTTTCTCCACATTCAATATTTTACCACGCAGCGGAAGTATGGCTTGATAGCCTCTGTCACGTCCCTGTTTTGCAGTTCCGCCGGCACTATCCCCTTCAACTAAATACAACTCACACTTTTCGGCATTACGTTCACTGCAATCAGCCAACTTACCCGGCAATCCGCCACCACTCAACACTGTTTTTCTTTGCACTAACTCTCTTGCTTTTTTTGCAGCAACACGAGCTTGTGCAGCCAATACTATTTTAGAGATTACATTTTTCGCTTCTCTTGGATTTTCTTCCAAATATGCTTGCAATGCTTTACCAACTGTTGTTTGAACAGTTCCTGCCACATCGCTGTTGCCTAATTTTGTTTTTGTTTGTCCTTCAAATTGTGGTTCAGGAACTTTTACTGAAATAATAGCACTTAATCCTTCTCTGAAATCATCCCCTTCTACTTCTACTTTTGCTCTTTCAAATAATCCTTCTTTATCACCATAAGACTTAAACACACGTGTTAATGCCTGTCTGAACCCTGTTACATGTGTTCCACCTTCAATGGTATTGATATTGTTAACGTAAGAAAAAATATGCTCTTTGAAATCATCATTGTATGTCATAGCAACTTCAACAGCAACATTACTTGCTTCATCCAATCCTTCAAAATATAAAGTAGTAGAAATTAATGGAACACGATTACTTGTTTTATCCAACATTTCAACAAACTCAACAATACCACCTTCGCTGTAAAAATTTTTTGTGTAAATATTTCCGTTCTCATCTTTTTCACGTAAATCATTCAGGGTAATATTTATTTTTTTGTTGAGATAAGATAATTCTCTTAACCTGCCTTCCAATATTTCTTTCTTATACACTGTTTCTTGAAAGATAGTTGTATCGGGCCAGAAGTGAACGGTGGTACCTGTTTTGGTTGATTCGCCAATTTCGCGAACAGCATAAGCAGGTTTACCTTCATGATATTCCTGTTCAAATATTTTCCCTTCACGATGCACAGTGACTTGTAAAGTTGAGCTTAATGCATTTACACAACTTACACCCACGCCATGCAAACCACCGGAAACTTTATAGGTATTTTTATCAAACTTTCCACCTGCATGTAAAACAGTCATTACTACTTCTAATGCACTACGTTTTTCTTTAGTATGCATGGCTGTTGGAATACCACGACCATCATCTTGTACACTGATAGAATTATCCTCATGAATAGTAACAATAATATTCTTACAATAGCCTGCTAATGCTTCGTCTATCGAGTTATCAACCACTTCGTAAACCAAATGATGAAGCCCTTTGATGCTTACGTCGCCAATATACATAGCAGGTCTTTTTCTAACCGCTTCCAATCCTTCTAAAACCTGAATACTGTCTGCACCATAGTTCTTGTTCTGTGCATCATTACTTTTATTTTGTTCTTCGCTCATAATACTTGTCTGGCTTGATTTTGATAAAATTTACAAGGCTCGCGAAAATAAGGAAAATATAAGCCGAAACCCACATTATCTATACCTATTTTTCCACTTTTGGCAGATTGTTTTTTTGGCCCTGATTTTGCCAATTTTAACAGTCTGAGAAAGGCTTTACAATCTCATGACTTGGAAATTACATGTAGATACATTAATTTTACACTCTCAAATGTTACAGACTTTAGACATATTAAAAACAACTCACCGCAATGGCATAGAACCAAGCATGAATTTGTTGTTTGAAAAAGAACAAAACATTCCGGGCTCTATCAATTATAATATTCGCCGTTACTATGCCCAACATCCATGGGTATCTGATGATGGCGGTATGATGGTATACCATTACAATGAAAAACGCCCCAACGAAAATTATTTAGAACTTCGTTTCTGTATTGCAGGTAACAGATATTGTGAAGATAAAATTTGTGTGCATTGCGGAAAATTGCCTCAAACTTGTAATGGTCAACATCAAACAGTGGATGTTTTTGTATTCCATTTTACTTCTACTTTTTTACACCAGTTTACACATAATGTTAAATTAAGCAGCAGAAAAGATGAAGTATTGGCATTCAAACATCCCAATGCATTCACGAAAGTATTTACACTTTGTAATAAGAAAAGAAGTGTGTTGGATGGATTGCTGAATCATAGTTACTCAGGTGCCTTAGAAAATATTTATGTAAATGCAAAAGTGCATGAATTATTATTGTATAGCTTGGATTGTTTGATAGAAGAAAAAGAAGAAGGCTTCAATTGTAAATTTTTAGAAGATGAACGTAGCCGGGAAGGTATTCATCAAGCGAGAGAAATATTACTAAAACATATCGGCGACCCGATCACCATTAAAGAATTAAGCAGAAAGGTGGCCATGAATGAATGTTATTTGAAGAAAGGTTTCAAAGAAATATTTGGCACTACAATTTTTGATTTCTATCAACAACAACGAATGGAACACGCTAAATATTTGTTGTATGAAAAGAGTTTAAGTGTGACAGATGTCTCCGCCTTATTAGGTTATTCATCAATCTCGCATTTCTCTGCAGCATTTAAAAAACATACAGGTTTAAAACCCTGTGATCTGTTGAAATAAACAATGCAACTTTAAAATATAAAAGCCACTCAATTGAGTGGCTTTTATTATACAATCTCTTTCAGGCTTTCTTTTGTTGCTTCAATAGTTTTATCTAAATCTTCTTTTGTCAAAGCATTATTCAAGAACCAACTTTCAAATGCTGATGGCGGTAAATAAACGCCTCGATTTAACATCGCATGAAAATATTTATTGAAGAATTGATTGTTGGCTGCAGCAGCACCTGCAAAATCAGTTACAGGATCTTTGCTGAAATGAATACTAATCATAGAACCAAACTGATTAATGATATAATCAATTCCTGCTTCATTGAATACTTTATGCAGTCCATCTTTTAAATAGACTGTTTTTTCTTCCAACTCTTTATAAATATTCGGATTATTTTTTAAAATATTCAAAGTAGTATAACCAGCAATCATTGCAATGGGATTACCACTTAAAGTGCCAGCCTGGTAAACATTTCCGAGTGGAGCAACACATTCCATTATTTTTCTTTTCCCGCCAAATGCACCAACAGGTAATCCGCCACCAATTACTTTTCCGTAAGTAACTAAATCTGCATTGATATTTAATTTTTGTTGCGCACCACCAGTTGCTAATCTAAAACCCGTCATTACTTCATCAAACACAAAAACTATATTTTCTTCATCGCAAATTTTTCTGATGCCTTCTAAAAATCCGGGCTTCGGTAAAATACAACCCATGTTTCCTGCAACCGGTTCAACAAAAATGGCAGCGATCTCATTTTTATTTTCTGCTACTAATTTTTTCACAGCATCTAAATCATTGTAAGCGCAAGTCAATGTATCATTGGCAACACCAGCCGTTATACCGGGTACTGTTTGAATATTAAATGTTGCTACTCCACTTCCAGCTCTTACTAAAAAAGCATCTGCATGTCCGTGATAACATCCTTCAAACTTGATGAATTTATTTTTTCCTGTATAACCTCTTGCCACACGCAATGCACTCATGCATGCTTCTGTTCCGCTGCTTACCATTCTTATCAAATCAACATTCGGGCATAGACTGATAATTAATTCAGCCATTTCAATTTCTAATTGAGTTGGTGCACCATATGAAGTTGAATGAAATGTTTGTTCTTGAATAGCTTTAATGACTTCATCATGTGCATGACCCAAAATCATCGGTCCCCATGAAGCGATATAATCGATGTATTGATTGCCGTCTGCATCATATAAATAAGCGCCCTTAGCTTTACTCATGAACAAAGGCGTTCCGCCAACACTTTTAAATGCACGCACAGGAGAATTTACGCCACCCGGAATGGATTGTTGGGCACGTTCAAATAATGTTTTACTCTTTTCTATTAAATACATTGAATTATTTATTTAAAAGTTTCACTGCATCTTTCGCAAAATAAGTTGCAATCAAATCTGCACCTGCTCTTTTAATAGAACCTAAACTTTCCAAAATAGCTTTGTCTTCATTTAACCAACCCATTTTTGCAGCAGCTTTAATCATGGCATATTCTCCGCTAACATGGTAAGCACTCACCGGAACATCCACTGTATTTTTTATTTCACGAATAATATCTAAATAAGCCATTGCAGGTTTTATCATTACAATATCTGCACCTTCGGCAATATCCATCAACGTTTCTCTGATAGCTTCTTTGCGATTGGCATAATCCATCTGATACGTTTTCTTATCGCCAAATCCCGGCGCACTATCCAATGCATCTCTGAATGGTCCGTAAAAACAAGATGCATATTTTGCACTATAACTCATGATGCCTGTTTTGGTAAATCCTTCGTGTTCCAATGCTTCACGAATAGCACCAATTCTTCCATCCATCATATCGCTTGGTGCAACAAAATCTGCTCCGGCCTGTGCATGACTTACACTCATTTTCACCAATGCTTCTACTGTTTCATCGTTTACAATTTCACCATCTTTCACAATACCATCATGACCATAGATAGAATATGGATCCAGCGCAACATCAGTCATAACAAGCATTTCAGGTACTGCATCTTTAATAGCTTTAATTGTGCGTTGCATTAATCCATCGGGATTCCATGCTTCTTTTCCGGTATTATCTTTTGTTTCATCTTTTGCTTTTACAAATAATAAAACAGATTTAATTCCTAAATTCCACAACAATTTTACTTCTTTAATAGTCAGATCAATTGAGTAACGGTAATAATTCGGCATCGATGGAATTTCGTATGCCACATTGTTTCCTTCATCAATAAATAATGGTGCAATAAAATCGTTCGGTGATAATGCACTCTCTGCCACCAAACTTCTGATGGCCGGTGTGGCTCTTAAAATTCTATTTCTTCTTTGTAAATACATAAGCCCTCCTTAGTCCTCCCTAAAGGGAGGAAATTTTAAAATATTTATAATTCCCCTTTAGGGGTTAGGGGTATCCAATTACGTGGATGCAAACAAACTTCCTGCATGTTATATTCTGCTGTTCCAAATGGAGGTTGATAATTATAATCGAACCTCACAGTTGGCGGCAGACTCATTAAAATACTTTCTGTTCTTCCGTTTGTTTTTAAACCGAATATGGTTCCTCTGTCATGCAATAAATTAAACTCCACATATCTTCCCCTTCTTATTTCCTGCCAATATTTATGCCCATTTGTAAATTGTGTATTTTTTCTTTTTTCAACGATGGGTATGTATGCATCAACAAATGCATGACCGCAAGCTTTTGAAAAATTGAACCAGAAATTTAGATCTTTTGTATCATCAGGTCTCTGATGATCATAAAAAATACCACCAATACCTCTTCTTTCATTATTGCGATGTGCGTTTACAAAATAATCATCACATAT
>CAIRTF010000059.1 GCA_903881425.1 uncultured Chitinophagaceae bacterium | reverse complement strand
TACATAAAATCTTAAAACTTTTTTATTTCAATTATTTTAACCAATATTATAGTTTTCATTTAGGTTTGCTTATGCATAATTTTAAAGAATTAGTTAAAGCTTTTGCAGAAAAATTTTCGAACGAACATTTTCCTGATGAACCAAAGGGTTTGTATGAACCCGGTACTTATTTTTTATCATTAGGTGGTAAAAGAATAAGACCCGTTATGTGTTTGATGGGCAATGAATTGTTTGCAGACATCCATCCTGATGCATTTAATGCAGGCATGGCCATTGAACTCTTTCACAATTTTACTTTGATACACGATGATATAATGGATGCTGCATCCTTGCGGAGAGGCATGGAAACCGTGCATTTAAAATACGGACAAAGTGCTGCCTTATTAAGTGGTGATGTAATGATGATCAAAGCGTATGAATATGTTGCCAAATTAAATACGCTTCATCTTTCAAAAATATTATCACTCTTTAATACAACAGCCGTTGAAGTTTGTGAAGGGCAACAATTGGATATGGATTTCGAAAAAAGAAATGATGTTGGCATGGATGAATACATCAACATGATCAGTTTAAAAACTTCTGTTTTATTAGCAGCCAGTTTGCAAATAGGGGCGATACTCGGTGGTGCAAGCGAAGGTAATTGCAAACACTTATATGAATTTGGAAGAAATCTGGGAATCGCATTTCAAATTCAGGATGATTATTTAGATGCATTTGGCGACCCTGAAAAATTTGGCAAAGATGTGGGCGGAGATATTCGTCAGAATAAAAAAACTTTTTTGATGTTGCATGTGTTGGAAGTTGCCAACGCAAAACAAAAAGAAGAATTAAAAGAGTTGATGTTAAATAATCCATCAGATAAAATAGAAAAAGTATTAGCCATTTTTAAAGCATGCAATGTGGATGCATGGGCAAAAGAATTAAAAGAGAAATATGTTCAAATTGCTTATCAGCATTTAGAAGATATTGCTGTTTTATCTGTTCGCAAAAAACCATTAATGGAACTGGCAGAATTTTTAGTGCAACGTGATTATTAATTTCATCTTATCTTCCTTGTATAAATTTTCATCATGTCATTGCTAAGAAAAAAATCAATTGATAAAATAGTTGCAGAATCGAATGCAGGATTATCGGATGGGCATTCGCATGGATTGAAAAAAGAATTGGGTGTGAAAGACCTAACATTCATGGGCATTGCAGCGATTGTGGGTGCAGGGATTTTTTCTACCATTGGTACTGCTGCGTTTAATGGTGGTCCGGGTATTGCTTTTCTTTTTGTAATTACCGCTGTTACATGTGGATTCAGTGCATTATGTTATGCAGAATTTGCCAGTCGTGTTCCCATTGCAGGTAGTGCTTATACTTATGCGTATGTAAGTTTTGGTGAGTTGGTTGCATGGATCATTGGTTGGGCATTGATATTGGAATATGCTATCGGAAATATTGTGGTGGCGATTAGTTGGAGTGGCTATTTTAATAATTTATTATTAGGATTGAATATTCATTTACCTGAATGGTTGTTGAATGATCCTATCACTGTTTCAAAAGCAGTAGATGAAGCCAATGCGGCGATTGTGCAGCATCAACCATTGACAGATGCGATGCAATCTGCTTTACATATTTGGAATACTGTTCCTGTAATTGCAGGTAAACATTTTATGATCAATCTTCCTGCATTTATTATTGTCGTTCTGATTACGATGATTGCTTATGTTGGTATTAAAGAAAGTAAACGCACCACTAATTTTATGGTGATCTTTAAGATCATCGTTATTATTTTAGTGATTATTATTGGTGCATTCTTTGTAAACACCAATAATTGGCATCCTTTTTTACCACATGGATTTGGTGGCGTGTTCGCAGGTGTATCGGCTGTGTTCTATGCCTATATAGGGTTTGATGCGATCTCTACAACTGCAGAAGAATGTAAAGATCCGCAACGAGATCTGCCCAGAGGTATGATCTATTCACTAATTATTTGTACGGTATTGTATATTTTAATTGCATTGGTATTAACAGGAATGGTGAATTATTCCGAATTAAAAGTAACAGATCCATTAGCCTATGTATTTGATAAGTTGAATTTAAAATGGATTGGTTATATTATTTCAATCAGTGCTGTGATTGCAACAACAAGTGTATTATTGGTATTTCAATTAGGGCAACCGAGAATATGGATGAGCATGAGCAGAGATGGATTATTACCAAAGAAATTCTCTGCACTTCATCCTAAATATCATACACCTGCATTTGCAACCATCATTACCGGGTTTTTAGTAGGTATTCCATCTTTATTTATGCCAAGTGCTATCATGACCGACTTAACCAGCATCGGAACTTTATTTGCATTTGTATTGGTGTGTTTTGGTGTGTTGGTATTGCCCAGATTATCAGAAAAACATAAAGGCAGATTTCAATTACCTTATATCAATGGAAAATATATTATTCCTGCTATAACTGTTTTATTTATCTGGGGATTTCATCAACGCATTAATGGTGCATTTACAAATCTTTCTAATGAAGGGTATCAGGAAATTTTATTCTTAGTGTTTATGATGATTATCATCATCACGGCAATCTTAAGTTTTCTTCGTAGTTATTCATTAATCCCCATTTCAGGTGCACTTTGCTGCCTTTATTTAATGATTGAAATCCCGGCCATCAGTTGGCTCTGGTTCTTTGTATGGATGGGTTTAGGGCTATGTATTTATTACTTTTATGGAAGAAAAAGGAGCCTATTGAACCTTAAATTGTGATAAAAATTCTATTGACTTCATTGTTTAGCATTATATTAAAGTAACTTTACTGTTCTTTCAGATTTTTGTATATCCTATCGAAATAGCCAAACCTTTATTTTAAGTCCTCTATCCGCTGAATACCATTTACAATCCGTAAATGAATGAGGCAATTTTTACACGATATACGCATATCATTTTGTTTAACAACAATACTTGTTTTTGCTGGCGTATTTGTATTTGCTTCCCCTTCAAATGATAGCATTACTTCATTCGATAAACCTACTGCTGCATTTAAAATCAATTCAAATACCCAATGTGCTTCCAATAATCAATTCATCTTCTCTAATACTTCTGTATCAACTTGCGGTTGTTTAAAATCTGTTTGGACTTTTGGAGATGGAACTTCTGATACAGCGTATAATCCTAAGAAAATATATGCCTCACCCGGATTTTATAATGTTACATTAAGAGTTACAGATGATTTGGGATTGAAAGATTCATTAACCGTTCAGGTGCAAGTATTCGCACCACCTACAGCAAGCTTTACTGTAAACCCTACATTGATTCAATGTTTAAACGGCAATCATTTTATTTTTACCAATACATCTAACAGTTATTATAGCGGCATCACTTATTCTTGGGATTTAGGAAATGGAACAACATCTGCTGAAACCAATCCACAAATTTCTTATGCAGCTGCAGGAAATTATACAGTTAAATTAACTGCATCTTATCAAAATATTTGTCCTGCAACAAAATCAATAACACTCACTGTCAATCCAACACCCAAAGCAGATTTTACTTATCAAACAAATAATGCTACAAGAACAGTAAACTTTACCAATCAATCATCTATTTCAAGTGGTTCATTAAATTATAACTGGGCTTTTGGTGACGGTGATGGCGATGTTGTTACTAATCCTTCTAAAACTTATGCAAAAGACGGATTATACAATGTTTCATTAATTGCAAGTGCTGCTACTTCAGGTTGTTCTGATTATTCACTTAAAACAGTTTTGATAGGAACCAAGCCGGCTGCGGGTTTTACGGTTGGAGTAGGTGTTCAATGTATTACAGGAAATAATTTTGTTTTCACTAATACCAGTGTTACCAATGGTACCAATACTTATCTCTGGAACTTTGGTGATGGTTCAACTTCAACAGCAACAAACCCAAAGAAAACTTATTCAGTTATCGGAGATTATGTAGTGATGTTGATTGCAACAAATACAACAACAGGAGAAAAAGATACTTCCAAATCAACTGTTAGTGTTTGGGGCGAACCAACAGCAGCATTTATGGTAAGTCCAGGTTCTCCTTATTGTTTAAATACAACCAATCATTTCAATTTTACCAATCAATCAACAAATCCATATGGTGGTACTGTAAATTATCAATGGGATTGTGGTGATGGCAGAATAGTAAATGGAAATAATATTGCCAATGATTACAATAGCGCCGGATCTTATACTATTCAATTAACAGCAACAGCAACCAATGGATGTAGTTCTGTTGCTACACAAACAATCAATGTGTATGACAGACCAAGTGTAAACTTCACTGCTACAGCTGATCCTGCTAATTATAAAAATGTAACATTTACCAATGCGAGTAATATAAAGAACGGAAGCATTGCAAATTATAATTGGTCGTTTGGCGATAACCACTCATCAACAGATGTTAGTCCCGTTCATAATTATTCATCTGATAATACTTACAGTGTAACATTAACCGCAACAAGTGATCATGGTTGTACCGGAACAATTACTAAACCTGTGGTGATAAAAGATAGTTTGTATGCATTTGCAGAAATTGGTAATTCTTGTCAGTGTGCAGATATTAATAGTTTTCATTTTGTAGGATATGCATTGGGCAGTTATGGTAATTATACTTATGCCTGGGATTTTAAAGACGGAACAAGTTCCACTATACAATATCCCATTAAGAAATATACAACACCCGGAGATTATTATGTTTCATTAACTGTAAAGAATGATCATGGTGGAACAGCAACAGGCACAACATTAGTAAGAGTGTATCCGAAACCGAAAGCCGGTTTTAATATTGTGGCCGATCAACAATCCTCTGCTAAATTTACTTTTACCAATACATCCGCCATTTCAAACGGAACAGTAACCTATGGTTGGGATTTTGGTGATGGCACAACATCCACAGAAACCAATCCAACAAAAACATATTCTCAACCCGGAGTTTATCAAGTTAAATTAACAGCCACTTCAGATTTAGGTGGATGTGCCGATACAGTATCACATACCATTAATATTGGTTCAGGCGGTGGAGGAGGTGGCACATGCAGTATGGTAGCCAATTTCTCAGTCAATAATTTAACGCAATGTGTAACAGGTAATCAATTTGTATTTACAAGTAATATAACAGGAGGTACTGCTCCGTACAAATATTCCTGGGATTTGAATGATGGAACCTATTCCACTGCTCAAAATGTTACAAAGAGTTATTCAACCTATTCAGAACATGATGTTTCCTTAATGGTTACAGACAGCAAAGGATGTACATCCAACGCAGTACAACAGATATATGTTGGTTGCGTTCCGGCTGCTTCATTTAAAGTTTTAAATCCTACATACAATGGTTCAGGATATACTTTAATCAGTACTTCTACCATTGCAATGGGTTCAATGAATTATTATTGGGATCTAGGCGATGGAACATCTTCCACATTGGTTAATCCAACTGTTGTATATCAACCCGGATATTATACTGTTAAATTAGTAGTATCAGGTGTGGGCACTTGTAAAGATTCAGTATCGCAAGTAATTAAAGTAGCATCAGGTGTTGCCGGCAGTTCTCCTTTAACAGCTGATTTCACTTATGCAAGAAATGGTTGTACTAATTCCGCAGAGGCTTTCATCTTTACCAATAAAACAACCGGCGGAGTTGCACCATATCATTATGCATGGGATTTTGGTGATGGAACAACCTCTACTCAAGCTAATCCAACACATTATTATTTGTATGCCAATAACTATAATATTACTTTAAAAGTAACGGATGCTAATAATACTGTTGTTACCAAAACAGTTACTGTTCAATCTCAAGGTGGTGCAAAACCTACAGCCAGTTTTGATATTTATTCCAATACGCAAAATGGAAACAGTTACACTTTTGTAAGCACTTCAACTATATCCAGCGGATGGATGAATTATTATTGGGATCTTGGTAATGGAACTACTTCTACCTTGATCAACCCAACTATCACTTATACTTCAAAAGCAACGTATACAATTAAGTTAGTAGTAACCGGTAGCAGCGGTTGTAAAGATAGTATCACTAAAAGTGTTACGGTTTCTACCATTAATAGTGTAAATAGCGGAACAGGTAATATAATTCCTCCTGTAGATGTAACACCCAATCCAACTAACAATACCACGGCCATTACTTTCAGAAGTTCTTCAATAGAAAAAACAACCATCAGTATTGTAAACGGATTAGGACAAATAGTAAAACAACAAGTGGTATATCCGGCAGCAGCTAATGTACAAATCACTTCATTGATCAATATTACTTCATTGAAAAACGGATTCTATTTTGTGACAGTAACAGATTCGCAGAATAAAAAGATAGGCTTCGGCTCTATTCTTAAAAACTAGTGTTTTTCCCGCATCCTGCTTGAATGCAAGCCGCTGCTATTTGCAGCGGCTTTTTTGTATTCGTACATTTGCAAAATGAAATATCAAATAGGCGACGATATTATTGTATTGCACAGCCATGAAGAAGGGAAAGTCATTGAGTTTATTAATGATAAAATGGTGATGATAGAAGTGCGTGGTGTAAAATTTCCTGCCTATATGGATCAAATCGACTTTCCTTATTTCCATCGTTTTACCAAAAAGAAAATAATAGAAGAGAAGCCAAAACCGCAAAAGAAATTCATTGATCAATTACCCAAGGAAAAACCACAACCCAATCAAATCAAAACAGATAATGGTGTTTGGTTATCTCTCATTCCAAAATTTGCATTAGACGATTTTAATGATGAAGTAGTAGAGTTGTTTAAAATTTATGTAGTGAATAAAACCAATACTGCTTATTCATTTAATTATATACAAAAGATTTTAGGTGATGATCATTTTGAATTGAAGAATGAAGTATTGCCATTTCATGATTTTTATTTACATGATATTTCATTTGAAGCATTTACAGATAATCCGGCTTTTCATTTTGATTTTGCTTTATTGAATCCCGATAAACTGAAAGCATCACATTACGAAACCAATATTAAAGTAAAAGGTAAACAGATATTTCAGAAGATAGAAGAGATGAAAGAAAAGAATGAGCCTTCGGTTTCATTTTTATTGTTTGAACAATATCCTGATAAAGTGTATGAAGATAAATTTGAATTATCCGGGCTTGCTGCTAAAGGATTTAAAGTATATGAAGCAACAAAGATCAGGCAGCATTTAGAACCTGCCAGAACAGTGATTGACTTGCATATTGAAAAACTATCCGATAACTGGAAACATCTCAGCAATTTTGAAATTCTTACACTTCAATTAAAAGAATTTGAAAAATGGTATGAATTAGCTGTGGCACATCATCAATCAAATTTAATAATTATTCATGGTGTGGGAAAAGGAAAATTAAAAGAAGAGATACATGATATTTTAAAAACAAAAAAAGAAGTAAAGACTTTTATTAATCAATATGATTCACGTTTTGGTTATGGTGCTACGGAAATATTTTTTCAATTTTAAGTTTCTCTAAACCTCGGGGGTTTGATTACTTTACAAATCATTCAATCAGTTAACATGAAACAATTGAAGTATATTTTATTCATCAGTCTTTTACTCGCCTGTTCTCCTTATAAAAAAGTAACACTCACCATGAGTGATAAATTAACCAAACAATTTAAAGGCTATAGTGAATCTGTTGTAATAGAAACAGTTGGTAAAGTGACTAAAAGAATCAATCAACCCGATGGGTATATTTTACGCTTCGATTATTCGTATGCTGTTCCTATAAAATTACCTGCTGCAAACAATGCCAATGGTATGCGATTTAGCGCAAGGGCAGGAGACCCTTTCAATAACAGAGAACAAGCCAACAGAAACAATACAGCTGTTGATCGGAATTATGCAGGTAATAGAAATGCTGTTGACAGTGTTTTTAAATTCACCGATTTTTATTTTAATAAGGATAAAAGAGTTGTTTCTGTCTATGCAGAGGGATATCCTGATTCAGTATATTATGTAAAGAGAAAATAATCATTCCTAAATCTTCTTTCTATCTTTGCCATCCTACAAACCCGAGCTATCGTTCCAAATTTATTTGGAAAGGAAAGTCCGGACAGCAAAGGGCAACCCACCGGTTAATAGCCGGCTATTTAGTGTAAGAGATGCTTCGAGTACCTCAGCATGACAATAAGAGAAAGTGCCACAGAAAATAACTATCTCAATGCAAATTGGGAAAAAGGTGAAAATGTGAGGTAAGAGCTCACAGCCTCAATTGGTAACAATTTTGGCGGGTAAACCTTGGGTGCTGTAATGCCACGTATAGTATCGTTTTAAGAGCGGCTCGTTCAAGATACAGGGTAGGCAGCAAGATTCAAACAGTAATGTTTGAGCCAGATAAATGATAGTTTAGAAACAGAATCCGGCTTATGAGGTTTGTAGTTTTTTTATTTATGCGGAACAATCACACTATTGGTTATACTGCTGGTACAACCTGAACTTCCTACTACAGAAAGTGATATGGTATAAGATTGATCAGTTGTTTGTTGCGTTTACGTATGTTCTATGTATTGTGTTCCACCGGTTACTTTAGCAGAACCATCTCCAAAATCCCAGGTAAATGAACTGATCGAGCCATGATTAATGGTTGAACTGCTGTTGAATCCATAATAAGTTCCTGAAGAATTCTTACTATAAACAGTGAAAGCTGCTGTAGGTGTAACATCTTGTCCGAATGCAGTAATGGTTGCAGCCGTTTTGTATAATTGAACACCATTATAAGTAATCACCAATATTACATTGAATGGATTACCATAAGTATATGTATGATTAACTGTTGCACCGGTACCACCCGTTCCATCTCCATAATCCCAAGTATAAGTGGCGCCTGAAGGAACTCCGGTAATATTATTGGCAGAGAAAGTAAATACTTCATGACTTGGAGAACAAGGGCTTGTTGATGATGTAGTAATTGATCCGGCAACAGTATAAGTTGCAGGAACTGTAACTACCTGAGTAACAGAGGATGTGCAACCTGCAGTAGAAGTGGTTTGCAAAGTAACATTATACCCTTTATCAAAAGCAACTGCAGGAAATACATGCGTTGTTTGTACTAATGCACTGGTAACTCCATCTCCAAAATTCCATAACTGACCAACTATAGAACCATGATTTACATTAGAACTGCTGTTAAAATAAAAAGCTGTTCCACCTTGAGGTGTTGAATAAAAAGAAGTGTTAGGTGTTACATCTTGTCCTACGCTTTTAATACTGATGGTTTTAGTACCCAGCTTGGTGTTATTGTAAAATATATCCAATGTTACATTGTAATTATTGGAATATGCATAAGTATTCTTAGCCGTGCTGTCTGTTCCGCTTACTGTATTATTATCTCCAAAATACCAAGTGTACACAGTTCCTTTAGGAGCACCTTTGGCAGTGCTGGCAAAACTAAATACCTCATTACTTGGTGCACAAGGAGACGTTGAAGTATACGCGATACCAATATTGGTTAAAGCAATGGCCGATGTGCTGCCGCTTCCAGAAGTAGGTGGTGTAATGGGTGTGGGTGCCGGATTGGTTGTACCACCACCGGTGCCTGTTCCCGTGCCTGAACCTGTTGAAGGCGTTGGTGCAGGAGTTGTTGATCCGCTACCTGTTCCCGAACTGCTTCCCTGATGAACTTCCGCTACTTGAAGAAGATGTTGTTGTTGATGTACGTGTATCCACATACCGGGTGCAGGAAATGCTGAACCCTACAACAAAAAGTGTAATAAAAAGTAATTGATTCTTCTTCATGATCTTCAGGTATTGGATAAATCCTTCGGCTATCCAAAATTAAATAAAACCTTTATCAACAAGTATTAATTACTGATTAACGAAAAAACAAGCCATTTGGTATATATCTGTGCCTGAAATAGAGATAGCAGTTCAATAGCAACTGCTGCCTCAATAGTTTATTGACAATGAATCATTTATTTAAACTACACCTGCATCATCTTCTTATTTGCATATCTGCACATCTTCACATTACTTTGCAACATGACACAAGAACAAATTAAGGATATGAGGGACAGAGTTGGCGTCCTGAGGAGGTTTCTTTGACTACGATAACAGAAACCAAAAAGTAGAAGAAGATAAACAACGCTCTTTATCGCCGGGCTTTTGGGATGATAATCTTCGGGCTACGGCCATCATGAAAGAAATTAAAGTGAATGAGTATTGGTTGAAATTATTCAAGCAGGTAGAAACTGCTGTGGAAGATTTTGCCGTTCTCTTTGATTTCTGGAAAGCCGGTGATGCCACCGAAGAAGAAACCAAAACCGCTTACGATTTTGCTTTACAACAAATAGAAGATGCTGAATTTAAAAGCACATTGAATCAACCCGAAGATGAATTGCCTGCTGTTTTACAAATTAATCCGGGTGCAGGCGGAACAGAAAGTCAGGATTGGGCAGAAATGTTATTGCGTATGTATCGCATGTATGGCGATAAACAGGGTTGGAAAGTAACCGAATTAGATTTTCAGGAAGGAGATGGGGCGGGTATTAAAACAGCTACACTTCAATTCGATGGTCCTTTTGCATATGGTTTTTTAAAGGGTGAAAGTGGTGTGCATCGCTTGGTGCGTATTTCTCCTTTCGATTCCAATGCAAGACGACATACTTCTTTTGCAAGCGTTTTTGTGTATCCTTTAATTGATGATACGATTGATATTACGGTTAACCCTGCTGATCTGGAATGGGCTTTTTACAGAAGTGGCGGCAGTGGCGGACAAAATGTAAACAAAGTAGAAACAGCCGTTCGATTAAAACATATTCCCAGCGGATTTATTGTGGAATGCCAGCAAGCCAGAACACAAGGTGAGAACAGAGAATTGGCATTGAAGATGTTGAAGAGCAGATTGTATGAAGAAGAATTAAGAAAGCGACAAGAAGTATTAAATGCCACCAATGCCACCAAGAAAAAAATAGAGTGGGGCAGTCAGATAAGAAGTTATGTATTTCATCCGTATAAAATGATCAAAGATCATCGCACCGATTATGAAGTTGGTAATATTGGTCCGGTAATGGATGGAGAAATTGATGGGTTTATTAAAGCGTATTTGATGAATGAGAAAGAGGAATAAATAAAAAATATTTCTTCTTTATTTTTTTGTTTTTTCTAAAAAACGCATTACTTCTATTCCGTATTAGTTCCTCCCCATTTTGCATATAAAGAAAGAGATTCTCTTTCTAACCTTCCCGAAATTTAATAAGCATCTATTGCATGCAGGATAAAGCATGGTGTTTTGCTTTTGATGCATGTATGATTCAGTTCTTTGACAGGAAGAAATAGTGCATTGTATCCGTTCAAAGCACCAATGTATCCATACAATGAAACAATGTATGGATACAATACGCTGTTGTAAACATTCAATAAGCCTTTGCGCTATTATAACCCCCAATGTAAACTGATTGTAACGCTTTGATTTTCATTTATTAACAATTAAAAACAAGAAAAATGAACACAATTGGCTCGCAATATAAGCGGAGATTATCCAGCCGTAAGTTTTAAATCTTTTGAAGAAGCTTATAAAAGTTTAACCGAAAAACTACAACCGCAGGTATATGAATCAGGTTTTTTAAAAGTATGAGAAACTTTGATTGTCTATTCCCCCATCTCAACTACCAATTGCTCTTTCTTTTCCCATCTTAACCAAATATATCCAACCATCATTGCAATAACAGATGCAAGCAATACAGAAATTTTTGCAACATCTTCTGTTGCTGCTTCATCAAATGCCAGTGTAGCAATAAAAATACTCATCGTAAACCCAATGCCTGCAAGCATTCCGGCACCAATAATTTTATGCCAATCAACACCAGATGGTAAGTCGGCCCATTTTCTGTTGACCAATACATAAACTGCCAAACAAATACCCAATGGTTTACCCATACATAAACCTGCAATGATTCCCCAACTTAAAGAACTGTTTAATGTTTGTAAAGCATTGGCCGGTAAAACAATGGCTGTATTGGCTAAAGCAAACAGTGGAATGATGATAAAATAAACAGGGATATGTATTTTTAATTCAAATCTTTTTAACAGCTCTGTCGGAATTAAAAACGCAAAAACTACTCCTGCAACTGTTGCATGAATACCGGAATTAAACATGCAATACCATAATAATAATCCCAATACAATATGTAAAATACCGAAATTGATTTTTCTTTTATTCAATAACAGGATAGCAGCAACAATAACAGCAGAACATAATAAATACATCCATTGAATATCTCCGCCATAAAATAATGCAATAACAATGATGGCGCCGAGATCATCAATGATGGCCAAGGCCGTTAAAAATATTTTTAATGATACGGGTACTCTTTTACCCAGCAATGAAGCAATACCTAATGTAAAAGCAATATCTGTTGCTGTTGGTATTGCCCAACCATTCATGTAATTACCACCACGATTAAATTGTGCAAAGATGATAGCCGGAACAATCATGCCACCAATTGCAGCAGCAATGGGTAATAAAGATTTTTTAAAAGAAGATAATTCGCCGTTTACCATTTCTCTTTTTATTTCCATGCCTGCCAAACAAAAAAAGAAAGCCATTAAAAGATCATTGATTATGACTAATGGAGAATTGGGTAATGATAAGAATGATGCATGAAAATGATGTTCTGCAGTTCCGTCAAAACTCATATGCCAAAAAT
>CAIRTF010000058.1 GCA_903881425.1 uncultured Chitinophagaceae bacterium | reverse complement strand
CTTAAAAACATGAAAATTGAAATTGGACAAGCAGCTCCTGATTTTACTTTAATCGACACTGATAAAAATAAGGTCACGCTGAGTGATTATAAAGGAAAGAATGTATTGCTATTATTTTTTCCGATGGCATTTACAGGCGTTTGCACAAAAGAATTGTGCAGCATCAGAGATAATATTGCCTCTTACAATGCAGTGAATGCAGTGGTATTTGGCATTTCGGTTGATTCGCCCTTTACATTGGCAAAATTTAAAGAAGAACAACATTTAAATTTCCCCTTATTGAGTGATTTCAATAAAGAAGTATCTGCAAACTATGGCGCTATTTATGATGCATTCATAGGTTGGATGAAAGGTGTTAGTAAACGCTCAGCTTTTGTAATTGATAAAAACGGTATTGTTCAATATGCAGAAGTATTAGAAAGTGCAGGCGACCTTCCTAATTTTGAAGCCATTAATCAAACTTTAAGTAGTTTATAATTTTCAAAGAATCGGCCCGGCGCAATTGCCGGGCTTTTTTGTCGTTATATTAACAAATATATTTGCAGCGCTTTTAGTGTTTACGTAATTTTAATGTGCAATTGTAGCAGATGAGAAAATTATACTTACTTATTTTATTGGCTACTGTAATTGCGGGAAGCAGTTTTATTATTCACCCGCCAAATCCTTTTTCTGATGATCAGGTGAAGATTGTGCAATTATATCCCAACCCTGCTACTTCTATTATTTTCTTTGAGTTTGCAAAAGATTACGACAAACAAAATGTATTGCAAGTGTATAGTTTTATGGGAAAGAAAATGGCAGAACTTCCTGTAAATGCCAATAAAATTTCTCTCAACCTGGATAACAATTATTACCGCGGTATTTATATTTATCAGTTACGCGATAAAAGCGGACAAATTATTGAAACAGGAAAATTTCAAGTGGTGAAATAATTTTTGTTACCGGCTTTTGTAATCCTATTTAGTATTGTTGCGTCGCACACTTATACTTTCTGTTATCTATTTATCTCTTACTTCAACAATTAAAAATTTTAAATAATTGGTATTTTCCATTCCCCAAACAATGGGATGATCTGCAGCTTGTGCATTAAACACCACTTGTTTTAATTTTTTTCTGGCATCTTTTGCAGCCATTTCAATTGTATGCAAAAACATTTCAGGATTAACCAAATTGGTACAACTGGAAGTAACTAAAAATCCACCATTTTTTATAAGTTTCATACCCCGTAAATTGATTTCTTTATAACCTGTTAACGCTTTATCAATATTTTCCCTGCTCTTTGTAAATGCAGGCGGGTCAAGCATTACAACATCATACTGTCTTCCATCTTTACTCCATTGTTTCAACACATCAAATGCATTCATTGCTTCAAACTTGCAAATGGCGTCTAAACCATTCAAGGCTGCATTTTTGTTTGCTTGTGCAACAGCACTTTCACTAATGTCTAATCCTAAAACAGATTTTGCACCATAATGTGCCGCATGAATTTCAAATGTTCCGGTGTAAGTAAATGCACCCAAAACATCTGCACCTTTTACAATATGCTGAATAGATCTTCTGTTATCTTGCTGATCTAAAAAATAACCTGTCTTTTGCCCATTCTCAATATCAACATAAAATTTTAAACCATTTTCATTGATGATAATATTTGTATCAAATGGTGCAGATAAAAATCCTTTTTGTTGAGTTAATCCTTCTAATTCCCTAACAGGAACATCATTACGTTCATAAATTCCTTTAGGAGAAAATATTTGTTGCAAAGACTTTACAATGGCGGGTTTCCAAAGATCCATTCCTAACGACAAAGTTTGTATTACAAAATAGTCATTGAATTTATCAATGATCAATGCCGGCATTTCATCTGCTTCGCCAAAAATCAATCTGCAATTTTCTGTATAACCAATTTTTTGTCGGTATTGCCAGCTTTGTAAAATTCTGTTATAAAAAAACTGTTCGTCAATCTCTTCTTTCTTGCGAGTTAATAAACGAACCAATATTTGAGATTTTGGATTGATATAACCTCTGCCGCAAAATTTTTCATCATTATAAAATACATCAACAATTTCTCCGGCGTTTATTTCACCAACCACTTTTTCTACTTCATTATTAAATATCCATGGATGACCATTAAATATACGGTTGGCAATTTTCCTTTTCAAATAAATTTTCGTCATACAGCAAAGATAGAGCCGGGGCTGCTTTAAAAATCATAGTAAGGCGATAGCTCCACGAGATAGCTTTATTTTCTTTTCTCTTTCAAATTGTTTAAGAACGCGTGATAACACTACTCTGGTTGTTCCTAATTCGTGTGCGGGATTTTGGTGAGAGATATTAATTATTTTATTGGCTTCTGCTATGCTTTTCTTTTTTAAATATTTCATCACTCGAATATTAATATGATCGAAAGCAATTTGTTCGAATGAATTGATCAATTCATCATACCTGCTTCTAAACATCCGCATCACATATTTATTCCATGCCGGATATTTTAATTGCCATTTGGTAATTAACTCCGAAGTAAATACCAGCATTTCTGTTGGCTTTAATAATGCCTTTGCAATCGAAACCTGCATCGGCACAGTGTAATGTTTTCATATTATTTGTTTTTGTGAACACAATATTACATAGAGTGATTGCTGTTGAACGGTAGCAAAAGATACACAAGAAAAAATATTTTTCTGCTCAATTGAAAGATAAAAATACAATTGATTTGTACAATGAAGCTCAATAGTAGCAATGCTGTTTGGCCTATAAAAAAACTTCCGCTTATCTTAGCAATAAATAAAATGATATGTCGAATATTTTGATTATTGATGATGAACGCTCTATTCGCAATGTGCTGAAAGATATTTTAAGTAATGAAGGATATAAAATGGATGAAGCGGCAGATGGGGAAGAAGGGTTGAAAAAATTTACTTCGAATAATTATGATCTGGTTTTATGCGATATTAAAATGCCGAAAATGGATGGATTGGATTTTTTACAAAAAGCGTATCAGCATAATCCGGATGTTCCGGTAATAATGATCAGCGGACATGGAAATATTGAAACCGCAGTAGAAGCAGTAAAAAAAGGTGCATTTGATTATATTTCTAAACCACCTGATCTGAACAGATTATTAATTACCATTCGCAATGCAATGGATAAAAATAATTTGGTGCAGATAACAAAAGTGTTGAAACGTAAAGTGAGTAAGACTGAGCAAATCATTGGTGAAAGTGATGCCATCAAAAAAATAAAAGAGACCATTGATAAAGTGGCACCAACCGATGCAAGAGTTTTAATAACAGGTGAAAATGGAAGTGGTAAAGAATTAGTGGCAAGATGGTTGCATGAAAAAAGTAATCGTTCGTCATCGACGATTATTGAAGTGAATTGCGCTGCTATTCCGAGTGAATTAATTGAAAGCGAATTATTCGGTCATGAAAAAGGTTCTTTTACATCTGCCATTAAACAACGTATTGGCAAATTTGAACAAGCCAATGGCGGTACTTTATTTTTAGATGAAATAGGAGATATGAGTGTAAGTGCACAGGCCAAAGTATTGCGTGCATTACAGGAAGGAAAGATAACAAGAGTAGGTGGCGAGAAAGAAATTAGTGTTGATGTGCGTGTGATTGCTGCTACCAATAAAAATTTATTGAAAGAAGTTGAAGAAAAGAATTTTCGATTGGATCTCTATCATCGTTTAAGTGTGATATTAATTCATGTGCCATCATTGAATGAAAGAAAAGATGATATTCCTTTATTGGTAGATAAATTTTTGCAAGATATTGCGAATGATTACGGGCAGGCAAAAAAATCCATCGAACAAAAAGCAATGGAAGCATTACAGCAACATAACTGGACGGGCAATATTCGTGAGTTGAGAAATGTGACAGAACGTTTAGTAATACTTTCAGGAAAAACCATTACAGTGGATGATGTAATCAATCATGTTTGATAAGGGATTATATATTCTTTAACAATCGTTTTGTAATCTTTCAGCAGAATCAGTGACCAATCATCGATAACTCATTACATTTGTCAATCTTAAAAAAATAATATGGGCCTAATTTTATTTATTGCAGGGTTAATTGGATGGCATATTGGTATTTATGGCATGTTTAAAAAAGCAGGGATTGATGGTTGGAAAGCATTCATTCCCTTTTATAATACATGGTTAATTGTTGAAACATGTAAGATCCAAAAAGTTTGGTTCTGGTTGCAATTAATTCCTATTGCCGGTCAGTTCATTACCATTTGGATCACCATTATTTTTACCATGCATTTTGGTAAGTTCAATTTATTGCATCATACACTGGTTACACTTTTTCCTTTTGTATATTTTCCTTATCTCGGTTTTTCAAAAGACATAAAATGGGGAAGCAATAAAGTTTTTCAGGCATACAGAAAATCATCTTCACGTGAATGGGTAGATGCAGGTGTATTTGCAGTAGTTGCTGCAACTATCATTCGCACCTTTGTTTTTGAAGCTTATGTTATTCCAACCGGCAGTATGGAAAAGACTTTATTGGTGAATGATTTTTTATTCGTGAGTAAGATGAGTTATGGTGCAAGAATCCCTATCACGCCATTATCATTTCCTTTTGTTCACAACACCATGCCTTTATCAGAAACAACACCCTCTTATTTGAAATTTATTCAATTACCTTATAAAAGAGTGGTTGGTTTTGGCGAGGTAAAAAGAAATGATGTAGTAGTATTTAATTTTCCCGCAGGCGATACCATTATTAATTTGCCCGGCTATGGTTCAGCGCAACCGTATTATGATTTTGTCAGGCAAAACGGCAGAGCAGCTGTGTGGCAAGAGTATGGTGATAATATTATTGTTCATCCGTTTGATAAAACTGATAATTATATCAAAAGATGCGTGGGTATTTCGGGAGATACTATCCAAGTGAAAGATGGATTGTTATATGTAAATAACGAAAAAGCTTTTGTTGCCCCGGGTGCACAAAAATATTATGTGGTTAAAACAAAAGGAACAGCTATTGATTTGGAATCATTAAAAGCAGATTATGATATTGAATTAAGAACGGATGAAAAGACAGAGGAATTATTGAATAATTTACAACAAGAATATGCGCAATCAAAATCTTATTTGATGCCATTAACAGAATCTGATGTCGCTAAATTAATTAAACATCCAAACGTTAGTTCAATTGAACCATATATTATTCCGTTTAGTGTAAGTCAGAGTCAGAATAGTATATTCCCATACGATTCCACTTTGCATTGGGGTGTTGATAATTATGGTCCGTTGTATATTCCAAAAAGAAATGATGTTATTCATCTTTCTCAAAACAATATTGCTATTTACAGAAGATTGATCACCATGTATGAAGGCAATACTTTGAAAGAGGAGAATGGAAAATTCTTCATCAACGATAAAGAAACAAACACTTACACAACCAAGTACAATTATTATTGGATGATGGGAGATAACCGTCACAATAGTCAGGATAGTCGTTTCTGGGGATTTGTTCCCGAAACACATATTGTAGGAAAAGCTTCCTTGATATGGTTTAGCTGGGATAAAGGCCCTCGTTGGAAACGAATATTGAAGGCAATTAAATAGCCGGCATAACGTTAATAGATTACATCAGTCTATTTTTTACATGAAGCATTTACAATATAATTTCGATTTTGAAGTGTATGATTCTATTGATGATTTATCGAAAGAAGATGCATCATTATTAGAACAGGCCAGATCAATAACCGATAATGCATACGCACCCTATTCTCATTTTTGTGTAGGCGCAGTGGCTAAATTAGCCAACGATCATTTGGTTTCGGGAACGAATCAGGAGAATGCAAGTTTTCCGGTTGGCATCTGTGCAGAAAGAGCTTTGTTGGCTTCGTCTGCAGCATTGTATCCTTCAGTGCCGATTCAAACAATGGCCATCAGTTATCACAATCATAATATCAATGGCAATAGTCAACATCCTATCTCACCCTGTGGCATGTGCCGACAAGCTTTATTAGAACATGAAACAAGATTTGATAAACCGATAAGATTAATTTTATCCGGACAAGAAGGGAAAGTATATATAATTGAGAGATCAAGCATGTTATTACCATTAAGTTTTACCGGAGAAAATTTGGGAATGTAATTTTAGTAATTTGAAATAATAAAAAACCTTCTGAAACTACAGAAGGTTTTTTATTGGGGATTTAATTTATAAAGATGAAATATTATCACCATCGCTGCTAATAGTGAACTTATCTTTTTTATAATACTGTTTATATTTCTCGTATGTTTCGTCGGATTGCTTTGTGCCGTTAATATACAATGCACCATCTTGTACTTTTATTTTATAACCTTTCTTTTTATCGATCAATCCATCTTTTTCCAACACATCTGTAAAGTCTTTTAAATTTTGCAGCTCAAGTTTAGCTTTTTCCATACTAACTTTTGCTTTGCTCATGCTTTCATCAACAGTTTTTTTAATTTTTTCTGCATTAATTTTTATTTCACCTTTTTTCTGCATTAATTTTTCTTCCAATTCATTCATCTTTTTTTCAAATTTATCTTTATCAAAATCTTTCATTTTAATTTCTGCTTCCTTCATGGCAAGCTTTACTTCATCATTAATTTTATTCCAATCCATTTTTTTCATCTCAGTATCTATTTCTAACTTTATTTTATCGAAATCAATTTTGGAAATAGATTCTTGTATTTCTTTATTGATCTTTTGAAAATCAATATTCTTCATTTCCTTATCTAATTCAGCCATGCCTTTATCCAATTCTTTCATGGCTTTATCAAAATCTGCTGCATTAAAATTGTCTTCATGTTTAGGATTCATTTTTTTGCGAACAGGAGTAGTGTCTTGTTGTGTTTCTTCAAAAAAATAATCATGCATGGTAAAGAAGTCTGTGAAAAAATTAGCTTTCGATGTAAATGCCATAGTGATGAAAGCGATTGCCAGTAAGAATTTTCGCTGAAAAATTATCTTTTTCATGTAAGGTGTTTTAATGATGAATAATTTGTTTTACGATTAATTTCGTACAATATTACGATAATATTCGTATTTTGTTACAGCAGTCTATTATTTTTTTTAAATATTAACAATGTCCTCAAATACTCACATATTGAATAGCATCCTTTTTCAATACTTTTTATAGTTTATCTTGCAGCCATTCAAATAAGTTCGTATGAAATATTTACCATTAAATCCCATCATTTTTATTAATAATCGCAAGCGATTCTTAAAAGAAATGAAGCCCAACAGCATTGCCATTTTTGTGAGTAATGATGAATGGCCAATGAACGGAGATGCTATTCATAAGTTTAAACAAAATAGTGATCTGTTTTGGTTGAGTGGTATTGAGCAGGAAGATTCGATGGTGATATTATTTCCGGATAACCCTGATCCTAAATATCGTGAAGTATTGGTGTTGGTTCGCCCCAATGAATTAAAAGAAAAATGGGATGGTAAAAGATTGCGTAATCATGAAGCAAAAAATATTTCGGGTATTGATACAATTGTTTGGTTAGATGGTATCGATGCATTATTGCAAACATGGATTCATTTGGCAGATCATATTTATTTAGATACAAATGAAAATGATAGAAAAGCATCTTTGATTCGTTCGAGAGAGTATCGCTTTGTTGATGAAATTCAATCAAGATATCCATTGCATCACTATTTGCGTGCGGCAAAATTGATGAAAGAATTACGTGCTATTAAAACAAAAGAAGAGATTGAGGTATTACAAAAAGCAATTGACATTACAGATATTACTTTTCGTCGTTTGTTGAAATTCATCAAACCGGGTGTGATGGAATATGAGATCGAAGCAGAAATCGTACACAGTTTTTTATCTCAGCGTGCAACCGGAGAAGCCTACGGAAGTATCATTGCCAGTGGCGACAGGGCGAGAACATTACATTATGTAACTAATAACAATGAATGTAAAAATGGCGAATTGATATTGATGGATTTTGGTGCAGCATATGGTAATTATTGCGCTGATTTAACACGTACCGTTCCTGTAAATGGAAAATTTGGTCGCAGACAAAAAACCGTTTATAATGCTTGTCTGCATTTACATAATTATGCAAAAAGTTTATTGAAGCCGGGAATTACTATTGCGGACTATACCGATAAAGTTGGTGAAGAAGCTACCCAACAATTTTTAAAGATTGGTTTACTAAGAAAGAGTGATGTAAAAAATGAAGACAAAGAAAACAGGGCTTATCGAAAATATTTATATCATGGCATTTCTCATCATTTAGGAATTGATGTACATGATCTTGGAACAAGAACAGAACCAATCAAAGCAGGAATGGTATTTACTGTTGAGCCCGGTATTTATATTGAAGAAGAACAAATGGGCGTAAGAATTGAAAATAATCTTTGGATCACCAAAAACGGAAATATTGACTTGATGAAGAATATTCCAATTACTGTTGAAGAGATTGAAGCATTGATGAAAAGACCATAGACCATGGACGACAGTCGACAGCAGCTAATATTTTTTAATTATGGCTTTTAAATTTGAAAGCTTAAAAGTTTGGCAGGAAGCACTTGAATTGGCTGACGAATCAGATTTAATTGTTCAAACATTCCCTACGCATGAGTTATATTCATTATCGAGTCAAATGAAAAGAGCTGCTAATTCGGTATCATTAAATATTGTCGAAGGTTCAACCGGGTTATCGAATAAAGAATTCAAAAGGTTTCTTAGTATTGCAAATAGATCAGCATTGGAAGTTATAGGTTGCTTATATCTTGCTGTTAGAAGAAAATATATCGATGAAGAAAAATTTAAATTAATGTATGAGCGAATTGAAAAGTTAGTAAAAATGATTCAAGCTTTAATAAATTCAATAAACGATTAAAATACCCGGCAACAGCGATGGTCTGTTGACTGTGGTCTATGGACTTATTATGATGAAACAAATCCCCAACATATTTACATTACTAAATTTATTCTTCGGGTGTATCGCTATTATTTTTATTCTGCAAACAGGATTAACCATTGCAATAGATAATAACGGTCAACAAGTTGTTGTAATACCTCAGAAAATTTATTGGGCAAGTGTAATGATCGGTGCAGCGGCAGTCATAGATTTCTTAGATGGCTTGGTGGCAAGATTATTAAAAGCAACTTCACCAATCGGCGCACAATTAGATTCCTTGGCTGATGTAGTAAGTTTTGGTGTTGCTCCAGGATTAATCATTTATCAATTCTTGAAATTAAGTTATGCGCAACAGGACAATGGCTTAGACATCAACATTATTTGGTTATTGCCTTCATTAATTGTTCCATGTGCCGGTGCGTATCGGTTGGCAAGATTCAATGTAGATACAGAACAATCATATGGATTTAAAGGTGTTCCTATTCCTGCAGTCGGCTTATTGATTGCTTCTTTTCCTTTGGTGTATTGGTTTTCAAACAATGAATTGATTATAAGCCTTTGCAGAAACAAATGGTTTTGGTATGCCATCATTTTTATTGCCTGTTATTTGATGACCTCTTCATTACCCATGCTTGCATTGAAATTCAGTAATGTAAGTTTCAAAAAATTATTGCCTTTTATTATTATTGCTGTGGTTGCATTGATCACTGCATTTTTATTTGGTTGGTTAGCAGTGCCATCAGGTTTTGCTGCTTATGTTATTGTTTCATTAGTATTCAAACAATCATCTTAATAAATATGATATACAACGTTCAAATTAAAGTAATGCCTTTGAAGGATTTATTAGATCCTCAGGGGAAAGCAGTTTTAGGCGGTTTAAAAAATTTAGGAATGAATTCAGTAGAAGATGTTCGTGTGGGTAAACACATCACATTGGCTATTGATGCAGCATCCGAAAATGATGCCAAACAAATTGCAGATGATACAGCTAAAAAATTATTGGCCAATCCTGTGATGGAGTTTTATGAAATAGAAATGATTAATTAATGTGAAGATGTGCGAATACAAAAATGTGCAAATGAAATCATCTGCGCATCCGCACATTAAAAAATTTGCATATTCTCAATGCTTTACCTCGTTCCAACACCCATCGGTAATTTAAAAGACATCACGCTGCGTGCAATAGAAATTTTGCAATCAGTGGATGTTATTTTGTGTGAGGATACGAGAACTTCTTCTAAATTATTGCAGCACTATCATATTCAAAAACCTGTATCGCCCTATCACCAGCATAACGAGCATAAAATTGTTTCGCATATCGTTGATCAATTAAAAGCAGGCAAAACAATGGCATTGATCACGGATGCCGGCACACCGGGCATTTCAGATCCTGCATTTTTATTGGTAAGGGAATGTATTAAAGAAGATGTAAAAGTAGAAACATTACCGGGTGCTACTGCATTCGTTCCGGCTTTAGTGAATAGCGGTATTCCTGCTAATCGTTTTGTATTTGAAGGATTTTTACCTTTGAAAAAAGGCAGACAAACTTTATTGAAACAATTAGCTGAAGAAGAAAGAACTATGATATTTTATGAAAGCCCGATGCGATTAGTAAAAACATTGGAAGAACTGATTCAGTATTTTAGTGCAGACAGAATTTGCAGTGTTACCAGAGAGTTAACTAAACTATTTGAAGAAAATAAAAGAGGAACTTTACATGAAGTTTGTGAATATTTTAAAAGTAAAGGAGTAAAAGGAGAAATTGTAATCATTGTTCAGGGAAAAGAATAAAACAATAGAATATGAAAAGAATGTTAGTATCAATGTTCGCTTTAGTTTTTAGTCTGGCATCTTATTCGCAAGTGAGATCCATTCCTGCAGAAGTAACGGAATCATTCAAATCAAAATTCCCCAATGCTAAAATGGTTTCATGGAAAGATAATATTGCCAACTTTGAAGCAGATTTTACCAATGAAGGTTATGGATATGAAGTAAAATTCAATTCAAAAGGCGAGTGGTTGGAGAGCG
>CAIRTF010000057.1 GCA_903881425.1 uncultured Chitinophagaceae bacterium | reverse complement strand
CTTTTCTTCCGGCTCTTCCGCTCACTTGTTCCATTAATTGAAAGGCTCTTTCATTTACACGAAAATCAGTGAAGTTTAAAATACTATCAGCATCCACAATGCCTACCAAATTAACATTTTCAAAATCCAGTCCTTTTACTACCATTTGTGTGCCTACTAAAATATCAATACGATGTTGTTCAAATAATTTAATCAAATTATCATGATCATTTTTTCCTTTCACCGTATCATAATCCATTCTCGCCACTTTTGCATCGGTAAATTGTTCAGCTACCATTTCCTCCAATTTCTCAGTACCAAAATTTCTTTGAATAAAATTGTGTGAACCGCAAGCAGCGCAGGTATTAATGACAGGATAGTTAGTGCCGCAATAATGACAAGTGAGTAAATGTTTGGACTTATGATAAGTTAACGTGACATCACAATTACGACATTGGGGAATCCAACCACAAGTATTACAAATCATATAAGGAGAATATCCTCTTCTGTTTTGAAAAAGTATTACTTGCTTTTTCTCGTTCAAAGATTCCTGAATGGCATGAATAAGTTGCGTAGTCAATGCAACTTTACCTTTATCTTTTTGTACAGTTTTTTTAACATCTACCAACTCTATCACAGGTAATTCCACATTACCAAAACGTTCTTTTAAAATAACTAACCCATATTTATTTTGTGTACAGTTATAATAACTTTCAATAGATGGTGTGGCACTGCCCAATAAAACTTTTGCTTTAAATAAAGAGGCATAATAAACAGCAGCATCTCTGGCATGATAGCGTGGTGCAGGATCTTGTTGTTTGAAAGAGGCATCGTGTTCTTCATCCACAATAATTAATCCTAAATCTTTAAATGGCAGAAATAAAGAGGAGCGTGCACCTAATACCACTTTTGTTTCTCCGCTTTTTATTTTATTCCATATTTCTACTCTTTCATTCGGATTGAATTTGGAATGATAGATAGCGATCTGCGTGCCAAAATGTTTCTGCAATCTTCTGATGATCTGTGCCGTTAATGCTATCTCGGGCAACATATACAAAACCTGCTTTCCTTGCTGAATATATTGCTCAATAAGTTTTACATAGATCTGTGTTTTACCACTGGCAGTAACGCCATGCAATAAACAAACTTGTTTTTCTGCAAATACATTTAATACTTCATCCGCTGCCTGCTGTTGAACAAAAGATAATTCAAAATCAATGATGATATCGTTATGAATATGCTTAATTCTGTCGATGGCTCTTTTTTCTGCCAGTACAATTCCCTTATCCATCAATCCTTTTAATTGTGCAGCAGTAGCATTTGATTTTTTTAATAATTGAGATTGAATGACTTCCCCTTCTGTTTTTACTAAATGTAAATAGGAGAGCAGCAATTCCATTTGCTTAGGTGCTTTGCTCCAGTTATTCAATACCTCTGCTAATTTATCTTCATTACGATAATCCGGATGCAGGGTGATGAAAGTTTCTGTTTTGGCTTTATATTTTTCTTTTAATTCTTCCCAAACAAAACAAACTTTTTTATCAATCAGTTTTTTAATAACAGGATATACATGATTCACATCCAGCAATTGCTGTACTTCACTCAATCGCAATTCTTTTTTTAATTCCAATGCTTCGGCAACCAAATATTCTTCGTCATTTAAATTGGTGAAGTCAGTACCATATTCATCATTCCATATCAAAACAGATTCGCTGGATAATTTTAAATTAGATGGAATGGCAGCCTGCATTACTTCGCCCTCACTGCACATGTAATAATCTGCTATCCATTCCCATAATTTTAGTTGGGTTGGATAAATCAATGGTTCATCATCCAATACATTCAATAATTCTTTGGATTCAAAAGCCGGTTTTTGTGAATGGATTGTTTTAATGATACCTGCATATTTTTTATTGCGTAATTGCACTTCCACACGTGTCCCGATCTTTGCAGCATCTTCTAAATGTTTGGGAATACACCATGTATAAGTAAAGGGCAATGCCAATGGTATGATGACTTCGCAATAATATCCCCCGGCCCCGGAAGGGGTATTATTAAACAACCTGTTTTTCTGTTCATTCTTCATACTGTGCAGGATGCTAAAGTAATGTAATAACTATTTTGAAATGAGAATAATTACTCCCCTTTAGGGGTTGGCATTATACTTTTTTAAGCCCGCTTCCATTAATTGATACACATATTGTTTTAATTGAGGGACATCATCCATGGTAAAACCATTTACCGGAACTTCATCTAAATAAACAACCCTGCATGGACCGGGATTGAGTGAGAAAATACTTGTATAGTGCATTCGCTTAATGGTATCAATAAATAACAAGGGCTTAATAGGTGTTTGTGTTTCTATTGCAATTCGGAAAGCACCATCATAAAATTCTTTTAATGTATTTCCTGTTTCATTAAAAGTGCCTTCCGGAAAAATAAAAATAGAAATACCATGATTGACTGCTGCTTTTAAGGCACGTACACTTTTAGCTCTGCGTTCGGCATCTCTTCTGTCAACCAATATTACGGCTGCTCTGTATATCCAACCAAATACAGGCACTTTCACCATTTCGTATTTACCCAATACACGAATGGGTTGTCGAATAGAAATAACAATAGGAGGTATATCTAAATAAGAAATATGATTCGCAACAAAAATATATTGTTGCTGTTTGTTATGCGGTGCTTCATAAATTTCCTGATGTCTGATGCCAATGAATATAAACCAGGTGCTTGCCCAAAAATTACATAGTCGATAAATAAAATTACCCCCCGGAATGCCGAATGCAGAGGCGATTAAAACAAATGGCAGCACAATAAACATTAAAGCAACGAAAACAATAAACGCATAAATGCAGTAAATTAATTGAACAGGCTTCAGTAAAATTTTCATTGGGTTGAAGATAAAATCTTTTCCCTGATTATATTAAGAAACTGTTTGTACAAAAAAATGTGAGGGAAATTGAACGGAAGGAGCAGCCTCTTTTTTGAAGATGCCAAACACTGTACTGCCACTGCCACTCATGGAAGCATAAACAGCACCTGCCTCATAGAGTTGTTGTTTGATCTCGCCGATAACAGGTATTTCTTTAATGACCGGTTTTTCAAAATCATTAACCAATTCATCTTTCCAGCTTTCAATAGGTTGTTGAATGATTGTTTTGATTGATTTATCGGGAACTGTTGGAACAATATTTTTAAATGCCCAAGCTGTTGAAATATGAATATGCGGATTAACCACTACAAATTGATATGCTGATAAATCCAATGCAATCTTTTGCATCAATTCGCCTCTCGATGCAGCGAAACAAGCTTCGTTCAACATAAAAAACGGACAATCACTTCCTAATTGCAATGCATAATTAATCAGTTGTTCGCTTGATAGGCTAAGATGAAATTTATCATTCAATAATTGCAGCGCAAATGCACCATCTGCACTGCCACCGCCTAATCCGGCACCCATTGGGATATGTTTATGCAAATGCATTTGAACTGACGGGAGTGAAGGAAAATCTTTTTTTAATAAATGGTAGGCTTTTATACAAAGATTATCGGAAGCATCACCATCAATCACTAATCCTGATGAAGTAAACTCAACTCCCGATTCCGGACTCCCGACTTCTGACTTAACAACTTCCAGTACATCTCTGATTTGAACAGGATAGAAAACCGTTTCCAGATCATGAAAACCATCTTCGCGTTTGCGAAGAATATTTAAGCCAAGGTTAATTTTACAATTGGGAAAAACGATCACAGATGAATGGATTTGTTTATGATTTTTATGAAAGAATGTGCGTAATCAAAAATCATATCATCATATTTAAAAATCAAAATAATCAGCGATGCTATTTGCGTTTATTGATCTCATCTCTGATGGCAATGGCTCTTAAATAATCTTCATGTTCTAACACATCATTTAATAAATGTTGTAACTCATCAATACTTAATAAGCTTAAGTCTTCGCCTGCATGAGATCCGGTGGGCTCTTCTATACTAACGGTTTCTGTTTTTTTCTTTTTGCCGGGTGTGTCTTCCATTAAAATACCGGCACTTTCCAAAATATGATCAAATGTATAAATAGGGCAATTGAATCTTACTGCTAATGCCAATGCATCACTTGTTCTGCTGTCAATTTCAACTGTATCATGCTCTGTAAAGCAAACTAATTTAGAATAGAAGATGCCCTCTTGCAGATCATTGATAATAATTTCCTGTAACTCCACATTAAATGCATTCATGAAATTCTTCATCAGGTCATGCGTTAAGGGTCTGCTTGGTTGCATTTTCTCCAAAGCAACGGCAATAGCCTGAGCTTCAAAGCCACCGATTACAATCGGTAATCTGCGTAAACCATTTACTTCGCCCAATACCACTGCATAAGAATGTGTTTGTGTGATGCTGTGCGATAAAGCAACTATTTCCAATTCTATTTTCTTCATAACGTCTGTAAAATTAAATCAAAATAGCACACGATGAACATTCGTTGTTATTGAAACAGACAGAATAAAAAATCCCGATTTATTGAATCGGGATTTTTATTACTATCATTTAACATCAATCATTCAAGATTGTATTAAGCATTATGCATCTTCCTGATCTCAGCAGTTAATTGCGGAACAACTTCAAAGGCATCACCTACAATACCATAATCTGCTGCTTTAAAGAATGGTGCTTCCGGATCTTTATTGATCACCACAATTACTTTACTTCTGTTTACTCCGGCAAGATGTTGTATCGCACCGCTGATGCCAATAGCAAAATATAAATTCGGTGCAATTTGTACACCTGTTTGTCCAACATGTTCATGATGCGGTCTCCAATCAGCATCTGCAACCGGCCGGCTGCAGGCAGTAGCTGCATGTAATTCATGCGCCAAGTCTTCAATCATTCCCCAATTTTCCGGACCTTTTAAACCACGGCCACCACTTACTACAATATCTGCTTCTGTTAAGGGCACTTCACCACTTACTTTATTGATTGCTGCAATTTTTATTTTACCTGCAGCAGGTGTAATATTTAATGCAACCACTTCTGCAGTACCTTCTGTTGCAGCAGTATGAAAACTATTCGGATTCAATGCAATTACTTTAACAGCAGAAGTAATACTTACATTGGCAAATGCTTTACCACTGAACACAGATTTTTTTACCACAAAACCATTGGAAGTATCCGGCAATGCAATAGCACCTGCCACCAAACCTGCTGTTAATGCAGCAGCTATTCTGCCTGCAATGGCTTTACCTGTCTGGTTTTGAGATAATACTATAACAGTTGCACCACTTGCGGCAACTGCATCAGCAATAGCTTTGGTATATACCTGCGCATCAACATGATTGAATGTATCATTGGCTGCATGATATACTTTAGTTACACCATATTTTCCCAATGATGCTAAATCACTATTGACTGTTCCCAATACCAACGCATCAGCAGTGGTATTTAATTGTTTGGCTAATGCAGCACCATACGTCAATACTTCAAAAGAAGATTTCTTGATATGGCCTTCTGTCTGATCTGCGAATATTAATACTGACATAAAAGGAATTTGAAAATTTGTGAATGTGCAGATGTGCGAATGCAACAGCTACACAATTATTATTTTATTTTAT
>CAIRTF010000056.1 GCA_903881425.1 uncultured Chitinophagaceae bacterium | reverse complement strand
GAAATAGAACTCGATAATGAAATAATGAAAACAATTGTAGTTCTATGTGGTGGCGACCCAAACAAAGCATCTAACCTATGGAATTCAACTTAAAGGTTTCGAACACTTGTGGTCGGGAGACCTGCGCCAGATAGGGATCTTATATGGGTCTGTGATGGTTATACTCAATATAATTCTACTTTTTGTTCTGATGGAGATTTAATAACTACCGCAAGTTTGTATCTTCACATGAACTGGGGGTGGCATGAATTATATTGTAATCCACCCCAAAACCAAACTGATTTTAATGGATGGTTTGCATTTGATGATTGGACTATTACTGGTGCTGGTGTAAATTATAGTAATTTAAATTATGAAGTTGTTTAAACTTTTTGAGATGGTGATAAAATAAAAGATAACTCCCTGTAGTTAAAGATTTGAACAAAAAATAACAACGGTGGGAGTTATCAGTGAAAACAAAGTTAGGGAATACATTGTTCCGTTTTTAAGTGTAGGTAAAAGAGGTTTTAAGAGTAAGCTGTGTTTAACAAAAGTGATGTTACTCATTTTAAAGCGGCTTAAAACGGGATGTCAGTGGAGAGAGTTAAGTATTAAGGAATATTTTGATGATGGGGAAGTATGCTGGCAAACCATTTATTACTATTTCAATAAGTGGAGTCAGGATGGAAGTTTTAAGCAAGTATGGATTAATTTGTTGCAAACAAATAAGCAATTAATAGATTTGTCAACGGCTCAATTAGATGGGTCACATACACCAAGTAAGCGAGGCGGAGAAAGTGTAGGCTATCAAGGCAGGAAATCGTGCAAAACCAGCAATACTTTGATATTGAGCGATAACAATGGGACGCCTATTTGTGTAGGAGAGCCGCAAAATGGCAAACAAAATGACTTATTTGATATCAATAAAATTTTCAGGCAAATGCTTGAAATATTAGAAGAAGCAGAAGTTTCATTAGAAGGTGTTTTTTTAAATGCAGATCCGGGATTTGATAGCAATAGTTTTAAAAAAAATGCTGCGAAGAAATGATTGAACTAAATGTAAAAGCGAATCGGCGAAATGCAAAAAAAAGCACAAAAGAATATGCATATTTTGATGAAGAACTTTATGTAAAGAACAGATATAAAGTAGAACAATCAAATGCCTGGATGGATGCATTTAAAGGAATTATCATCCGATACGAAAAACTGACAAGAAACTGGTGGAGTATGCTCTGGTTGTGTATTACATCTATTTTTATCAGAAAATTAAAAGTTTAAACAAGTTCAATACCAAACAGCCGAATCGGGTTGCATTTTTGCATAAGTAGCTGAATCATTTTCTTTTTTCAACAACCATCCTTCGGTGTAAGCTCTCCACATTTCATTGGTTACTTCAATTTTATCTATGTATAAACTATCTTTCAATTGCACCGTTCCAGGTGGAGTAGTAATTTTTGCGGGAACGAAGTCTTTTTTTGAAATGAATGAAATTAATATAACAGCTGATGCAAATAAAATTAAAGGCTTGATCATGATTTAAATGTATGAAGAAAATAAGATGATTAAAGTTACTGCAATCAATTTTATACAAACCAACCTAAAATTCACTATTTTGAAGTGAATTTAAAAAACTTCCATGACTAATACTGTAGAACGTTTTACTGCTTTGGATGTTTTTCGCGGAATGACGATCTGTTTTATGATCATTGTGAATACACCGGGCAATGGAGCAACTACATGGTCACCCTTGCATCATGCGCATTGGGATGGCTTTACACCAACTGATTTGGTGTTTCCTTCTTTCTTATTTGCTGTTGGTAATGCAATAAGTTTTGTGATGAAACAATGGGAAACATTCTCGCAACAAAAAGTATTGCTGAAAATATTTAAACGAACCGCTATCATATTTTTATTGGGTTACCTGATGTATTGGTTTCCTTTTTTTGATTTAGATGAAAATCATCATATTGTTTCTTTTCCTATTCAGCAAACACGCATCCTGGGCGTATTACAACGTATTGCATTGTGTTATGGAATCGCATCTTTATTAATTTATTATTTTAAAGAAAAAATTGCTGTTGTAATCAGTGTGGCGTTATTGTTTTTGTATTGGATATTATTGTACACATTCGGAGATGCCGGAAATGAATTAACCATGACCGGCAATGCAGGATTGAAATTTGATTTGTGGTTAATGGGAGAAAATCATTTGTATCATGGTGAAGGCATTGCATTTGATCCGGAAGGATGGTTGAGTACTTTACCTGCTGTAGCAAATGTAGTGGGTGGATTTGTTGTTGGAAAATATGTTCAATCAAAAGGAAAAACATTTGAAGGGCTAACCAAATTATTATTAACCGGATTTGGTTTATTGGTCATTGCTTATTTCTGGAATTTGGTTTTTCCGGTGAATAAAAAATTGTGGACAAACTCTTTTGTTGTATTAACTCTTGGATTGGATTGTGTGATATTGGCTTTTGTTATTTATTGGATTGATTTTAAAAAGAAAAAAGGATGGTTTTTTGAAGTACCCGGAAAAAATCCATTGATCGTTTATTTATTATCCGAATTGCTGGCAACCATTTTTGGAATGATCTATATACATGATAATCAAAATCTGCACGAATGGTTGTATGAAAATATTTTTAGCATGGCCGGTGCTTATTTAGGTTCTTTCTTATTTGCTGTTGCCTATATGCTTTTATGCTGGTCGGTGGGTTATTGGATGGATAAAAAGAAAATTTACATCCGCGTTTAGCTGATGCACCTGATGCAATACAAGTGAGTGACACAACCAATGTTGAGCAATGATTTGCAGCTGGTAACAAAATCATCACTTTAATTTAGTTGGCTGTAAGCCTTATTTGGCGTACTTTTGCAGCCTCAAAAAATTTCATGGAAATAAGGAACATCGCCATCATTGCACACGTTGACCACGGTAAAACAACTTTGGTGGACAGAATTTTACATACTACAAAAGTGTTTCGCGATAATCAGGAAACAGGTGAGTTAATCATGGATAGTAACGACCTTGAAAAAGAACGTGGTATTACGATCTTTTCAAAAAATGCAGCCGTTACTTATAAAGACATTAAAATAAATGTAATCGATACTCCGGGCCATAGTGATTTTGGCGGTGAAGTAGAACGTGTATTAAAAATGGCAGATGGCGTTATTTTATTAGTTGATGCATTTGAAGGCCCCATGCCGCAAACGCGTTTTGTATTGCAGAAAGCATTGCAATTGAATTTGCATCCGATTGTTGTAATTAATAAAGTTGATAAACCTAACTGCAGACCCGACGAAGTGCATGATGCAGTATTTGAATTATTCTTCAATCTAGATGCAACAGAAGAGCAATTAAATTTTCCAACATTTTACGGTAGCGGAAAGAATGGTTGGTTTAATGATAAGAATGAACAATGCGAAGGCATTGATCCGTTATTAGATGGTATCATTAAATATGTACCGCCGCCAAAAGTTAATGACGGAACATTGCAAATGCAAATTACTTCATTGGATTATTCTTCTTTTTTAGGACGAATTGCTATTGGAAAAGTGACACGTGGTTCTATCAAAGAAAATCAAAACATTGCATTGGTGCAGGCAGATAGTTCTATCAAAAAATCGAAAGTGAAAGAACTGTATGTATTTGAAGGAATGGGCAAAAGAAAAGTGAAAGAAGTATTAACAGGCGATTTGTGTGCAGTTGTTGGATTGGATGATTTTAATATTGGTGATACGATTTGTGATATAGAAAATCCGGAAGGATTAGCAGTAATCAGTGTGGATGAACCAACAATGAGTATGATGTTCTCTATCAACAATTCTCCATTCTTTGGTAAAGATGGAAAATTTGTAACATCACGTCATTTACGTGATCGTTTGATGAAAGAAACAGAAAAGAATTTAGCATTGCGTGTAGAGGATACCGATAGTGCAGATAGCTTCTTGGTTTTTGGTCGTGGTATTTTACATTTAGGAATTTTAGTAGAAACCATGCGCAGAGAAGGGTATGAATTAACTGTTGGAAATCCGCAAGTGTTAATTAAGCAAGTGGATGGCAAAAGATATGAGCCATACGAAATTTTAGTGGTGGATGTACCACAAGAATTCAGCGGTAAAGTAATTGATCTGGTTACACAACGTAAAGGCGAAATGTTAGTGATGGAAAGCAAAGGCGAGATGCAGCATTTAGAATTCGATATTCCTTCAAGAGGCTTGATAGGCTTGCGTTCGCAAATGTTGACCGGTACTGCAGGCGAAGCTGTAATGGCACATCGTTTCAATGAATATAAACCTTGGAAAGGGGTTATTCCCGGAAGAAGCAATGGAGTATTGATCAATAAATTCGGTGGCACTACTACTGCTTATTCAATTGATAAGTTACAAGATCGCGGAAGCTTTTTTATTGAACCGGGAGAAGAAGTTTATGTTGGACAAATTATTGCCGAACATATTAAACCGGGCGATTTGAATGTGAATGCAGTAGAAGCTAAAAAACTAACCAATCACCGTGCAAGCGGAAGTGATGATAGTGTAAGAATCACGCCAAAATTGCAATTTACGTTAGAAGAGTGTATGGAATATATTCAACAAGATGAGTGTATTGAAGTAACACCGAAAAATATTAGAATGCGTAAAACTATTTTGGATGAGAATGAAAGAACCAAACAGCAAAAACGTTTAAGTGCTGAAGCGGTTTAATTATTCCGTTTTGATATCATTGAAAAAGTCAGTTGCATGTTGCGGCTGACTTTTTTCTTTTACAGATTGCAGTAAATAATTAGTCTCACAATTATCTCCATCACAACAAGGTAAAGCATTGGTGTTACAAACAGGGCATTGATAATGGCCGTGTACATGAATTAATTCAACCCATTGATTACAGAAAAAACAAACTTGCTTTTGCATGAACTGAAATTATTTAATACAATCGAAAATTTGAATCAATACATTTCAACAGGATGTGCAATAAAAAAATAACAGGAAAGCATTTTACTTTCCTGTTAATGAATCATGGTTGTTGCTGTTACTAAAAACTTAGTTCATTACTACTGCTACGTGAGAAGTAGAAGTGGTTGTAATATTAATATCGAAACTTTCTTTAAAATTTACTTTGTTTGATTTGATTACAAAAGAAAGTTTGTTGATATCTGTATAGCTGGTTAATTCAAATGTTTTATTGAATTCTTTGTCTTTTGAAGATAAGCGATACAATACTTCGTTTTCATCATCCAATACTTCAACAATATAAAACTCGTTGTTGGCATTTTTGAAATTTACATGGAATAACAGATTATCGTTTTTGCTTCCCACATATTTTACGGATGGCTTGGTAATTGGATCAACATTCTCCAAAGCCGATGTTGTATTTACTGAATGATTGTTTGCTTTACTTTGAACTGAAAGAAATAAAACAGCAGCTACCATACTTCCGGCAAAAAATTTCCTTGCGATTGTGTTTACGTTTTGTCTTTTCATTACTGATAGTTTTAAATTAAAAAATAGTTATTTCATTCGGCAGACAAACGCAGAAATTCGTTCAGATTATTTCATATTGCAAAACAGAGCGTAGAAGATATTTTCATTGAACAGGCAAGCGAAGCGTTGTAGATCATGTATTAAACAGCCTGTAGTACATGTATTAATACCGGTAAAGCATAAAAGTAACCCATTCGGCTGCAATTATTTCCTGCAATCGTTTGCGTAACAATAGCTTAACAATGCATTTTATTCGTTCACCGGCTTATTCAATGTTTGCCAAAGCAGGTCTTTTAATTCTAACAAACCTTTATTGGTTAAAGAAGAAATAAAAATATGCGGAATATTTTGTGGCAACTCTTTTTCAATTTCATTTTTTAATTCATCATCCAGCATATCACTTTTACTGATAGCGATGATAAAATCTTTTTGCAACATTTCGGGATTGTATTCTTCTAACTCATTTTTTAAAATTTCAAATTCTTTTTTATGATCATCGCTATCAGCAGGAATTAAAAATAATAAAACAGAATTACGTTCAATATGGCGAAGAAACCGATGACCCAATCCTTTGCCTTCTGCAGCGCCTTCAATAATTCCGGGAAGATCTGCAATACAAAAACTTTTTCCATCTCTGTATTCCACCATTCCTAATTGAGGAATTAAAGTAGTGAACGCATAATCGGCAATTTTTGGTTTAGCCGCAGTGATCACACTTAACAAAGTTGATTTTCCTGCATTGGGAAATCCTACCAAACCCACATCAGCCAATACTTTCAGCTCTAATAATTTCCATCCCTCAATGCCCGGTTCTCCGGGTTGTGCATGTTCGGGAGCTTGGTTGGTAGGTGTTGCAAAATTTGAATTACCCAATCCTCCACGTCCACCTTTCATCCAAATAATTTCTTGTCCATCTTCTAAAATCTCTGCTTCAACTTTTCCTGTTTCTTCATTTTTGGCAATGGTTCCCAAAGGAACTTGCAGAATAATATCTTTTCCATCATGTCCGGTACAATTATTTTTACTTCCGGCCTCACCATTTTCTGCTAACACATTTTTAAAATATCGCAAATGCAATAAGGTCCATAATTGTGCATTGCCTTTTAAAATGATATGACCGCCACGACCGCCATCGCCACCATCCGGCCCACCCATTGCGGTTAATTTATTGCGCATAAAATGTTTTACACCGGCACCACCATGACCACTTCTGCAAAAAATTCGGATATAATCAATAAAGTTTTTTTCTGACACAGAAATAAATTTGAATAACTGCAAAGATACTTCAATGAAAATGGAATGAAATAATTATCTCTTCATCATTCTTTTTTTATATCGATGAGTATGGAAGAATTGTTACTGTAATCAGTAGATAAATAAATATCTCGCCATTCTTTTTTACCTGATTTGATAATCATATAAGCAGTATTTGGGGGAATCAAGCCTAAGTTTTCTGCAAACAGTGTTATTTTATATTGTTTGTTGTTTTCTACTTTAAATTGATAAGTGATAGGTTTTGTTGTAAGCATTGCTTTACTAATAACAGATTTATCATTGATGTATAAAGAAATAGAATCACCATCAATTTCTCCGTTATCATAAATTTCCACCGTTAATGTTGTGCTGCCTGATATAGTTATTTTTTGAATGATGGAATCTCTTCTGTCGTTATACGAACTGTTTTTATTACCGTATTTCGATGTAACATTTTCTTGAATAAGAATTGCCGGGCTCTCTGTTTCAGCAGAAGAGTTAATTTTTTTCTCAGCTACTATTTGTTTTGACTTTTCAACAATAGGGGCTTGTATTTTCTTTACCAAAAAACTTCCAGCAACGCTATCGCTTCTGCCTGTAATTTTTTTGCTGGTGTACCATTTACCTGATAAATATTCCGAAGAATCTTTTTTAAAATAACTAATGGTAAACAAACGGAACAGGTCTGCTATTTGCGGCGATAAATGTAAAGACTCTTTATTTCCTTTGATGAGTTTGAATAAATTCAGCGTATTGGTCTTATCTAAATTTCCCGTCAAAGGATAAATAGCATCAATTTGCTTATTGTGAGAAGTATCTGCTGTATAAAATTTTCCTGTGATCTGCGAACCTTTCTGCTGCAATTCCATATGAAGCAAAAAACTTTTTGGTTCGTTTGAATTGGAGATATCCGCATTAAATATTCCTTCCCATGTTCCGGAAATATTTTGCGCAAAAATTTGATTGGATAGAAAAAAGAATAAAAAGGTTGCTATGCCCACTCTCATGAAATCAAATTTATTTATTTTCTTTCCATGTTTGATAATTATAAGTCTGTTGTGGAATATTGGTTGGTATTTCTCTTAATGGTTCACAAGCTTTCCAGTGTTGAAACATTTCTTTTGGTAATTGTTGATAGAGTTTAGTTCCTGCCGTTTTCCATTCCATCATTTCATCACTTACTTCTTTTATTTTTTTTGCAGGGTTACCCACAATCAAACTTCTTCTTTCAAAATGCTCATCTGTTTTAACAAAGCTCAATGCACCCAAAATGCATTCATCTTCTAATACCACATTATCCATTACTACCGCATTCATCCCAATCAAACAATTCTTTCCGATAGTTGCTCCATGAATAATAGCACCATGACCAACATGTGCACCTTCTTTCAATAAAACAGTAATACCCGGAAACATATGCACTGTGCAGTTTTCCTGAATATTGCAACCATCTTCAATAATAATTTGCCCCCAATCGCCACGTAATGCAGCACCCGGACCAACATAAACATTCTTTCCAATAATTACATTACCCGTAACAGCTGCTTGTGGATGAATGAATGAAGATTCATGCACTACCGGAATATAATCTTTGAATTGATAGATCATGTTTATATAAGTGTTTTCCCCGTTCTGTAACAAGTGCCTTTAAAAAATGCAACCGTATGATTGTATTGATTAATGATATTAATATGATATAAACCCGTTGATCTTCCGTTATGGATTTCTTTTGCTTCAGCAATTAATACATCTCCAACATGAACAGGTTTGGTAAAATTGATAGCTGTATCTAAAGCAACGGATAAATTATTTCTGTTGTTACAGGCAAATGCAAAAGCGCTGTCAGATAAACTAAATGTAATACCACCATGAATAATACCCAATCCATTGATCATTTCTTCTCTAACCGTCATTTTTATTTTTGAATATCCTTCTTTTATTTCCATTACTTCAATACCCAACCATTGAGAAAATAAATCTTTCTCCATCATGTGCTCCACAACTTGTGATGCAAATTCATTCGTATTCATGATATTTTTTTAATCTTTTATATTAAAGTTTACTCACCTGTAAATTTCGGCTGTCTTTTTTCTAAGAAAGCATTCACTCCTTCTTTAAAATCCCTAGTATCAGCAGCTTTTTGCTGATATTCATCTTCTAAATGTAATTGTGTTTCTAAATTATTTACGTGAGAATAATTTAATGCATGTTTTATATAGGCCAATGCTTTTGTAGGCAATTGTGATAATGTTGCAGCAATCTTTTTCGATTCTTCCGCAAAGATATCATCATTAAAAACTTTATATAACATACCCATTTGCAAGGCATCTGCTGCTGAAATTTTATCTCCCAACATCATCAATGCACTGGCTTTTTGAAAACCAATTAATCTTGGTAAAAAAAATGTTCCGCTACTGTCTGGTATCAAACCAATTTTGCTGAATGCCTGAATGAATGAAGCCGATTGTGAAGCAATAACAACATCGCAAGCCAATGCAATATTAGCACCCGCTCCGGCAGCAACACCATTTACTGCTGTTACAACTGGTCTGGGAATATTTCTCAATCTTGTAATGATAGGATTATAATGTTCGCTTAAAATCTTTTGCATGCCTGGTCCATTGGGATCAGCCACTTCCGATAGATCTTGTCCTGCACAAAAACCTTTACCGGCACCGGTTATATACACGCAGCGCACTTCGTGTAAAGAAGCGCACTCATCTAATTTGTTTTGTAATAACAATGCCATTTCACGATTGAAAGAATTTAATTTATCAGGGCGATTGAGTGTAATGAAAGCAATATTGTTTTTTATTTCGAATAAAATAGATGACATTTTATTTGTAATTTATAAATGACAATTTACGAATTGAAAAACGAATCAATGACATTTAAAATAATCAAAGGGTTCTTTGCAATCTAAACATTGATACAATGCTTTGCAAGCAGTAGAACCGAATTGGGATATTAAATGTGTGTGATATGAATTACATCTTGGGCATTGAATGGCTTCTTCTTTTTGAAAACTATCCGGTGTGCAAACGGATTGAGCTGAGTTAGGCGGAGCAATACCATATGCTTTTAATTTTTCTTTTCCTTGCTCTGTCATCCAATCTGTTGTCCATGCCGGAGAAAGTACTTGTGTAACTTTTATTTTTTGATAACCTTCTTGTAATAACACCATTCTAATATTCACTTTAATAAAATCCATTGCGGGACAACCGGAATAAGTTGGTGTGATAATAACTTCTATTTCATCATCATTCAGTAAAACATCTTTCACAATTCCTAAATCAATAATTGATAAAACAGGAACCTCCGGATCTGTAACTGCTTCAAGAATTGAATAAACTTTTTTTATTGAAATATTTTCTTCTGTAATCATTGCAATCAAATTAATCATCGATTTACCATGCGCTATTAGGATAAGCTCTTTGAACAAATTGCATTTCTGCTAAAATATATCCTAAGTGTTCTGAGTGTTTCCCTTTTTTTCCACCGGATTGATGCCAGTTATTTTTTGCAGGCATCGCAATAGTAGCTTCTTCAAAAACAGATTGTATTTTTTTTGTCCATTCTTCTTTCAATAAATCAAAGTCAACATTCATGTTTAATTCATAAGATGCAGGTTCGAATAATTCTCCTGTGAACATCCACAATTCATCCAATGCTTTTAATAATCTTGTTTTGCTTTCTTCTGTTCCATCGCCTAAACGTATCACCCATTCACTGCTCCATCTTACATGATACGTTACTTCTTTCAAAGACTTGATTGCAATGGCTTTTAGCTGATCGTCATTATTATATTGTAATTGTTGATACAAATAATATTGATACACTGAAAAGAAAAATTGCTTTAAAATAGTTTGTGCCCAATCTCCATTGGGTTGTTCAACCAACAAGCAGTTTTTGAAATCTCCTGCATCTCGTAAGTATGCCAATGAATCTTCTGTTGTATTATTACCAATTACAGTTGCAGCATACTGATAATAATTTCTGGCTTGTCCAATTAAATCCAATGAAATATTTGATAAAGCAATGTCTTGTTCTAATATGGGTCCATGTCCACACCATTCACTATTACGATGACCCATGATGAGTGCGTTATCGGCTAAATGAATTGTATAATTGATAATAGATTCTTGATTCATAAAAATCACATGTGCTTTACTGCATCGGGTAAATTGTAAAATGTTGGATGGCGATAAGCTTTATCATTTGCCGGATCATATAATGCATCAGCATCATCTGGATTGGATGCATGAATATATTTGCTCTCTACCACCCAAATACTCAGGCCTTCCATTCTTCTTGTATAAACATCTCTGGCATTTTCAATGGCCATAGCAGCATCGGCTGCATGCAAACTTCCTGCGTGTTTATGATCTAATCCTTGTTTGCTTCTGATGAAAACTTCCCACAAAGGCCATTCGTTTTTAGTTTTATTGCTTGATGAAATATCAGCTGTGCCATTTTTGCTTTCACCATAATCGCCGTAATAAAATTTTCTGATTGCTATCATAAAAAATAATTAATAAAATTTATGCTGCATGCATGGATTGCTTTGCTGCTTTCTTTTCTGCATAAGCACTTGCAGCTTCTCTAACCCATGCACCATCTGCCCATGCTTTTTTTCTGGTATCTAATCTTTGTTTATTGCAAGGGCCATTTCCACTAATGACTTGCCAAAATTCTTCCCAATTTATTTTTCCAAAATCATAATGCTTTGTCTCTGCATTCCATTTTAAATCTTTATCAGGTAAAGTCATGTTTAATACTTTTACTTGTTCAGCAATCATATCAACAAACTTTTGTCTTAACTCATCGTTGGTAAAGCGTTTGATTTTCCATTGCATGCTTTGTGCTGTGTTGGGCGATGCATCATCACTTGGGCCAAACATCATTAAACTCGGCCACCACCAACGATTGATCGCATCCTGACACATGGCTTTTTGTTGTTCTGTTCCTTTTGATAAAGTCAATAACAATTCAAATCCCTGACGTTGATGAAAACTTTCTTCTTTACAAACCCTTACCATGGCTCTTGCATAAGGACCAAATGATGTTCTGCATAAGGGAATTTGATTTAAGATAGCAGCCCCATCTACTAACCAACCAATGGCACCAATATCTGCCCATGTTAAAGTTGGATAGTTAAAGATGGAAGAATATTTGGCTTTGCCCGTGTGTAATTGATCATACATTTCATCTCTGCTGATGCCCAATGTTTCGGCGGCAGAATATAAATACAAACCGTGCCCGGCCTCATCTTGCACTTTTGCAATCAATATTGCTTTTCTTCGTAAAGAGGGAGCACGTGTAATCCAATTGCCTTCAGGTAACATACCTACAATTTCACTGTGTGCATGTTGCGAGATCTGTCGAATAAGTGTTTGCCGATATTTTTCGGGCATCCAATCTTTCGGTTCGATCTTTATTTCGTTATCAATTTTATCTTGAAAAATTGTTTCGAGATTTTTTTCCATACGATAGATAATAGGAGATAAAAATAATGATCTTTTTTTGAAGGACTAACATTTGTTAGCATTTGTTTCTGTGATTGATATTGAATGTTTGAACAGAAATTGCTGTACTTTTCTAATTCAAATGAATTTTTATGAAAAAGATAGCTGTTGTTTTGATTTTTTTATTGACTGATTTTTTTGTTTCAACAGCACAAAACAATCAATCTTTTCCTTTCGCTAATGAAATAGCTGCCTTTCAAAAGCAAGATAGCATTGCATTGCCGCCTCAAGGACAAATTTTATTTACCGGTAGTTCTTCTTTCAGAAAATGGATAGATGTGCAGGATTATTTTCCTTCATTTAAAATCATCAACAGGGGTTTTGGCGGATCAACCATACCCGATGTAATTCATTATGCAGATCAGATCATCTTTCCTTATCAACCTAAACAGATTGTTATTTATTGTGGTGAGAATGATATCGCTTCTTCTGACACCATCACTGCAACAATAATGTTACAACGTTATCAGCAGTTGTTTTTTTTGATTCGATCTAAATTAAAAAATGCAGAGATTGATTTTGTTTCTATCAAACCAAGTCCGAGTAGAAAAAAATTCAGAGCAACTGTTGAACAATCCAATCAACTCATCAAAGATTTTATTGCTAAACAAGATCATGCAAAATTTATCAATGTATTTAATGCAATGCTGAATGCAGATGGAACAATTAAGCAAGAACTATTTTTAAAGGATGATTTGCACATGAATGAGAAAGGCTATGCGATCTGGCAAAAAATTAATGAACCTTATTTATTGAAATAAATTATTTAATATCATAATCCACCACCACCTTTTCTGTTATTGGATGAGATTGACAAGTTAAAATATATCCTTGTTCAATTTCTTCGGGTTCTAATCCGTAACAAACATCCATGGTAACTTTTCCTTCCAATAATTTTGCTTTGCAAGTGCAGCAAACACCGCCTTTGCAAGCAAAAGGCAGATCAGCACCTTGTTGTAAAGCGGCATCTAAAATACTTTGATTGTTCAATACTAATTCAAAATCAAAACTTCTTCCATCTAGTTTTACCGTGATCTTACTTTTTGGATAATGATCAGCAGTTTCTGCCTTCTGCCTTTTACCTTCTACCTTTTGACTTGATGTTTTGAATAATTCAAAATGAATTTTCTTTTTATCGATATTTTTTTCTTCTAAAAAATGTTTTATCAAAAGGATCATTTCTTCCGGTCCGCAAATAAAAAATTCATCTATGCTTTTTAACTCGATCAATTTAATCAGCTCATTCATTTTTTTCTCATCAATTCTTCCATAATTGATAGTCGCATCTGTTCTTTCTCTGCTTAATACATGAATTAATTGAAAGCGACCCATGTATTTATTTTTTAAAGACTCTAATGCTTCTTTAAAAATTATTGACTGATGATTTTTATTTCCGTACACTAAAGTAAATGAACTTTGTGCCTCCGTTTGTAAAGTGGTTTTGATAATGGATAGAATAGGTGTAATACCGCTTCCGGATGCAAAGGCCACATATTTTTTTTGATGCGTAACATTTAGTGGTGTAAAAAATTTTCCATTGGGCGTCATTAATTCAACAATATCTCCTGCTTTTAATTTTTCATTGGCATAAGTGGAGAATAATCCGGCTTCTACTTTTTTTACAGCAACACGTAATTCATTTTCTAATGGCGAAGAACATAAAGAGTATGAGCGTCGAATTTCTTCACCATTAATATTTGTTTTGAGGTTGATGTATTGCCCTTGTATAAATTGAAATTCATTCAATAAATTTTCAGGAATATCAAATGCAATAGAAACACAATCGTTGGTTTCTTTTCTAACTTCTTTTATGGTAACAGGATGAAAATGAGCAGACATTTTTTATTTGTTTTTCAATCCACCGATTAATATGGTGATCATATTTTCTTCTAATTCCTTGCCACTTATTTTTTGTTTGCTTCTGTGCCAGCTTTCAATGCCGCTAATGGCGTGCAGCATAATTAATACTGCGGTAGGTGCATCAATTTTCTTGATTTCTTTTTTCTTGATTCCATCTTCAATAATCGCTGCAATGCGTTTGCGATAGTTTCTGCGTTGTGTTTGCAGATTGGATAAGTAAGGATTATCCAAGTGCTTCCATTCTCTGTCGCTCACATACACTTCATCAAAATGATATATCATTCCATGAATATGATAACGCAACAATTTTGCTAATTTATCGAGCGAAGAAATTTTTTCATTTTCAATTTCATCCATTTTTTGGATATAGCGATTAGCTACATCGAAACAAATAATATTCAATAATTCATTCTTGCTTTTAATATGATTGTATAAACTGGCTGCTTCAACGCCAACAATATCTGCCAGTTCACGCATGCTGGCTGCCTTGAAACCTTTTTCTTTAAAAAGTGTAGCCGCTTTTTGAATGATTACCTCTTTACGGCTGATGTTCTGTTCGGTTTTAATTCTTCCCATATTTCAAAAATACACTAACAAACGTTAGTGTTAAAAAAATATTTATCTCGTTAGTCTTGCGTAAATAAATATGCCTTATCAATTGAATGTTTTAGCTTCGCAAACCAATAAACAAAACCATTTTTATGTCAGTTATTGTTGTAGGTTCTATGGCATTTGATGCAATTGAAACACCTTTTGGTAAAAGCGATAAAATTGTGGGTGGTGCTGCCACTTATATTGCCTGGTGCGCATCCAATTTTACCAATGTAAATCAGATATCTGTAGTGGGTGGCGATTTTCCGCAAGAAGAATTAGATGCATTATCTGCACGTGGTGTGGCATTAGATGGTGTTGAAATAAAGAAGAATGAAAAATCTTTTTTCTGGAGCGGAAAATATCATTTAGATATGAACTCTCGTGATACATTGGTAACAGAATTAAATGTATTAGAACATTTTAAACCTGTTGTGCCCGATAGCTATCAAGATGCAGAATTTGTGATGTTAGGAAATTTACAGCCCTCGGTGCAAATGAGTGTTATCAATCAATTAACACATCGTCCTAAATTGATTGTAATGGATACGATGAATTTATGGATGGATATTGCAATGGATGATTTGAAAGCGGTTTTGAAAAAAATAGATGTTTTAATGATCAATGATAGTGAAGCCAGACAATTAAGCGGTGATTATTCATTGGTTCGTGCTGCAAAAACAATCATGGCAATGGGACCAAAATTTCTTATTATAAAAAAAGGCGAACACGGTGCTTTATTATTTCATGAAGACAAAGTTTTCTTTGCACCGGCATTACCTTTAGAGGAAGTGTTCGATCCAACAGGCGCAGGAGATACTTTTGCCGGCGGCTTCATCGGTCATATTGCAAAAACAAAAGACATCTCATTTGAAAACATGAAGACAGCCATTATTGTTGGAAGTGCAATGGCAAGTTTTTGTGTAGAAAAATTCGGTACACAAAGATTGAGAGAAATCAGCAAAGAGGATATTGCTAATCGTTTACAGGAATTTGTTCAATTGGTAAATTTTGATATTGATTTGGTTTAAATTAATTCAGCTATTATCTTCGCACCGTAATGAATAATACAAAGCATATAAAGAATACTAAGAAACACATCTCCCAACGAGAAGTTGCTTAACTATTTTTGTATGTACTAAATAAGTGAACAGCCTTCTCAAAATCGGGAAGGCTGTTTTATTTTTATTTCATCATTAAAACAAAACAAAATGAAAGTAGCCGTAGTTGGAGCTACCGGTTTAGTAGGCTCTAAAATGTTACAAGTTTTAGCGGAAAGAAATTTTCCTGTTACAGAATTAATTCCTGTTGCCTCTGAAAGATCAGTAGGAAAGGAGGTAGAATTCAAAGGAAAGAAATATAAAGTAGTGAGTATGGATGATGGAATCGCTGCAAAACCTGCTGTGGCTATATTCTCTGCAGGTGGTGGAACATCCTTAGAATGGGCGCCAAAGTTTGCAGCAGCGGGAATCAAAGTGATTGATAATTCATCTGCATGGAGAATGGATCCTACCAAAAAATTAGTAGTGCCCGAAGTAAATGCAGATGCATTAACCAAAGATGATTTCATCATTGCTAATCCTAATTGTTCAACTATTCAAATGGTAGTGGCTTTGCAACCATTACATAAAAAATATAAAATAAAAAGAGTAGTAGTAAGCACTTATCAAAGTGTAACAGGAACCGGTAAAAAAGCTGTAGATCAATTATTTGGTGAAAGAGCGAAAGCAGAAAAAGGAAGTAATGCGGAATATCCGATGGCATACAAATACCCGATTGATTTGAACGTTATTCCGCAGATCGATGTATTCTTAGAAAACGGTTACACCAAAGAAGAAATGAAAATGGTAAAAGAAACCTGTAAGATTATGCAGGATGATTCAATTAAAGTTACCGCCACCACCGTTCGTATTCCGGTAATTGGTGGTCATAGCGAAAGCGTGAATATTGAATTTGAAAATGAATTTGATTTGAATGAAGTAAAAGAGTTGTTGAGCAATGCACCGGGTGTGATTGTACAAAACGATGACGCTGCACAAGTATATCCGATGCCACTATGGGCACATGAAAAAGATGAAGTATTTGTAGGAAGATTGCGCAGGGATGAAACACAACCGAAAACATTAAACATGTGGGTGGTGAGTGATAATCTTCGCAAAGGTGCAGCCACCAATGCGGTTCAAATTGCAGAATATATGATGGGCAAGGGTTTATTGTAATAGCGGGTTGGTGAGTGAATAAAATAGTCTTCGATTTTCGGAGGCTATTTTTTTATTTAAATGGTTGAAGCTTTGGTAGCTTTGTATCGTGAAACTTTTATCTGCACAACAAATTCAGCAATGGGATGCATTTACTATGCAACACGAACCTATTGCTTCTATTAATTTAATGGAACGTGCTGCACAATCTTGTGTAGATTGGATGATTGCAAACAATTTTATTCAGCACAACATAAAAATATTTTGTGGCAAAGGAAATAATGGCGGAGATGGATTGGCCATTGCAAGATTATTATTAGAAAAAGGCTGTGCTGTTATAGTATACATATTGGAGTTTGGTGCAAAGGGAACAGATGATTTTCAAATAAACTTACATCGTTTACATGCTATTACTACCCATATTCATTTTATTCAAGCCACAGAATTTATTCCGGCTATTGATAGTAATGATATTGTCATTGATGCCTTATATGGCTCTGGTTTAAACAGACCACTGCAATTTTTGAGTAAAGAAATGGTGGAGCATATCAATAAATCTAATGCAAAAATTATTTCTGTTGATGTACCAAGTGGTTTAGCTATTGATAAAAGTTCTAAAACAAATACTGTTGTTAAAGCAACACATACTTTAACTTTTCAATCAATAAAATTATGTTTTTTGGTTGCAGAGAATGCAAACTTTTTCGGAAATATACATGTGTTGGATATTGGATTAAATGCCGATTTTTTACCGTCAACGAATTCTGTTTTTGAAATTGTTGAGCAAGGTTTGGTTGCTTCCAAAATAAAGGCCAGAAAGGATTTTAGTCATAAAGGTAATTATGGTCATGCATTATTAATAGCTGGCAATCGAGGTAAAATGGGTGCTGCATTGTTAGCAGCGAAAGCATGTTTGAGAACAGGTGCAGGATTATTAACTGTAAATATTCTGCAGGAAGATCAATCAACCATCAATAATTTTCTTCCCGAATCAATGACGATGAACAGAGCAGAGAAAATTTCTTTTAATACTTATTCAACTATCGGGATCGGTTGCGGATTAGGCACTAATGATGATGCAAAAAAATTATTGAATAATGTGTTGGATAATTATACAAACCCAATAGTAATTGATGCAGATGCTTTGAATATGATTGCTATGAATAAAAATTTATTAGAAAAAATTTCGGCTGGTTCAATCATTACACCGCATCCCAAAGAGTTTGAAAGATTGTTTGGTATTTGTGAAAACGATTTTGACAGAATGAATAAAGCAATTACTTTATCTCAACAAAATAATTTCATCATTATTTTAAAAGGCCATTATACATTAATAGCAGCGAATGGCAAAGGATATTTCAACAACACGGGCAATGCAGGATTGGCAAAAGGTGGCAGCGGTGATGTGTTAACGGGAATGATCACCTCTTTGCTTGCACAAAATTATCATCCATTAGATGCATCATTGATTGGTGTTTATTTACACGGATTAGCAGCAGACCTTGCATTAGAAAATCAATCAACAGAAAGCATATTGGCAACCGATGTGATTGATTCAATTGGTAAAGCGTTTAATTATTTGAAAGATTAATATCTCCAACTTTTTATATCAGCAGTTTTAGGAACTCTTGTTTTCATTTCTTCTGCCCATTTTTTAATAAACATTTGATGATAATGCAAACGACTCATATAATTGGGTTGTGTATGATCCCCATTCCAGCAATGTTCTGCTCTATCACCATAATCTACTTCACAATTACAATTTGGATTGCTCAACTTTTTAATCATGTCTTCTGCACTATACACAGCATTGTTTAAATAATAAGTATCCATATCACCAACATATATATGAATTTTTCCTTGTAATGAATTACCAATTTTTGACCAATCGCGTTGAATGATATGCGTTAGATCATAATGTTCTTTCCAGTAAACTGCAACCGAACTATCAATCGCTCCGGTGTATTTATCATAAATTCTTTTGGGATAACCATCTTTATCCATCGGAGAAAATACCGCTTCCCAAATATCAAATTGATCACCACTTCTGCTTCTGGTTCCCAATGCCAGTTCTCTTTGATTCATTTCTTTAATTGTTGCACTTACATGACCTAAATAATTTCTTGCACCGGGACGAGAAGTATTTTTAAAATCGCTTTGTACATAATAAGCGTTCTTATCACTGTAAATATTAATGGTCGAGTAATGATGAAAATCAATGGGGTCGGGGCATGCAGCATAACAACCATTGTATTCATCCGGATAAAAAACTTGTGCAGCTAATACTTCCCATCCACCTGTTGAACCACCATACATAAACCTTGCCCATCCTTGCCCAATGCCTCGAAATTTTTTTTCAATTGCAGGAATCAATTCATAAGTAATGGCATCACCATAAGGACCAATATTTTCTGAATTCACTGCATACGAATCATCATAATAAGGATTGGCATGTTGTATTTCAATTGCCAATACACGTGGAAAATTTGCACCGGTCCATTCCTGATAAAATTTATACGCTTCCTGTTGAACAATTTTATTATAACCTGTCAAATTAAATCTTGCAGCTGTATCCGGTTTTAAATTTTCATCCGGATTTGTTGTTCTAAAACCGGAAAAATCTGCTGGAAAATGTCCGTGAAAAATTGCCAACGGATATTTTACGGAAGGATGTGTATCAAAACCTTCAGGTAATAAAATGTTTGCACCGAGATACATGGGTCTTCCCCAAAATTCAGTCAATAGTTTACTTTGAATTTTTATATGCTTAATATATTTTGTGTCTTCCGGTTGTTTGATTGGTGCAATCATTTTTGTAATAGAAAGATTAATCTCATTAGTAGTAGCAGGATTGAAATGAATTTTTATTGGAGCAGAATAAATATTTCCGGGTGCAATATTCCAATGCTGACCTTCGCCTCTATCCATCGGAAGCTTTACGGTTTGTCCGGTTTTTAAATGAAAAGTTTCATATTTATGTAACAACACTTGTACATAATAATCGCCGGCAGGAATATCTTTTAATCTTTCAATCGGATAGCCGAATGCATGCATATCTATTAATTGTGAAGTGCCGGATTGCCAATTTTCTATATCAATACCAAATACCAATTGTGTAGAGGCAGCATCACTTATTTGAAATCTTGGCTCTGATTTATTATTAGTTGATAAGAGTAATAATAATCTGCCGTCTAAAGCGGCTGTATGAAGTTCATTGGAAATATTTACCCTGAATGTTTGTGCTTTACTAAACACAAAAAAGACTGATACAAAAGTAATAGCAATAAATTGTTTCATGTTGAAGGATTGTATTGTAAGATACAATTATCCTTCAATCCCTCTGTTTAAAAATTCGATCAATGGTTGCAATGCTTCAAATGATGTAACTATTTTCTTTGTCAGATTTTTATCTATAAGATCTGCATCGGTTAACGATGTCATCGCCAACCAACTTTTTAATTTAATAAATTGAATGGCAGGATTATCTTTTTCATATCCTTTCGGTTCGCGAGTCAAAGATGTTTCATCAGATATTTCTAAACCTTTATACTGCGCCACAAATTTTTTATTCTTGATGATCTTTGAAAACTCATCAAAACTATAATCAATTTCTTGTCTCACTTTTTTTACCACATCCGCATCAGGCATCCATAAACCGCCACCCACAAAAGCTTGCCCGGGCTCGCAATGAAAATAATATCCGGCAGCAATTACTTTTTTACCACCCTTGCTGAAACTTGCACCCATATTGGTTTTATACGGACTTTTATCTTTGCTGAAACGCACATCACGGTTGATTCGAAACATACAATCCTTTGCCGTTAATGTGGCAATGCTGGTATCTTTCTTTCCAAATTGTTGAATAACAGTATCTACTAATTGAGCAAAATCTTCTTTTGCTGCTTCATATGT
>CAIRTF010000055.1 GCA_903881425.1 uncultured Chitinophagaceae bacterium | reverse complement strand
ATTTCAGGGGGTGTTTTCCTCACACAGAGAATAAAAAAGGGAATGTAGAAACATTCCCCGTGTCTAACATCTATGAGCCCCCTTTATTTGGGTAATTTACTAACCCAGTTTAAACCACCCTTCAAATAATTTATCGCCACTTAATTGAAATTCAGCTTGATCTATAATTTCATTATCTACTTTCTTGATTAATTTTAAATGTCTTCCTTCCTTTAGATTTTGATTATTAACAAAAACACTAAAACTAACCTCTCCAAGTTCTCTAAAATACAGTTCCTTCACCCATTTTGATCCACTAAATTCTTTAATCCAGGGTCTGCCATTTTCATCTTTGTATTGAACCTGACCAAATGTTTCAAAACTTATTTCAACAATAAGTTCAACTTTAATCAATGGTAGAGTATCCATTATCCGATTGTTTGGAATTAACTTAAAAATATCCTTAAATGAAATGGTTCTTGGGGCCATTGAAATCATTTTTATTTCTTTAGTAATTTAGAAAAGAAATATAACTAGAATATTAATTAGAGATTACCTTATTGTGATTTTCAGTTTGCATAGAAACAATTCTATTATAAAGACAAAAACCTCACGCAGCAAAGGACCCACGATTTAACGTAAGTCCTTGATTTTCAATAATTATTAAACTCTATGTAAATCCATTTTGCTATAAGGTGAAACAATCATTGGCACTTCCTCAATTACTATATCACTTTTTTCAAGTCCAAAAGCTTTTGCATCACTTTGACCCAAATGTTTCAATTTAAAATAACCTTCTAATAGCAAACCGTCCCTTAAAGTAAATTCATTCTCAATAGATAAGAATTTTTCAATTACTACAAATTTAAAGTCTGGCTCAGAATTGTATTTTGTACTTCCATCAGGTCTAATATGTAAATTCAGTTCCTTATTATATACCAACTCTTGTACAATTTTCTTAAAGTATAATTCGGTTTTTGGTTGTATTCTAAATCCAATATTAATATTCACTTTTATGACCTTGTCATCCACTAATTCTGAAACATCATAATTCATTGTAAATGGCTCTTCTGTTCTATTAATATGTAAAAACCAATATACATCTGCCCTTTTTGGTTTTTTTGAGAAAATTGATTTAATAATTTTTTCTTCTATTTGATTACGACTATTTGCTTTTGATAAATAAATTAGATGTGTTGAAAATTTTGGAATTTCATCATCTTGGCTTAACTCAATCAATTGAGGAACATATTTACCAATTTCTACAAATTTTACAAATTTATTTTGAATTTTTCTTGCGTAATACCACACATACATAGTCATAAAAATAAACAGTTCAAAAAATAGGAACATCCACCTTTCTTTTATTTTAGCAATATTGGTGATAAAAAAGGAAGTTTCTACAATGGCAAATAAACCAATCACTAGGGTAACATAAATTTGCGCCCATTTTAATCTATATTTTAAATAAAAATTTAACAAAACGGTGGTCATCATCATAGCTACACAAATAGAGAAGCCATACGCTGCTTGCATGGCTAATGATGTTTTAAAATAAATAATCATTAAAATACACCCAAACCATAAAATGCTATTTACACTAGGGATATATATCTGTCCTTTTACATCAGATGGCTGTCTCACTGTTACCCTAGGCCAAAAATTCAAATTCATCGCTTCACTCACCAATGTAAATGAACCACTAATTAATGCCTGTGATGCAATGATAGTTGCTGCAGTAGCAATGATAACACTTGGCAATAAAAACCAATGTGGAATCATTTCAAAAAATGGATTCAATCCATGTAAATTGTTATTATGCATTACATCTAAACTTTTATACTTCATTATCCATGCTGCTTGTCCAATATAGTTTATAGTTAAACTTAGCTTAACAAATACCCATGTCAATCTTATATTTTTTACTCCACAATGTCCAAGGTCACTGTATAAAGCTTCCGCACCTGTAGTAGCAAGGAATACACCCCCTAATAACCAAAATCCTTTGGGGTATTTCACCAACAACTCATACCCATAATAAGGATTGAGTATTTTTAAAATAGATGGATTTTTAAAAACATAGCTACACCCAAAAATTAAAATCATTCCAAACCATACAGCCATTACAGGCCCAAAAAATTTACCAATGTTATGAGTGCCAAATCTTTGAAAAAAGAACAAAATGGAAATGATGGCAACAGTTATTCCTATAGTTAGAAAGTTTCCAGGAACTATTATCTTTTCCAAACCATTGACTGTATTTAGACCTTCTATGGCTGAGGAAACAGATATTGGTGGAGTAATAATACCATCTGCAAGCAATGTGGTTGCACCTAATATGGTAATAATGGCTAAACTTTTGCTATACCTTTTCACAAGTGCAAACAAAGAAAAAACACCTCCTTCTCCATGGTTATCTGCCCTGAGTGTTAACCAAATGTATTTAACGGTTGTTTGAAAAAATAAGGTCCAGAAAATTAAGCAAACTCCTCCATAAACCAGTATTTCATCGATTGGCCTATCTCCGACTACAGCACTAAGCACATAAAGTGGACTTGTTCCAATATCGCCATATATAATTCCTAGGGCAACTAAAAGAGTGGCAACTGTTACTTTATTGGAAACATGTGTGTTTTGCATTCATATTGTTTTCAGAGTGCAAAGCTTTCATTTAATCTGCTTATAAATAATAAAGAAACTTTAACAGATATAAATATTTTATAAAGATGCTAATGAAATCTATAGCCAACCCCGCTTTCTGTTATAATATGGATTGGTTTATTTGAGTTAATTTCAATTTTCTTTCTTAAGGTGCCAACAAATACTCGTAAATATTGAGTGTCATTTTGGTAACCAATACCCCAAATTTCTTTTAATATATATTGATGGGTTAATACCCTTCCTTCATTAATTGCAAATAATACCAATAATTTATACTCAGTTGATGTTAATTTTATAATTTCACTATTGTTTTTAACTATTCTTGCAACTAAATCTATTTCAATGTTTCCAAATAGTAAGTTAGAATTTTGAATATTAGAATTATTTCTACTTAAACACGCCCTTATCCGTGCAAGTAACTCATTTACTCTAAAAGGCTTGGTCACATAATCACTAGCCCCATTATCAAGTGCAGTTACAATATTATCTTCATTTTCAATAACTGATAAAATAATGATGGAATGGTGGTACCATGTTCTTAACTCTTTTAGTACATCTTGGCCATTCATATCAGGCAACCCAATATCTAATAAGATTAAATCTGGTTGGTGATTAGCCGCCAATTTAATACCCATAGTTGCAGTATCTGCCTGAGTTACTTTATAGCCATTGGATTCCAAATTAATTTCAAGTAATTTTCTTATTTGTGGCTCATCATCTATTATGAGTATTTCCTCTTTATTCATTATTTATTTTATTAAGATATGAAGCTTCCACAGGAAGCGCAATTGTAAACTTTGATCCTTTTCCTTCTATTGAATCTAAATTAATTTTACCATTATGCGCTTCTACAAAACCTTTTACTATAGATAAGCCTAATCCAGAACCACCAGTTTTATTAAAAGGTAATCGATAAAACATATCAAAAACTTTTGCTTGCTCTATTTTTGGGAAGCCTGGCCCATTATCTTCCACAGTAATCATACAAATTTCATTAAACATAGTAACTTGTATCCTTATTATTGAACCTATGGGAGTGTATTGAATGGCATTGTGAATTAGATTAAAAACTGCATGTTGAATTAAAATACTATCAAGTTTAACCAAAGGCATGCTTTCATTCTGTTTAAAGATTAGCTCATGACCTTCTAACTTATCCTCAAATTTATTAATTATAATATTGATAAGATCATTGATATCGCACCAATCGTAATTCAATTTTAAGAAGCCAGACTCTAGCCTACTGATACTTAATAAATTTTCAACCTCTTTAGTAAGTCTGATACTTGCTACATCAATTTGATGCATTAATTCTGCTTTGCTTTCATCATTCAGATTTAAATTCGATTTAATAGTATCTATAGATGCTATAATGGTAGATATAGGTGTCTTTAATTCATGAGATAGGGAATTGAATAAAGTATTATATAGCTTAATTGTATTTACTTTTTCTTCCTTATCCCTCACTTTCTTTTCAGTTTTTCGTATTTTATATGTCAATGTTGCATTCACTAAGGCTACTACAAAATACATGAGAAACAAAAATGCATCTTCTGACCTTGCTATGTGAAAAGTATATATTGGAGGTATGAAAAAATAGTTCCATAAAATAGCACTTAAGAATGCAGCAATAAGTACTGGAATAATGTCAAATAACATTGCCAAAATTGAAACTGCTAATAATAGTATTAATGCAGTAACCTGATATCCGAGATAATTGATAGTATAAAAACAAAAGCTAGAAACAACCAATATGGAAAGTATGCTAATTACAGATTGTGTAACCCTCGAAATTTCATTTAATCCTAATATTTTCAAAGTCCAATTTTAATTGCAAAATTACCTTGAATAACATAAAGATTTTATATAAAATCAGTGTCTTTGTAATGACTATTTCCTCACGCAAAACCTCACGCAAACCTCACGCAAAAACAACAAAGGACCCACGATTTAACGTAAGTCCTTGATTTTCATGTAGCGAGACCGGGATTTGAACCCGGGACCTCAGGGTTATGAAGACAACGAATATTATACAAGTAATTCATTTTCAATTAGTTAATATTGTTGTTGCT
>CAIRTF010000054.1 GCA_903881425.1 uncultured Chitinophagaceae bacterium | reverse complement strand
TTAAATAAGTTTTAATGGTGCTGTTGCTATATCCCTTTAGTTGCAAATGTTGCTGCAGCCTGGGAAGTACATGGGCATTTTCCTCGTAAATTTTTAATAGTGTTAATTTATTGCCTGTCTTTGCTGTATTTGTTTGCAACTGCTGGTTTAGATGTTTATTTAGCAGGGCTGTGCTGTTAGTAGTAGTAAAAGAAAAAATAAAATGTATTTGCAAAAGGTATCGTGCTTAAAAATAATGGCAATACATTCCTGTTTACGGTGATACAATGGTTTTAATTCAACGGTAATCATAGCCTAATTTACAATAATGTTTTGTTCAGCGTATAGCCCTTAACAGCAAAAGATTGCTGAAAGGTTTAGGGAAGGGCAATTTTCTCTTCAGATAATCCATTTTGTTTCTTTTGGAATCCATTCAGACCATTTTTGAATTTAATTGGATTCTTTTCAGAGCAATTTGCTGTAAAAAGAGTCCGTTTTGATTGTTTTTTAGTCCTGCTTGACTCTTTTAGGGTGTAATTGGACTCTCTGAAAACCAAATTGGATTCTTTTATTATCGAAAAGGAATTTTCCAGCGTCTTTCAATAATATCAACAGTCAATATTATATAGAAAAAGGGTATTGTTTCAATATCCAATATTCAATTATCTTGTCATCAAAATAAAAACAATGAAGTCATTATCTATCCTCCTTATTTTTTGCTGTTGCATTATTAAAATTCAAGCGCAGGAAACAGCTTATCCATTGATTAAAAATTATGGAGCTGTTTTTTCTGTTCCATTTGCGCAAGAGAAACCCGATACTAAATTGAACTATAAAATTTTAATTGACATTACCGGTGCTCCGGCAAAACCCGATTCATTGAATGATGCATTGGATGCAGCAGCAAGAATTATTAACCTGCATATATTGGGTGGGGTAGATGTAAAGAAATTGCATGTAGTGATTGTGGTGCATAATGCTGCTTCTTTTTCTTTATTAAACAATGAAGCTTTTCAACAAAAATACCATATTGATAATCCCAATGCAGCATTGATTACTGCATTGCATGATGCAGGAGCGAAAATATTTTTATGCGGACAAACCATGATGAAAAGAAAGATTGAACAAAAAGCATTGCTGCCGGAAGTTGTTCCTGCATTATCTGCGATGACTACTTTAACCACTTATCAGTTAAAAGGATATGCGTTGATAAAACTTTAATACGCAGCATTAATACCAACATAATTATGTGGCGTTATTGCTTTCAATTCTTTTTTAAGTGCTGCGTTAATTTTTAGTTTATCAATAAATTGATGGATTGATTTTTTATCGATGGCATTTTTTCCCCGGGTTAAATCTTTCAATGCCTCATAGGGATTGGGATAATTCTCTCTTCGCAAAATTGTTTGAATGGCTTCTGCAACTACTGCCCAGTTATTATCAAGGTCTTCTTTAATTTTTATTTCATTCAACACTAATTTATTCAACCCTTTGGTGATTGATTTTAGTGCAATAAAAGTATGAGCAATCGGTACACCGATATTTCTTAATACCGTTGAATCAGTCAGATCTCTTTGTAATCTTGAAACAGGCAATTTGGCTGAAAAGTGCTCCAGTAAAGCGTTGGCAATACCTAAATTACCTTCTGCATTTTCAAAGTCTATCGGGTTTACTTTATGCGGCATAGCAGAAGAACCTACTTCGCCCTGTTTTGTTTTTTGTTTAAAATAATCCATACTGATGTATGTCCACATATCTCTGCACAGATCAATTAAAATAGTATTGATGCGTTTAATGGTATCGAAATGTGCAGCGAGATGATCGTAATGTTCAATTTGAGTGGTGAACTGCATTCTTTGTAAGCCCAACACATTTTCAACAAATTCATTACCTGATTTGATCCAATCTTTTGTTGGAAAAGAAACATGATGCGCATTAAAATTGCCGGTGGCACCACCAAACTTTGCAGCGTATGGAATATTGGCAAACAGATGAACCTGATTATCGATCCTTTCTGTAAATACCATGATCTCTTTTCCCAAAATAGTGGGAGAAGCAGGCTGACCATGCGTTTTAGCCAACATGGAAACATTTCTCCATTGTTGAGCTAATGAATGTAAATGCTTTTGAATATTGATGATGGCAGGCAAATATTCATGCTCCATGCAATGTTTCCAACTTAAAGGAATGGCTGTATTATTGATGTCCTGAGAAGTTAAACCAAAATGTATCCATTCTTTAATATCAGCTGCATTTACTTTTTGTAACTGCTCTTTCAAAAAATATTCAACTGCTTTTACATCATGATTGGTTGTGGCTTCAATTTGTTTAATATGTTGTGCATCATTTAAACTGAATTCTTCTGCTACTTTTTTTAATTGCTGTTTTGCTTTGGGAGATAATTTGAATATTTTTTTATCTGCTAAGAATAAAAAATACTCCACTTCAACCAACACACGATATTTCATTAAAGCATATTCAGAAAAATATTCATCCAGATGAGAGACTTGTTTTCTATAGCGTCCATCAATAGGAGAGATGGCAGATAAATTGGTTAGTTCCATTACTAAGTTGTAAGTATTAAGTAATAAGTTATCAGTTTCTCGAATTGAGTTTGCAGATTATTACTACAGCCCGGTTCAAAAAAAACTTCTTTCTTTGCAGCAAAAGTAATTCAATTGGAGAAGATTAAAGTTGGTGCAGTAAGTTATTTAAATACTAAGCCTTTGTTATACGGCATAAAAAGAAGTGAGCATCTTTTACAGCAAATAGAATTGATAGAAGATTATCCGTCAAAAATAGCGCAGATGTTGTTAGACAATGAGATTGATGTGGGCTTGGTTCCTGTGGCTATCATACCAAAAATGAAAGAGCATTATTTTATTTCGGATTATTGCATCGGCACCGAAAGTGAAGTGGCATCAGTGTGTTTATTCAGTGAAGTACCGATTGAAAAAATAACGACTATTTTATTAGACTACCAAAGCAGAACATCGGTAAATCTGATAAAAATTTTATTGAAGCAGCATTGGAAGATAAATGTGCATCTTGAAGATGCGCAGCAGGATTTTCGTGAACAGATTAAAGGAACAACTGCGGCAGTAGTGATTGGTGACAGAGCGTTGGAACAAAGAAAAATCTCCCCTTATGTGTATGACCTTGGATTGGCATGGAAAGCCATGACAGGATTGCCTTTCATGTTTGCTGCATGGATTGCTAATAAACCATTAGATAAAAAATTCATTGATGCTTTTAATAAAGCCAATGCCTATGGTGTGCATCATATTGATGAAGTAGTAGAAGAACAAAATTTTAAAAACTATGACCTTAAGAAATATTATACAGAGAATATCAGCTACGAACGTAATCACAAGAAGATGGAAGCAATGCAACAATTTATTTCTTATTTAACTTAACGCCATAAGTTTTATCATCCTATGCAAATACAAACCTTTTCTGTTGTTACCATTTGTTTTAATAATTTGGCAGATCTGCAAAAAACCTGTGCTTCGGTAGATGCACAAACTTATTTACCCATTGAGCACTGGATCATTAATGGCTCAACCAATAGTGATATTGCAGATTGGCTAAACAACACGCCACAACCGTATTATAGAAGATGGATCAATGAACGTGACAAAGGAATTGCAGATGCTTTTAATAAAGGGATTAATCGATCAAGCGGGTTCATTATTCATTTATTAAATGCCGGTGATGTATATACGGAAGATGATATTTTGGCAAAAGTGGCAAGAGTCTTTGAATTGCATCCTTTTGTAAAATGGATTAGTGGAAAACTGAGAATTAAGCGAGCAGGTCATTGGGTTGAAGTCGGCACACCTTTTCGAAAATCAAAATTATACAGAGGCATGCGTGGTGTATTTCATCCAACCTGGTTTGTAAAAAAAGAAGTGTACGAAAGAAATGGATTGTACTCCGGCAGATATAAAATAGCAATGGATTATGATATGATGTGCCGCATATATGAGGAACGCTATGCTTTTGTAGATAAGACTTTAGTAGTATTTGATGATTCAGGTATCAGCTCGGTTAATTATTTAGAATCATTACAGCAAAACATAGAAGTATACGAATCGCATTTTGCATTCTCAGCACTCTGCCGTGCCTGGCAATTAAGATTAAAACTGTTGCATTATTTACTGCAAACCAAGTTGGGTAAATGGTTATTTAGGTTGAAGAATAAGATAGATTAAATCACTTCAATCATTGTTTCACGGCTATTCTTCCTGTTTCATCCATTCTGTTTAATAATATTTGAATATTGTTTTCAGTTATATATTCATCAACAGCTTTTCGGGAACCTCTCCAAAAGCCATAATCATCGATAATCAGCACCCCGTTATGTTGTAATAATGGAAACAAATGAATCATCTCGTGTTTTGTTGATTCATACCAATCTGTATCCAATCTCAATAAAGCAATTGTTGAAGAAATTTTTTGAGGAATAGTTTTCAAGACATCTCCTTTTACATAATGAATGTTTTGAGTGGGATAGTTCACCAATGACATATTATTTTTTACTTCATCCAATCCTGAATATGCCCACACAATATTGGTTTCCTTTTGCTTAGCCCCTTCAGTCAATTGCTCTTCTGCAGTTCTATTCAGACTATCAATATCATTTTCAGTAGGAGCAGTCATCCCTCCAAAAGTGTCATACAAATACAATTGTCTGTCTGTTACACCCAATTGTTTCAAGGTTTCAGCAATCGCCATCATACTACCTCCTTTCCAAACACCACATTCAACAAAATCGCCCGGAATATTATTTTGGATGACATATTTAACTGCTTCAATCAAACCAAATAAGCGACCGTTACTTGTCATCGTATAAGGTTTAACTTTTTCGATGATGGAAATATGAAAGGGTTCATAATCTGTAGGATATTGCTGTTGTGTATTTTCTAATCCGAATAAAACTTTGAATGCCTTGACCGGTTTAAATTTCATTGGTGACTATTTAGTAAATTGATTTTATTATATTCATTAACTTCTCTGCTGAAACAGTGTTATAAGGAATATTGCAGATTAGTTCATATTTATCAAGCTCATTTTTTTGAATGTCATTTTCCACTTCATTCGGATAAACAGCAAAGAAATTATTTTTTATTTCTTTCGGGTAAGGTGCAAATCTTCCGTATTGTGAGCCATTATAAATACCGAATACCGTACATCCCACTGCTGCGGCCAAATGTACAGAACCTGTATCAACAGATAGAAGGCATTTTGCTTTTTGCAAAACCAATAACAGTTCAGGCAGGCTTGTTTTTGAATTTAAATCTATCAGAGGATGTTGATAATTTTCAATGAATGATTGTGCATATTCCGCATCACTTGCTCCACCACAAACAATTACAGTCCAACCAAATTGTTCGAATAAATAATTACTTACTTCAATAAAATGAGATGCCGGCCATATACGGTTTTTGTTTCTTGACCCCGGGAAAACAACAAAGAATTTTTCTGGTAATGATTGATTTATCTCAGAATGAATATCCGATGTATGAAATGTAATATTTACTACAGTAGATTTTTTTTGAAGGATAAATTCAGTAAATAATTTATTTCGATAAAATTCAAAAAGCGATTTTTCTTTATGAATAAATAAATCAGTGTATAAATTTTTATCGAAACTCATTTCATACAGAGCATAATTCTCATTATTTCTATTCATACCGATTGTATGCTTTGCTTTAGCTGCCATAACAATCGCATCATCTGCACGCTTGGCTCTTGAATAAGTAGGATTGATGACAATAGCATATCCTTCTTTATAAATATTTCGCAAGAATTTAAACCGGTAAATAAGGCTTTTTTTGAAGGCTATCTTATCTAACCAAATCGTTTGCTGAAATCTATCAGCATATTCAATGTCAAATAAACTCTTCCAGGAACGATTGCCGCAGAAATGCAGTTCATGTTCCTTCAATCTTTCACTTTCAATAATTTCAGGTATAAAATTCTGCCAGAGGATAAAATCGCCAATCTCATCCACACGAACTATCAAAGCCTTACCGGTATTAGCTTTTCGAATGCCAATCATTGCCAACCAAAGCACTAAATCGTATAAAATTCCTTTGAAACGGTTCAGCATTCTGTTAAAAGACTTTATCTTGCTTTCTTTACAAGTGAAGATGAATAATATGGTACCAAAAGATTTTAATCCTTCTGTTTCTCATCCACTATACTTTATCAGAAAAGGATTATACAACAAAATTAAACAATACAACGCTAATTTGAGTGGTCGTTTATTGGATTTTGGTTGTGGCGCAAAACCATATCAATCATTATTTACGAATGTATCTGCTTACATCGGTGTTGATTATAATAGTGAAGGACATAGTCATTCTAATGAACAGATAGATTTTTATTATGATGGTAAGACCTTACCATTTAACAATAATGAGTTTGATAGCGTTTTCAGCAGTGAAGTATTTGAACATATTTTTAATCTGCCAGAAATTTTACCTGAACTCAACCGGGTGATGAAAAAAGGAGGAAAGCTTTTATTTACTTGTCCGTTTGCCTGGGAAGAACATGAGATACCCGTTGATTATGCCCGATACACACAATTTGCCTTAAAAGATCTATTAGAGAAGAATGGCTTTACAATAATAATTGTTGATAAGAACGGGCACTACATCAGCACATTGCATCAACATTTTATTATTTATTTGAATGATCATTGGTTGAATAAAGTTGCTTTCTTTTCAAGATTTAATTTCTTCAAAAAGATTGTCAGACAATTAATTGTCCCATCATTGAATTATTTATTTCTTTTGTTTGAACCTTTATGGCCAAAAGTGGATAAGATGTATTTAAATACCATTATTCTTGCTGAGAAAATATGAGTAAAAAAATTGCCTATACGGTTTGTTCAGCCAATCATTTAGCTTATGCCAAAACAATGGCAGATTCTTTGCTGGCAAAAGGATCCGGACTATACAATCTTTATTGGATTAGTAGACAGAATTGAAAATCGTTTTGATGTTTCTTTTTTTAAACCGCACACTATTGTTGAAGCGGAAGCATTGCAAATTGCTTCGTTTGATAAAATGAGTGAGCAATACACCATCATTGAACTGAATTGCGCCATCAAACCTTTTATGGCACAATATCTATTTAAAAATTATTCGCCTGATATATTGTTGTATCTCGATACAGATATTTTCATTTATCATTCTTTAGAAAGTATTCACGAAGCATTACAACAAAACGATATTTTATTAACGCCGCATTTTACACATCCTATCAAAGATGATAAAGAACCACAAGAAAGAGATATGCTTCGTTCCGGTTTATACAATGCAGGTTTTATTGGAATGAAGAAAAGTGAAACAGTAAATAACTTTTTAAAATGGTGGGGGGAAAGATTAGTCAATCAGTGCTATTATAATTTCGCTGAAGGAATGGGAGTAGATCAATATTGGTTGAATTTAGTTCCCTTATTTTTTGATAAAGTATACATCTTTAATCATAAAGGAGCGAATGTGGCATATTGGAATTTGCATGAAAGAACTTTAAGTAAAAAAGAAAATGGGTTTTTTATAAATGGAACAGAACCCCTGCTATTCCTGCATATCAGCGGCTATAAATTTGAAAAGCCCGAAGAGTTATCCCGTCATCAAACAAGGTTTCAATTAGCTGAATTGACTGTATTAGCTGAATTATTAAACGACTACAGAAATATCGTTTATAAGAACGGCTATCAAAATTTCATTAACATGAGTTGTTATTTCTCGAAGCCTAAAAAGAAATCAACGGGTTTGATGGCTACTGTAAATAAATTATTGAAACCGCTAAGAGTAAAGATAAGCGACTTATAATTTAATGATCTTAGCTACAATGATTACATTATAATCTATCTCTCTGTCGCTACTGTATAAAACTTCGTAAGAAATATTATTGATTTGATTCAATTCATTGATCATATAATCATAACCCATATTTGAATGCACATGATAAGGATTTAATGGCTGACCAATTTTATTGCATATCTCT
>CAIRTF010000053.1 GCA_903881425.1 uncultured Chitinophagaceae bacterium | reverse complement strand
TATTAATATTTTAATCATATTTTTATATCTTGAATAAAATGATTGAAATAAATACAAAAATTCAGTATCAATAAATCACAATCATTATATTTCTTCAAAAAATAAAAAAACATAATATAGAATTATTAATGCGTTTTTTAGAAAAAAAAATAAGGAAATAAAAGAATAAATTAAAAAAACATTAAATGTAAGGTAATTAAATAAACAGTGTGTTAAACCATTTGCTCTAGACTAATATTTTAAAGTTGTTTTTGAAAAAATAATTTTAACAACTAACAACAACAATCATTTGAATATAAATATTAAACTACATAATATTTTATGATACGGATTAAACTAATTCTTGCCATCATATTTTTTGTAATGACTTTTTCATCAAAAGCCCAAGTAATGGCAGCTAAACAAGAGTGGATTACCATTAAATCTGCGAACTTGAAATGTTGGGAATGTAAAGAAAGACTAGACCGATATTTAGTTTTGGAGAATAATGCCATTTTTCAAAAAGGATTAATACAATGGCGTATCAATTTGATATCCGGAGAAATTCGTTTGCAGTACATTCCTGATAGAGTAACACCGGATGATATTCGTGCAGCATTAAACAATGCAGGCTTTGATGCTGATAATGAAAAAGCTTCTGAGGAAGCGTATAAAAAATTACCACCTATTTGTAAAAGAGCAGAAGATGGTGGCGGACCGCAAAAAGGAAAGCCTTGTCATTTGCAGCCAATTAATTAAATAGATCTACTTTGTGCCTGCTTTCATAATTAAAGGGTACATTAATATAAATGCCGGCCTTTCCTAATCTGGTATTGCCTTTGGCAGTGACTAAAACTTCTTTGCTAAACAATACATTGAATGCATTTTTATAAATGCGTTGCATATCCACATTCATTTTTGAAGGCAGAATAAATTCAGCTTTTTTGTCTATATGCATCGTTGTATCTAATAAAAATTTTCCGAGATAATTATTGTCAATATAAATATCGCAATCCACATGTTTCAAATCAACTCCGTAATTATTGGGATTGAAATATACTAGTTCAAACGATAATAATGATTGATTAAAGCCTAATTTTTCTATTTTAATATTTTTCACATCGCGATAATCAAAACCTTGTGGTGGTTTACAGGAAGAAAAAATAATAACGACTGCCAATATGATACAGATATACTTCATTGCTCATGCTTTATTGCATTTGCAAAATAGGAGAGAAAGATGATAAAAAAAAGTTAGAAGTATACAGTATCAATCTTCTCTTTTATTTTTTGGTAATGGAACAGTACAACTATTCGCGCCGCAGCATCCGGTATTAGTAAACGCTTGAAACAAGAAGAATACAGCAAAGAAACCGGAGATCATTTCCTGTGTGCGGATAGCTTCAATCCCAATATAAATACCTATCAGCAAGCGAATCCATCGCATGAAATTCCAATTGGTAAGTAATCTTTCTTTCATATTATAATTTACTTTGTAAGCCATACCATCCGCCCCCATTGTATACTTCTGTGTATCCCTTAGATAATAGAATATTTTTTGCAGAAGCACTTCTCATGCCCGAAGCGCAACAAGTAATAATGGTTTGTGTTTTATCTTTCAATTTATTTAAATTATTATTGAGTTGATCTAAAGGGATATTGATGGCACCTTTGATATGTCCACCGGCAAATTCTCCATTGCTGCGTACATCTAAAATGATTGCTCCTTTTTTCATTAATTCTTTGTATTCCACTTTTGGCCCGACTCTGAATAAATTCTTTAAACTTTCTAACATGCTATTTGCTTTTTTCTTTTGTAAATAAATTCAATAATAATCCACCCATCAATCCGCCATATAAACTTGAATGCAATGGGTTAGAAGTAATATAACAAGTACCTGATGTGCAGCCAGCTTCATGCCAATAGACATAGCCGACTATCAAGCCAATAAAAATTCCAATAAATGTTAAGCGATACTTTCTAAAAAATATCATGCAACTTATTCCTTTTTTGTTTTGCAGGTGCTAATACCGAATGGTACATATAATGGGCAAAAACTAATAAAACTTGTTAATACAAATACTACTGCCAATACTAATAAAACAATACCCCAAGTTCCGGTAACGGTATTCGTGAAATACAGTGCGGCAAAGATGGCTGCCACAATAAAGCGAAAGATCTTATCGCCTGAACCCATATTTTTTTTCATATTTGCTTGTTTTAATGCGTAAATTGATATATCAAAATTAACAAGCTACAACGGATTGTTTTGTGACGAATATCACATAAGAGAAATTTTATTTCGTGAGAGGGTTAGCAATTTTTCTTTTTCCATTTGTTTTAGAGTTCGGCTAACTGCTTCTCTGGTAAAACCTAATTCATCTGCCAATTGCTGATGGGTAACTACAATTTCTTTTGAATGAAATAATGAGGCTTTTTGATTCAGTAATTGCAGAAGTCGAACATCTGCTTTTTGAAAAGCAACGGTATTGACTACATCCAATAACGCTTCAAAACGTTTTTGATAGAGGTCAAAAATAAAATCGGTCCATTCAGGAAATTCTTTGATCCATTCTGATGCTTTGTTGGCAGGTATCAATAACAATTCTGCATCTTCTTCTATAATGGCTTTTATTTTACTGGTATGATTATGTCTGGCCGCTAATATAGACATGATACAGCTTTCACCGGGTTTAATGTAGTACAATAATAACTCTCTGCCATCTTCATCAATTTGCACTACTTTAATACTGCCCTTTAATACAATGGGAATGGATTTGATATACGAGTGTAGGTTTACCATTACTGAACCGGCAGCAAATTGCTTGACTGATCCCGATGCATACACTTCTTTATTTAACAGTGACTGAAATAAATTTTCATACATTATTTAAAGAGTTCTTTTTTATACACAGAAAGAAAAAATAATGGGTTACCCTTTGTGTCAAAAGTTTCAGGATAATTTTTTCCCGAGAGATTATAGCAAATAGTTAATTGGTCATTTTCGATTTTATAAATAGCGGTAAAATGTTTTCCGGAATTAACGCCTTCTTTTGCATAAATATCCATCTTGCCATCTTTATATTTCACAATGCCTTTATCAACACTCTCTGCAACAAGTGTATATAAAGTATCACTCATAGTTAGTTTAGTAGTTGCATAAAATGTTGGCGGCAGTGCTTTACCCCCCATTTCTTGCTGAGTGGGTATCCATAATCCGTTTAAGGAATTTGATTTAGCAGTTGAATGTTTACTGATAGAACATGCAATAGCTGAGCAGATTAATAATAAAAATATTAATTGGCGCATAAGTAATAGTTTGGCTGCACAATAGTAGGGATGTTTTTTAAAAACGCAAAGTCGAAATTCTTATTAAGTAAAAGGTAAATTAATTTTAATAGCCTCTTGCATTTTCAAAAAGACTATCTATCTTGTTAGGTATTCATCAAAACAAATGCTATATGAAAAAAAAATTAATGATGCTTGCATTGATTGGTTTAGTAAGTTTTTCTTCTTGTAATAACGCTTCAGAAGAAAAAAAGCCTGCTGATTCAACAACAGCTGTGGCGCCAACCAAACCTGTATTTACGCCATTCGATGTATCAACTGTTACCATTAAAGTTAAAAACTTTGCTGTATGGAAAACGGGATATTTTGCAGGTGATTCTATGCGTAAAGCTTACGGGCTAACACATTATGTATACGGAAGGAGTATGGATGATTCTAATGTGGTAGTAATAATTAATAAGGTTGATGATATTAAAAAAGCAAATGAATTTCGCTCAAAACCTGAATTAAAAACAGCTATGCAAAAAGCAGGAGTTATCGGAGTACCTAAAATGGGATATGCGCATGTTATTAGAAATGATGATACTAAAATTGATGAGAAAGACAGAGTAATGGTTTCACATAAAGTTAAAGATTTTGCAGCATGGTTAAAAGTATATGATGCAGATAGTCAGAACAGAATTTCCGGTGGATTGATTGACAGAGGTATGGCAAGAGATTTGGAAGATTCTAATATGGTACATTTGGTTTTTGCTATAAAGGATATGGCTAAAGCAAAAGCTATCATGGGTTCTCCTGAATTAAAAAAGAAAATGGAAGAAGGAGGCGTGCAAGGCCCGCCAACTATTTTCTTCTATAAGTTAGTTGAATAATTTTTCTTATAATCAAACAAAATGCCTCTATAAAGTATAGAGGCATTTTTTTATGCAATCATTAAATTAAACTTTATCTTTCAAAAAAAATACAATCATTATTTATGAAAAAAGCCATCATTTGTTCATTTACATTATTTATTTTGTTGGTTGCGAATGCGCAAAATAAACCGGCTTATGTTTTATATAATGCAAAAGGCAAAAAGGTGTCATATGGAAAAATGATCAAACAATTGGTACAACAAGATATTGTGTTGATAGGAGAGTTTCATAATAATCCAATCAGCCATTGGATGGAATTAGAGATCACTAAAGATTGTAAAAAACAAAAGAGTTTAGTATTAGGTGCAGAAATGTTTGAGCAGGATAATCAACCCGCATTGGATATTTATTTGCAGGGAAAGTTATCTCCTAAAGGATTGGACAGTGCTGCACGTTTATGGAAGAACTATACTACAGATTATGCACCGTTAGTAAATTTTGCAAAAGAAAATAATATTGTTTTCGCTGCAAGCAATGTACCGCGCCGATATGCGGCGATGGTTTCTAAAGGCGGTTTTGAAGCGTTGGATACTTTATCTGTAAAAGAGAAAACATGGATTGCTCCATTGCCCATTGCTTATGATGCAGAATTGCCCGGTTATAAAAATATGTTATCGATGATGCCGGGTCATGCATCTGTTAATTTGCCCAAAGCACAGGCAATTAAAGATGCTACGATGGCGTATTTTATTTTAAAATATTTTGTGCCGGGTCACTTATTCATTCATTACAATGGAAGTTATCATTCCGAAAATCATGATGGTATTGTATGGCATTTGAAACACAGTAAACCTGATATAAAAATTTTGACAGTAACAACAGTTAGTCAGAAAGATATTAAAAACTTACTCGCTGAAAATAAAAGCAAAGCAGACTATATTATTTGTGTTGATGAAGATATGACCACTACTTATTAATGATATAATGATTATTTTTTAAGATTTCATCATTTTCTTGTCATCTCCTTTCAATCATTTATTTTCGATTCATGTCACTATTAGCAGTCAATGGTCTTACTAAGGTTGAGAATAGGAATGAAGTAGTAAAAAATATTTCTTTCTGTCAAAAAGTATCAGAAAAAATAGCTATTGCAGGTGCAACAGGTTCCGGTAAGACTACTTTACTAAAAATGATTGCCGGACTCATTCAACCATCGTCGGGTACTATTTTTTTTGATAATAAAAGAGTAATTGGTCCTGATGAACAACTATTGCCCGGTCATCCTCAGATTGCTTATTTAAGTCAGCATTTTGAATTACGCAACAATTACAAAGTATATGAGTTGTTGGAAATGCAAAACAAAATTACAGAGGATATGATAAATGGGGGTTTTCATTTTGATATATCTTAGCTTGATTATGGTACTCTTGCTGATGAATTCCTCGTTTATCTTGAACATCAGTTTTTAAAACATCCACCAAATCGTCATTTATTTCAGATGGTTCTTTTATTTGATTTTTTTTCTTAATTTCTTGCTTACTCTTCCAATTCCTATACTTGTTTATATCATTAACAAATAATTCTAGGTCTTCAAATTTATCAAAATTAATAGTTAAATTAAAACTCATTTATATTAAATATAT
>CAIRTF010000052.1 GCA_903881425.1 uncultured Chitinophagaceae bacterium | reverse complement strand
TTTTGACATCATTTTTAGTGCATAAAATCAATTTTATTGATTTTTTAATTACTGATGTTTTAACAAATTGATTTACTGAAACATAACACAGTAAAGCCTTACAGATGAATGCAAATTTTTGAATTTGATATAATTTCTTTTAAAATCTAAATTCATTTTTGCATCAATTATATTTGCAACACAATAAGCGAGCGAAAGTATGACGATCAGTTACAATTGGTTAAGCGAATATCTTCCAGAAATAATAGAACCGGAAAGGCTTTCTAAAATTCTTACTTCTATTGGGTTAGAAGTGGAGAGCTTAGAAAAATATGAAAGCATTAAAGGTGGTTTAGAAGGATTGGTGATAGGAGAAGTAATATCATGTGTGCAACATCCAAATGCAGATAAATTAAAAATTACGAAAGTAAATATTGGTAATGAAGAGTTGTTGCAAATTGTTTGTGGTGCAATTAATGTTGCTGCCAAACAAAAAGTAGTAGTAGCAACAGTGGGTACAACTATTTACCCAGCTAATGGAGAACCTATTACCATGAAAGTGGCAAAGATTCGTGGCGAAGAAAGTTATGGAATGATCTGTGCGCAAGATGAAATAGGAATTGGAACAGATCATGCAGGTATTATTATTTTACCAAATGATGTAAAAGTTGGTGAAGAAGTTGCTACATATTTTAAACCATATCAGGACTGGATATACGAAATTGGTTTAACACCCAATAGAATGGATGCGATGAGCCATTTAGGTGTGGCAAAAGATGTGTGTGCTTATTTAACGCATCATGGCAAAAAAGAACAACGCATTAAATCTCCGTTTAATAATCAATTCAAATCAGATAATAATAGTTTACCTATTAAAGTAACTATTGAAAATGAAGAAGCTTGTTTGCGTTACTCAGGTGTTACCATTACTAATGTACGGGTGCAAGAATCTCCGCAATGGTTGAAAGATAAATTAATGGCCATCGGACAAAGGCCCATCAATAATATAGTTGATATAACTAATTATATATTACATGAAACAGGTCAGCCTTTGCATGCATTTGATGCAGATGAAATAAAAGGCGGGCAAGTGATTGTTAAAAAATTAACAAGCGGAACAACATTTATTTCTTTAGATGGGAAAGAAAGAAAATTAAGCAGCGAAGATTTAATGATTTGTAATGGTAACAGTGAACCGATGTGCATTGGCGGTGTATTCGGCGGATTGAAAAGCGGTGTTTCATCCAATACAAAAAATATCTTTTTAGAAAGCGCTTGTTTTGATGCCATTCATATTCGTAAAACTTCTGTTCATCATGATTTAAGAACAGATGCAGCCACTCGTTTTGAGAAAGGAGTGGATGTTTCTAACACAGTAAACGTGTTGAAAAGAGCGTCATTATTAATTAAAGAAATTGCAGGTGGAGAAATAGCAAGTGATCTGGTAGATGTTTATCCGAATCCTAAAGAAAAAACACAGGTTGCTATAAAATATCATTACTTAAAAAAATTAAGCGGCAAGAATTATCATCAGGAGACTATTATCAGAATCCTTACTGCGCTTGGTTTTGAGGTTTTACAGGAAGGCATGGATGAAATAAGATTAAGTGTGCCTTTCAGCAAACCGGATATTAGTTTGCCTGCAGATATTGTAGAAGAAATTGTACGCATTGATGGGTTGGATAATATTGATATTCCTACCTCTATCACTATATCTCCGGCTGTTGAAACATTGGGTTTGAAAGAAATATTAAAAGAAAAATTAGCTAACTATTTAGTGGGTAAAGGGTTCAATGAAATATTTACCAACTCTATCACCAACAGTAAATATTTTAATGAAGAAGTGTTGCAAAGCACAGTGAAGATGATGAATAATTTAAGTGCTGATTTGGATGTGCTACGTCCCTCTATGTTAGAAACAGGGTTAGAATCCATTGCATATAATATCAACAGAAAAAATAATAATCTTTCATTGTTTGAATTTGGTAAAGTTTATTCAACCAATGAAATTGGTAAGTATAAAGAAGAAGAACATTTGTCATTATATATTACCGGCCTTACACATGAAGATGATTGGAAAGAGAAAAGTCAGCAACAAGATTTTTATGCAGCAAAAGGTATTGCGAACGCATTGTTAGTTTTAAGCGGATTGGATGATATTCATTTTCAAAAATCAGAAGAAAATTCATTAAGCGTTGATCTTGTTACAGGAAAAAATAAGATAGGTTTATTGAAAGAAGTATCTAAAAAACAATTGAATGTTTTTGATATAAAGCAAACGGTTTATTTCATTGATTTGAATTATGAATTGTTATTAAAATTGGTTCAAAAACAAAAGATCGTATATAAAGAAGTAGCAAAATTTCCGGCAGTGCAAAGAGATCTGGCCTTGGTGGTTGACAGAGCTACTACATATGAAATGTTAGAATCGGTTATTAAAAAAACCAAGCTGCCTAAATTACAATCAATTCGATTATTCGATGTTTTTGAAAGTGATAAGATTGGTGTCAATAAAAAATCAATGGCATTGAATTTTACTTTTTTGGATGAAGAAAAAACATTGACGGATAAAGAGATTGATTCGATGATCAATAAATTGATTCAAGGATTTGAAAAAGAATTAACGGCTGAAATAAGAAAGTAATTTTAATTCAAAAAAATGCTTGACACAGCACAGTTAGATAATATTCATCAAAAGTTACAACAGTTGATAAAGCAGCATCAATTGTTGCAAAAAGAAAATGTGCAATTGAAAAAAGAATTAGAAAAATCTGTTGCAACGGTTCAAAAAAAATCAGAAGAAATTATTTCGCTTCAACAAAAAATGGATGCAATAAAATTAAATGCAGGAACACTATATCCGGATGATAAAATGGCTTTACAAAAAAGAATTGACGGTTATTTGAAAGAGATTGATCATTGTATATCTTTAATAAAGGCAGAATAAAATGGCAGAATTAATTCCTGTAAATATTGTAATTGCAGACAGATCATATCGTTTAAAGATCAATCCGACTGATGAAGAAACTGTTCGCAAAACCGTAAAACTCATCAACGACAAAATTCTGGAATTCAAAACAAATTTTGCCGGTAAGGATTTACAGGACTATGTATCCATGGTATTATTATGGTTTGCTACGGAGCAGAATAAGGCTGGTACTTCAGTTATTCTCCAATCTGGTCAGGCAGAAAAACTAAATGCCCTCGAATCCTTATTGGATAAGGCTTTGAAGCAGTAAAGCTCTTCTATCTCATAATTAATCACTCAGCCCTTCATTTCAGTCGGGTTTTTAATTATCTTCGCATACTATCGCCAAATATTTCAAAAAATGAAATGTGCGTTAAAAAAATCGATTGTGAACTATTTTAAAACATCTCGAACAAATGGATCAAACAGTTATATCTATTATAATTGGTGTAATATCACTAATTGTGGGTGTTATAGCGGGTAGACTATTATTTGCTAAGAACACTAAAAAACAAATTGAAGAAGCGGAATTACAGGCACAAACTATTTTAAAAGAGGCTGAAAGCAGGGCTGAGACCATTAAAAAGGAAAAGCAACTGGAAGCCAAGGAAAGATTTGTGCAATTGAAATCTGAGCATGATAAAGAAGTGCTTGACCGCAACCGCAAATTATCTGATGCTGAAGGTCGTATTAAGCAGAAAGAAATCACCATCAATCAAAAGGAAGGCAATCTTGATAAACAGATTAAGGAAAATGAAGCGATCAAAGAAAATTTGAATCGTCAGATAGAAGTGGTGAATCATAAAAGAACTGAATTAGAGAAACATCAGGAAGAACATATCCGTCGCTTAGAAAAAATTGCTAATCTTTCAGCAGAAGAAGCCAAGTCTCAGTTAATCGAAAGTTTAAAACAAGAAGCCCAAACTCAAGCGTTGGCATTGCAACAAGAGATTATTGAAGATGCCAAACAAAAAGCCAATAAAGAAGCAAGAAAAATTGTTATTCAATCTATTCAAAGAACTGCGGCAGAACAAACCATTGAAAACACCGTTACTGTTTTTAATTTAGAAACAGATGAAATAAAAGGGCAAATCATTGGTCGTGAAGGAAGAAATATTCGTGCTATAGAAGCTGCAACCGGCGTGGATTTGATTGTTGATGATACACCTGAAGCCATCATCCTTTCTTCATTCGATCCATTAAGGAGAGAAATAGCAAGATTGAGTTTGCAAAGATTAGTTGCTGATGGACGTATTCATCCGGCACGTATTGAGGAAGTGGTAGAGAAAACGCGTAAGCAATTAGAAGAACAAATAATGGAAATTGGCGAAAGAACTGTAATTGAATTAGGCATTCATGGATTGCATAAAGAATTAGTAAGAATAGTTGGTAAGATGCGTTTCCGTTCTTCTTACGGTCAAAATTTACTGATGCACAGCAGAGAAACAGCGAATTTATGTGCGATCATGGCAGCTGAATTGGGCATGAATGTGAAATTGGCAAAACGTGCAGGTTTATTACATGATATTGGTAAAGTACCTGATGAGGAAACTGAATTAAGCCATGCATTATTAGGAGCTAAGCTGGCAGAAAAATATGGAGAAAACCCTGCTGTGGTAAATGCCATTGGGGCGCATCATGATGAAATGGAGATGCAATATGTGATTTCGCCTATCATCCAGGCTTGCGATGCTATTAGTGGTGCAAGACCCGGAGCAAGACGAGAGATCATGCAGCAATATTTGCAAAGAATCAAGGATTTGGAGAATTTAGCGTTGGCTTATCCGGGAGTGGAAAAAGCATATGCAATTCAAGCCGGACGTGAATTACGTGTGATTGTGGAAGCGGATAAAGTAACTGATGGTGATAGTGATAAGCTAAGCTTTGAAATTGCGCAAAAGATTCAAACAGAAATGACTTATCCTGGTCAAATTAAGGTAACAGTGATCCGTGAAAAGAGGGCTGTAAATGTAGCCAGATAAAAAAAAACAAAATCAAGATAAATAATTCGGCATAACCCCTTACCTTTGCCGTCCGCAAAAATTAAAATTATGAACGCAGCAGTTCAATTTGTACATGATCAGCTAACAGCAAAGAAAGATTATCCGAAGTTCAAAGCCGGAGATAATATCACTGTTAACTATAAAATTATTGAAGGTGGTAAAGAGCGTATCCAAAGCTTCCGTGGCGATGTAGTTAAATTGCAGGGTACAGGCAGCACCGCTACTTTCACAGTTCGTAAAATATCTGATGGAGTAGGTGTTGAGCGTTTATTTCCGTTCTTCTCACCTAATATCGATTCAATACAATTGAATAAATCAGGTAAAGTTCGTCGTGCTAAATTGTACTATTTGCGTGAGCGTAGTGGTAAGAGTGCACGTATCAAAGAAAAGAGATTTTAGTCTTTATATATATTAAAAAAAAGCGGAAGAGGTAAAAACTTCCGCTTTTTTATTGAAGCGGTGCTTTGTAATTTTATTTTGTTAAGCATTCTTTACCTTACCTTTGAATCTTAAAATCTATTTTATGGGAGATTTATTTGCACCACAGCATATGATTTGGATAGCATTATTATTTCTGCTTTTTTTTGGCGGAAAAAAAATACCTGAATTGATGAGAGGTTTAGGTAAAGGAATCAGAGAATTTAAAGATGCAAAGGATAATGTAAAAAAAGAAATTGAAGGACATATCAATGAGGATTCTACTGATAAAAGTTCTCATTCTTAGTTTAAATATTTTTTGTTATCATTCTTCTTAATTTATTTCTACAGTTTTTGGTTTGCCAGAACCAATCATTCATTGCTTTTGTAAATGAGTTTATTTAATAAAAAATCAACTTCAGCATCAACTGCAGAAATGTCTTTTTGGGATCACATCGATGAGCTTAGAAAACATTTATTTCGTTCTGCCCTCGCAGTAGTAGCCGGTGCCATTGTAATGGCGGTCTACAATAATTTCATTGTAAAAAAAGTATTGATGGGGCCCACCCATCCCGATTTTCCTACCTACGAATATTTATGCAAACTCGGAAAATACTTAGGTATGGGAGATAAACTTTGCTTAAGTAAGATCAATGTAAAAATGCAAAGCAATGCTGTAGCGGGTCAGTTCAATGTTTATTTGAATATTATTTTGATTGGTGGTTTTATCATAGCGTTTCCTTACATATTCTGGCAGTTTTGGAAATTTATCAAACCTGCTTTGAAAAAAAATGAATTAAGTAGAACACGAGGTGTCATCTTTTGGGTTTCATTACTTTTTTTTATTGGTGTTTTATTCGGTTATTTTTTTATAGCGCCTTATACCATTAATTTCTTTGCAAATTTTTCTCTAGATGATAATATCGAAAATTTTTGGACTATCGCTAGTTATTTTAATACAATGGTTCCTCTGATACTTGGTTGTGGGCTTGCATTTCAGCTTCCATTGGTATTATTCTTTCTTGCAAAAATTGATGTTGTGAGTTCTGCGTTCTTGAAAAAATATCGCAAACATGCTATATTAATTATTACCGTCGTTACATCTATTATTACACCACCCGATATATTAAGTACTATTATTTGCAGCATTCCCTTAGTTATTTTATATGAAATAAGTATTTTGCTTTGTGTGCGAGTAGAAAAAAAGAAAAAACAGGAAGAAGCAGAAGAGTGGAGTTAATAAATAATTAAACTATACCGCATTTGTTTTCATTTACTTCAATAAAAGAATATCATTCATTTTTAGCAGATCATTCTGATGGTTGCGAGGTGGCAGTTGTTCACTATTTATCTGCTATTGAAAAAAATAAACACCTCAATGCTTTTTTAGAAGTTTATGCAAATGAAGCCATTCAGCGGGCAAAAGAATTAGATCAACAAAGAAAAGAAGGAAAGCCAACCGGAAAATTATATGGCGTCATTGTTGCTTTGAAAGATGTAATCGCTTATAAAGAGCATCACCTTTCTGCTTCATCAAAAATACTCGAAGGATTTACTTCTATATACCACGCAACTGCTGTTGAAAAATTATTAGCTGAAGGTGCGATTATCATCGGAAGAAATAATTGCGATGAATTTGCAATGGGCAGCAGCAATGAAAATTCTGCTTTTGGAATTGTACGAAACGGACTCGATGAAAATAAAGTTCCGGGTGGTTCATCCGGTGGTTCTGCTGTTGCCGTTCAAGCAGGTATGTGTATGATCAGTTTAGGTAGTGATACCGGAGGTTCAGTTAGACAACCCGCAGATTATTGCGGAGTGGTTGGATTAAAACCAACCTACGGAAGAGTATCTCGCTATGGCTTAATCGCTTATGCCTCTTCCTTCGATCAAATTGGAATATTTGCCAATAATGTGGATGATGCGGCTTTATGTTTAGAAGTAATTTCAGGACAGGATAATTTTGATAGTACCGTTTCTGATAAGATCGTACCCGAGTTTTCCAACGAAATTAATCGATCTTCTAAAAAATATCGAATAGCTTATTTTAAAGAAGCATTGGAACATCCTTCATTAGATCCTCAAATCTCGGCTTCAATTAAGGCCTTTTTTGAAATTTTAACAAAAAAAGGCCACTCTGTCGAAGCCATTGATTTTAAACTACTTGAATATGTTGTTCCAACTTACTATATTCTTACAACTGCAGAGGCTTCCAGCAACCTTTCACGCTTTGATGGGATAAAATATGGCTATCAATCAGCTTCTAAAAATGCTGATTTGACAGAGCTTTATAAGCAAACCAGAAGCCAAGGTTTTGGTGATGAAGTAAAGCGCAGGATCATGTTAGGCTCGTTTGTACTTAGTTCAGGTTATTATGACGCCTATTTTACTCGTGCTCAACAAGTTAGAAAGATTTTGAGTGATCAAGTAAACCAAGTCTTTTCTTCATATAATATAATTCTTTCTCCTACCGTTCCTGCTCCTGCTTTTAATATTGGTGAGAAGAGTGATGATCCTATTAAAATGTTTCTGACTGACATTTATACAGTCTTCGCTAATCTTGTTGGAATACCAGCGATTTCTATCCCTCTCTTCAAACACAGCAATGGTATGCCTTTTGGTCTACAGCTTATGGTTTCTCATTTTGATGAGGTATCTTTGTTGGCGCTCTCAAAAGAAATGATGCAATACAAGCAACACTCTTACTGAGGCCAAGTATCTTCAAAAAGATGCTTTCCAAACGAACTGCTGCAAAAAGAAATGAAGCTTATGAAATGGTTTGGCAATTATACCAATAGACTACGAACTTCCTGGAAGTCAAAATTTGAATTTGGAGTATTCTTCATTTTGGTTTTGACAATGATGTCTTTCGCAAATGCTAAAAATGTTCGCGTCAATCTAAATTTAAAAGACAGTACTGATGAGAAATTAGCCTCATCCAAATTTTCTTCTATTCAGTTAAATAATAAGGCAATTTCCTTTGTTGAGAATTATGTAAGAAAAGAAGGTAAGGAATTGGAACAAATGAAAACTTGGGGCAAACCTTATTTCCGTATTTACGACAACCTACTCACACAATACGGCATTCCAAAAGAAATGAAATATTTAAGTGTGATTGAAAGTGATCTTCGTGCAGGATTGGTTTCTTCTGCCGGTGCAGTTGGGCCTTGGCAGTTGATGGATTATGAAGCCAAAAGATTCGGTCTTAGAGTTGGAAGAGGCATTGATGAGAGAAAAGATTTTTATAAAAGCACTTTTGTTGCAGCTAAATTATTGAAAGAATTATATGATGAGTTTGGTGATTGGCTTTTGGTGATTGCTGCTTATAATGGCGGCGAGGGTAGAGTAAGACAAGCCATTCAAAAATCGGGGAGCAGGGATTTCTGGGAACTACAATATTATTTGAAGGAAGAAACACGCAATCACGTTAAAAAATTTATAGCTACTCATTATTTCTTTGAAGGAAATGGAGGCATAACTACTATGACTGCTGCAGAAACAAAAACTTATTTAGCCAATATTCCCGCTGCTGAAACATTGAGTGAAGATGAAATAAACAATACTGTTATTGCAGAAATAAATGGCAGATATAATTCTTCTGTTGTTGCCAATAGTTTATTGATAGATGTTGATCAATTTAATAAATGGAACCCCGGTTTTGATAAAACATTGGCAGAGGGACAGAAGTATTTAATGCGAATTCCTAAAGACAGAGTAGCAATTTTCCAATCAATGAAAGGTGATATCTTAATTCAATCTATTAAATATTTATTGGAAGGTGCAGCAAGTACAAAATAATTATTCCTAAAAAACCAATTAAGTTAAGTGTTGCTTTGCAGCACTTTTTTTATGGCTTCGGCTTTCAGTAAACATTCCTCGTATTCATTTTCTGCCTTACTTTTAAAAGTGATGCCACTTCCTACTTGATAACTTAAATATTTTTCATATCGATTATACATGATGCTTCTAATCACTACATTAAAATCAAAATCTCGATCGGGAGATATATAACCTACACAGCCGGAATAAATTCCTCTTTTAGTTTTTTCGTAATGCTCAATTAATTCTATTACTTTTTTCTTAGGCGCACCTGTCATAGAACCCATTGGGAAAGTGGCTTTCAAAATATCTGTAAAATTAATTCCGTCTTTTAACTCACCTGAAATTGTAGATACCATTTGATGCACTTGCGGAAAACTTTGTATATCAAATAATGCTTCTGCTACAACAGTACCTTCTTTACAAATTTTACTGAGATCATTTCTAACCAAGTCAACGATCATTACATTCTCACTTTTCTCTTTTTCGCTTGATTGTAATTGTTGTTTTAATCTTTCATCATTTAAAGAATCCAGTACATCTCTTTTATAAGTTCCTTTAATGGGTTGGGAAATGATTTTGTTCCCCATTTTTTTTAGATAACGTTCCGGGCTTGCGCATAATAAATATTCATCGTTCCATTTATAATAAGATGCAAAAGGAGTTGGAGAAATACTTACTAACTGATGATAAGTTTGTATAGGATTAATGATTGCTTTATCCGAAAAAAATTCCTGACAAAAATTAATTTCATAACAATCTCCGCGAAGGATGTGCTGCTTTAATTGATTAATTATATTAATATATTCCTGTTTGGAAATTCTTGATTGAATATTAAATGATGAAGAAATATTGTGAATGACTTTCTGTTCTAAAATTGAATGATAAGTTGTTGATGGTAATAAATCCAAACCGGAAATAATTACTTCATCTTTTTTTAATTCAATAACTGTTTCAGGTTGAAATAAAAAAAGATCAGGAAAATGAACCCCGTCAAAATGATTTGAATGTGTTGGTCCGAGATAATTTTTAAAATCATAATTAACATGACCAAATATCCAATCATTTGTTTTGGTAATGAAAGCATCAATTTCTTGCAATGTATTTTCCAGAGCAGAAACATGTTTCACAGAATGCACAGCGAGCAAGCATTCTACAGAATGATAATCAGAACTGTATTGATGATTATCCAATAAAACACAAATGTTGAATCGGTTTGCCCAATTCAACATCTGTGTTTTAAATATTTGTGAATTGCTAACTTTAAAAGTAGCAGAAGTGCGTATAGACATTCATTGGATGATTAAAAATCATCGTCTTCGTCATCAAAATCATCCTTGTCATTGAACATGTCAAATTCTTTAAAGTCTTCATCCACTTTAAAGTCATCGTCATCATCACCTTTCTTTTTTGGTCCGGCGGCTTTTTTACCTTTTGATTTAGGAATATCAAATTCATCAAAATCAGGATCCCATTCATCTTCGTCTTCTCCGGGTTTTTCCCATTCATCCACTTCATCTTCTCCTGCATCGTCGTCGTCATCATTGTTCGACTTTTTTGCAGAAGATTTTGCAGCGCCTTTTTTTGCAGGCACAGAATCATCCTCTTCTTCAAAATCATCTTCGTCATCATCAACTGGTTTCTTGCTTTTTGCAGATGACTTTTTTACAACATCTTCATCAGATATTGCAGGTGTTGTTGCTTTTTTCGGCTTATCAGATTTTGCTGCCATAGATTTCTAATAAGTTTTTGATGATGTAAAATTTCAACGCAAAATAATAACCACCAAAATTTTTTTATCTTTTTTTAAAATATTTATTGTTCTTTTTACAAACGAACGATTTGTTCGCGTCCCGGACCATTGGAAACATATTTTACGGGAGCACCTATAAATTCATTGATGAATGTAATATATGTTGACATATTCGCAGGCAAATTGGCTGCATCACTGATTTTTGTGGTGTCTGCATTCCAACCTTTAAAGCTTTTATAAACCGGATCAATATTCACTCTCGTCATTTGAAAAGGCACTTCTGCAGTTTCTTTTCCATTAATGCCATAAGCTGTGCAAACATTCAATTCTTTAAATGAATCCAATACATCGGCCTTTGTCATCACTACTTGAGTTACACCATTAATCATACAAGCATATTTTAAAGCTACTAAATCAATCCAACCACACCTTCTCGGTCTTCCGGTAGTTGCTCCGAACTCGCTTCCAATTTTTCTTAATTCTTCTCCAGTCGAATCTTCTAATTCAGTTGGAAAAGGTCCGCCACCCACTCTGGTACAATAAGCTTTGGTTACACCCAATACTTCATTAATTTGTTTTTGTGATACACCTAAACCCTTACAAACGCCTGCAGAGATGGTATTAGATGAAGTTACGAAAGGAAATGTTCCAAAATCAATATCCAGCATACTTCCCTGTGCACCTTCTGCCAAAACTTTTTTGCCTTCGCTTATTTTATTGTTGATAAAATACTCACCATTCACAATATTTAATGTTTTTAAAAATTCGATGGCTTCAAAAAATTCTTCTTCCCAAGCAGAGATATCTTCAATGAAATGAAAGTTATCTAATAGTTTTTGATGCTTTAATCGAAGTTTGATGTATTGTGTAGTGAAATGCTTGTCTATTAAATCACCGGCACGAACTGCATTACGACCGGTCTTATCCATATACGCCGGACCAATACCTTTTAAAGTAGAACCAATCTTGCTTTCACCTTTTTGTAATTCACTTGCTTTATCTAGTGCTCGGTGTGTAGGAACGATGATGTTTGTTCTTTCAGAAATGAATAAATTCTTTCTAACATCAATACCAAATGATGCGACGATATCGCACTCCCTTTTTAAAGTAACCGGATCAAGAACAACACCATTGCCGATGATATTTGTGGTATGTTGATGAAAGATGCCAGAAGGAATTTGATGCAACACTACTTTTTTGCCGTCAACATATAATGTATGACCAGCATTGGGTCCGCCTTGAAAGCGAGCAACGACATCATAAATAGGAGCAAAATAATCTACTATTTTTCCTTTGCCTTCATCGCCCCATTGTAAACCTAAAATTACGTCTACCATAAAACTTAATTGATACGCAGCAAATGTAAGTGATGGATTGATGTAATAAAACGATGAGGAAAAGTAATTGATAATTATTTTATTTCTTCTGTATCAAATCGATCAACACTTTGAATACCGTTCAGTTGTTTTAATCTTTCCACCAACTCAGCCAACTCTTCTTTATCATGTACAAATACTTTGATCGTTCCCTGAAAAATGCCTTCTGCAGATTCAATGGTTAGTGCTGCGATATTCACTTTCATTTCTCCGCTGATGACATTGGTTATCTTATTAATTACACCCACATCATCCAAACCAATAATTCTTAATCCGGTTAAGAAAGAGATCTCTTTATTCTTTGCCCATTTTGTTTTTACTACTCTATGTCCATAATTAGCGAGCATTTGCGCTGCATTCGGACAATTGGTTCTGTGAATGATTAACCCTTTTGCAGTACTTACAAATCCAAACACATCATCACCGGGAATAGGGTTGCAACATTTTGCAAGAGTATATTGAATCTTATCACTGCTTTCGCCAAAAATAATTAATTCACTATCTTTTTTATTGATGGCTTTTTGATGATCGTAATGAACTTCTGTAACAACAGTTTTCGGTTTAGGTGGTTCTAATCGATCACCTAACACATGAAAGTCTTTCAGCTCTTTTAAATCAATATTTTTTGTTGCAATTTTATATAATAAATCCAATTGCGATGATAGCTTATAAAAATGCGCCAGCTCATCAATATTTCCCGGCGTGAAAGCGGCACCCATTCCTTCTAATTTGCGTTGTAAAATATATTTACCATCATCCGCCACTTTTCTTTTTTCTTCACGCAATGCGTCTTTAATCTTGCTTTTTGCTTTTGCCGTTACAATAAAACTTAACCAATCTTCTGAAGGCTTTTGTTTATTGCTGGTAATAATTTCTATTTGATCGCCGCTTCTTAATTTATATGAGATCGGTACTAATTTATGATGCACTTTAGCGCCAATACATCTAGAACCGATTGCAGAGTGAACAGAAAAAGCAAAATCCAAAGCAGTACTTCCTGTAGGTAACATTTTTACATCACCCTTTGGTGTATACACATAAATATCTTCTGCTAAAAAAGACGTTTTAAAGTCTTGAAGAAAATCAACACTGTCAGTGTCTTGTGTAGCAAGCACTTCGCGAATTTGACCAAACCATTTATCAAATCTGTCCTCATCACTACTTCCTTCTTTGTATTTATAGTGTGCAGCCAAACCTTTCTCTGCAATTTCATTCATACGTTTTGAGCGAATCTGTACCTCCACCCATTTTCCTTGCGGTCCCATTACAGTTGTATGCAAGGCTTCGTAACCATTGCTTTTAGGATTGCTTAACCAATCGCGTAATCTTTCAGTTGAAGGAAGATATTCATCTGTAATCATTGAATACACTTTCCAACAGTCTTCTTTTTCTTTTTCAGGAGCAGAATTCAAAATAACGCGAATGGCAAACAGATCATATACTTCGTCAAAACTTACGCCCTTCTTTTTTATTTTATTCCAGATGGAATGAATGCTTTTAGGACGACCATACATTTCGAAATCAAAGCCGGCAGCAATTAATTTTTCTTTAATAGGTTTAATGAATTCATTGATGTATCTCGATCTTTCTCTTTTGGTTTCTGATAATCTTTTGGCAATGTCTTTATACGCTTCCGGCTCCAGATATTTCATTGCCAGATCTTCCAGTTCTGTTTTTATATTATATAAACCCATACGATGCGCCAATGGTGCGTATACCCAAACCGTTTCTGAAGAGACTTTCAATTGCTTTTCACGTTTCATGCTATCCAATGTGCGCATGTTGTGTAAGCGATCAGCTAATTTGATAAGAATTACACGAGGATCATCGGTAAGTGTTAGTAATATCTTTTTAAAATTTTCGGCTTGTTGAGAAGTGTTAGTATCAATTACATTGGCAATTTTGGTTAAGCCATCAACAATTTTTGCTATTTCAATACCAAATTCTCTTTCTACATCTTCCAAAGTAATATCGGTGTCTTCAACAGTATCATGCAATAAAGAACAAATGGTACTTCTTACACCCAATCCAATTTCTTCTACGCAAATCATAGCAACAGCTAAGGGGTGTAGAATATAAGGTTCACCACTTTTCCGGCGCATGGTCTTATGTGCTTCTGCTGCCATTTCAAAAGCATGGCGCACCAATTCCTTATCACCTTTTTTTAATTTGGGGCGAAGGCTTTTTAATAATGCCCTGTACTGCCTGATGATCTCTTTTTTTTCTTGTTCTTCGTTGAGATTGTATTTTGGCAAAGGGGCATCCAACACGGTTTGCTGCTCATCTATCATACAATAACGAATATAAGAAAACGATACCGAATTTTGATGAAATGATGATTGAAGAAAAATGTTATCGCATTTATTTTTCCATAATCGGAAAACAGCGTGCCTCTTAATATTATTACATTTGCTTGCAGAATGAGTGATACAACTAAAAAACAAACTTTCAATTTTCTTTTACTGCGTAGAGTTTTTCATTTTGTTAAACCATACAAAAGAATTTTTTACATTAGTTTAATGTTGGCCATTGTAATGGCTGCTTTTGCGCCCATTCGACCATATCTCATCCAATTAACTGTTGATAAATCTACCGGAAAGGATATTCATGTTCCCGAATGGATACAAACTATTTTGTTTCAAAAAAATAATAGTGATATTATTCAGTTCATTGTTGCCGTCACTATTTTTCAAATCATTTTTTTATTGATTGAAACGAGCATTCGCTTTGTATTCACTTTTGTAACAGCATGGCTTGGACAAAATGTAGTGAAGGATTTGCGAGTAACAGTGTATAAGAAGATTGTGAGTTTGAATTTATCTCAATTCGATAAAACACCTATTGGTACATTAACTACCAGAACCATTAATGATATTGAAAGCATCAATGATATTTTTAGTGATGGATTAATACCTATAGTTGCCGATTTGCTTACTATCATCATCACATTAGCAACCATGTTTTGGATCGATTGGAGATTAGCATTGATCAGTTTAATTCCGTTTCCAATTTTAATTATTGCCACTTATTATTTTAAAGAAAGTGTAAATAAAAGTTTTATTCGTGTGCGAAATGCCGTTGCCGCATTGAATGCGTTTGTGCAGGAGCATATTACCGGAATGCAGGTGGTGCAGGCCTTTGCTGCGGAAGACAAAGAATTCAATAAGTTTAAAAATATCAATCGGGAACACAGAAATGCCAATGTGAAAGCCATTTTTGCATATAGTATTTTTTTTCCGGTGGTTGAAATTGTGTTGGCCATCAGCACTGCATTGATTGTTTGGTGGGTAGCTAATTTGGCTATTGCCAATCCGGATTCTCATATTAATTTTTCCGGGAAAATTGTTGCCTTCATCATGTATCTCAATCAAATATTTCGTCCTTTGCGAGTGATCGCAGATAAGTTCAATGTATTGCAAATGGGAATGGTAGCGGCAGAAAGAGTTTTTAAAGTATTGGATAATGAGGATGTGATGAAGAAGTCGGAACTTGATAATAAGAATTCAGGAGTGATGAAAGGTGAAATTGAATTTGAAAATGTTTCGTTCGCTTACGTGAGTGATAATTATGTGTTGAAGAATATTTCTTTTCATGTAAATGCTGGAGAAACGGTTGCATTAGTAGGACATACCGGCAGTGGTAAAACTTCCATCATTAGTTTATTGAATAGATTATACCATATTCAAAAAGGGGAAATAAAAATTGACGGAATCAATATCGAACATCAATCCGTTGAACTTTTAAGAAAAAATATCGGCGTGGTTTTACAGGATGTATTTTTATTTTCCGGATCGGTGATGGATAATATTACTTTACGAAATCCTGAAATTTCTCGTGAAAGAGTGATGGAAGCAGCAAAGATGATTGGTATGCATGAATTCATTATGCAATTGCCCAATGGATATGATTATAATGTGATGGAAAGAGGAAGCACATTAAGTTTAGGCCAACGGCAATTGATTTCTTTTATTCGGGCATTGTTGTATAATCCAGCTATTTTAATTTTAGATGAAGCCACTTCATCGATTGATACAGAAAGCGAAATTTTGATTCAGCATGCCATTGATACTCTCATTGCAGGAAGAACCTCTATAGTTATTGCGCATAGGCTTTCCACTATCCGAAAAGCCAATAAGATTATTGTTTTGGATAAAGGAGAAATTAAAGAAATGGGCTCTCACAATGAGTTATTGGCACATGGTGGCTTTTATGCCAAGTTATACGAAATGCAATTTGAGAAGCATAAAAAAATAGGAGTGCCGACTGCCTAATTTTTTTTCAAAATCCCATCTGTATTTTCCGCTTTTCACTCTCATCCCCCTATCTTTGCGCCAAATTTAGCAAACCGTATGGCTTTTAGAAGTGTGAAATCTTTTCTGGTAGCGACTTTCAGCTTTTTTTCAATAACATTCTCTAATCAGTTATTGGCGCAGGAAAATCTTCCCAAAGAAGAAAATAAAACTGCACAGTCGGCAACTGAAAAGAAAGAAGGTTTTGATACGCAAGAAGTGATTTTCGGTCATATTTTGGATAATCATGAATATCATTTTACTTCTTATAAAGATGTTGAAGGGAAAGAACATCATGTATCTATTCCATTGCCTATCATTATTTATTCTCCTCAAAAAGGATTTTCTTGTTTCTCTTCTTCACATTTTGAAAATGGTGAAGTTATTTACAATGGATATAAATTAACTGAAGGAAAGATTGAAGCAGTAAAAGAAGATGGAACTCTTGATGAATCAATCAAAGTTTACGATTTCTCTTTAACTAGAAATGTTGTTCAAATGATTTTGGCATTGACATTATTAACTTGGTTGATGTTGTCTATTGCGAAATCATATAAATCTGGTCAAGGTGTTAAGACTGCACCAAAAGGCAAGCAAAGTTTATTGGAACCGGTTATTACATTTGTTAGAGACGAGGTTGCCAAACCTAATTTGGGTCATAAATACGAAAAATATTTACCCTATTTATTAACTGTATTCTTTTTTATATTAATCAATAATATTTTCGGATTGATTCCGGGTACAGCAAATGTGACAGGTAATATTGCATTCACTTGTGTATTGGGTGTTATCTCTTTTGTTGTAATTATGTTTAGTTCTAACAAACATTATTGGGGGCACATTTTTAATCCTCCTGGCGTGCCTTTTTTAATTAAATTTATTTTGGTACCCATTGAATTTACGAGTGTATTTATCAAGCCTTTTGCATTGATCATTCGTTTGTTCGCAAATATGGTTGCGGGTCACATTATCATTATCTCATTAATATCAGTAATCTTTATTATTGGTCAAACCAGTGTGGTGGGTGGATGGAGTACCGCTCCTTTTTCAATTGCATTTACTGTATTTATTTATTTTATTGAAATATTAGTTGCATTCTTACAAGCATTCATCTTTACCATGTTAACGGCTGTATTTATCGGTCAGGCATTTGAGGGTGAACATCATGAAGAAGCAGCTCACCATTAATTCGTTTTTTTTAACTGTAAATAACAATAACATGATGAACATTTTGTTAGACATCACACCGGGATTAGGAGCTATTGGCGCTGGCTTAGCTGCAATGGGTGCTGGTATTGGTATTGGCCAGATTGGTAAAGGTGCTGTTGAAGGCATTGCACGCCAACCTGAAGCTACTAATGATATCCGTGCAAACATGATCCTTGCTGCTGCCTTAGTAGAAGGTGCTGCATTATTTGCTATTGTGGTAGGCTTCATGGCAAAATAAATTGTGATAAATTTATTAAGCTTACATACTGCATCTTAAGCAAAGGGCGGCGGATGCAGTATTAATATCTAAAACAGAAATTTGAAATAATATGAAATTGCTTACACCAGATCCGGGGTTGTTGTTGTGGACGTTCGTTGCTTTTTTAGTTGTGTTTTTTATTTTGAAAAAATTTGCATGGCCTGCTATCATTAAAGGTTTGAAAGAAAGAGAAGAAGGCATTGCTGAAGCCATTGCTTCTGCTGAAAAGATCAAAGTAGAAATGGCTCAACTAAAAAATGAGAACGAAGCTTTGTTACAAAAAGCACGTGAAGAAAGAGCGGTGATGATTAAAGAAGCAAAAGAAGCTTCAGATAAAATGTTGGCAACAGCAAAGGAAAAAGCAAAATCTGAGTATGATAGAATTGTTGCAGATGCGCAACAAGCTATTCAACAACAAAAGAATGCTGCTTTAACTGATGTTAAAAATCAAGTGGGTGCTTTGGTGATTGAGGTAAGTGAGAAGATTTTGAAAAGAGAATTAAGCGATAAAGCAGAACAGGAAAAATATATTAAAGGTTTAGCTGAAGTAGTAAAATTAAATTAATCCGATAATTTGATAATGTAATAATTATCAAATTGGCTAATTGTCAAATTAAAAAAATGCCGAATCCGCGTTTAGCAGCAAGATATGCAAAGAGTTTAGTTGATCTTTCGATTGAGAGAAATCAATTGGAAGTGATTTATAAAGACATGCAATATCTGCAAGCTGTTTGTAAAAACAGTCGTGAGTTTGTGAATTTAATGCGCAGCCCTGTTGTTGCGGCAGATAAGAAAAAAGCCATTGTTATTGCAGTTACAAAAGGGAAAGTGAGTGAATTAACGGATGCATTTAATGTATTATTAATTAATAAAGGACGTGAAAGTGATTTGCCTGAGGTGGTTGAAGCTTTTATTGATCAATACAATGAGATCAAAGACATTCACAAAGTGAAATTAACTTCAGCAGTTGAATTGAGTAATGAATTAAAAAACACAATTACCGAAAAAGTGAAGGCAGCTTATCAATTAGGTTCAATCGAGTTAGAAGCAAAAGTTGACCCGAAGCTGATTGGTGGATTTGTTTTGGAGTTCAATAATAATTTAGTGGATGCAAGTGTATTGAGAGATTTGAAAGATATTAAAAAGCAGTTTGCGAAGAACACTTATGTACATAATATTAGATAATTGCTGAGTAAAGAACAAACTGTACAAGTGAGTGACACAACGATGTTTAATTGAAAAGTAAAAGCAGGAAACAAAAAATAAAATTCTAAATTTTACAATATGATAGCAATTAAGCCAGATGAAATATCGGCGATATTAAGAGAACAGCTGAGCAATTTCAATGCAAGCGCAGATTTGGAAGAAGTAGGAACAGTATTGGTTGTAGGTGATGGTATTGCACGTGTATATGGATTAAACAATGTTGGATCAGGTGAATTGGTTGAGTTTGAAAACGGAACGAAAGCCATTGCATTGAACCTGGAAGAAGATAATGTAGGCGTGGTATTAATGGGTGAAAGTGGCGATATTAAAGAAGGCGCAAAGGTGAAACGTACCGGACAAATTGCATCTATTAAAGTAGGAGATGGTTTGGTTGGTCGTGTTATTAATACTTTGGGTGAACCTATAGATGGCAAAGGCCCTGTTACAGGCGAATTATACGAAATGCCATTGGAGCGTAAAGCACCTGGTGTAATTTTTCGTGAGCCGGTAAAAGAACCATTGCAAACAGGTATCAAAGCAATTGATGCAATGATTCCGGTTGGTCGTGGTCAACGTGAATTGGTAATTGGTGATCGTCAAACAGGTAAAACAGCTATTTGTGTTGATACCATTATTAATCAAAAAGAATTTTTTGAAGCAGGCAAACCTGTTTATTGCATATATGTTGCGATTGGTCAAAAAGCATCTACCGTTGCAGGTGTGATGAAAACATTGGAAGATAATGGTGCAATGGCTTACACAACTATTGTGGCGGCTTCTGCATCAGATCCTGCTCCTCAACAATTCTATGCACCATTTGCGGGTGCTGCAATTGGAGAGTTCTTCCGTGATACCGGACGTCCTGCATTAATTATTTATGATGATCTTTCTAAACAAGCAGTTGCTTATCGTGAGGTATCATTGTTGTTACGTCGTCCTCCGGGTCGTGAAGCATATCCGGGTGATGTATTCTATTTGCATAGTCGTTTATTGGAAAGAGCTGCGAAAATCATCGGTAATGATGATGTTGCAAAGAATATGAATGATTTGCCTGCAAGTATCAAACATTTAGTGAAAGGTGGCGGAAGTTTAACTGCTTTACCAATTATTGAAACACAAGCGGGTGATGTATCAGCTTATATTCCTACAAATGTAATTTCTATTACTGACGGACAAATATTCTTAGAAGGTAACTTGTTTAACTCGGGTATTCGTCCTGCGATTAACGTAGGTATCTCTGTAAGTCGTGTGGGTGGTAATGCACAGATTAAATCAATGAAAAAAGTAGCAGGAACTTTAAAATTAGATCAGGCATTGTATCGTGAAATGGAAGCGTTTGCAAAATTTGGTGGTGATTTGGATGCTGCTACTAAAGTTGTATTAGATAAAGGAGCACGTAACGTAGAAATATTAAAGCAATTGCAATACTCACCAATGAGTGTTGAAAAACAAGTTGTTATTATTTATTTAGGTACACAAGGTTTATTGCGTGATGTGGCTGTAAAAAATGTGAAAGCATTTGAAGCACATTTCTTAACAGAGATGGAAAATAAATTACCGGATGTATTAGCTGAATTTAAAAAAGGAAACTTGCCTGATGATGGTGTGAAGAAAATGGTTGATTTAGCAAAAGGATTAATGTCTCAGTACAAATAAATTCTTTTTAAGAATAATAATGTAGATGGCCTCGAAATTTTCGAGGCCATTTTATTTTATAAAAGTTGAAATAAGATAATGTTAATTTAATTCGTATAAATAATAACAATCAGACCTTTCTATCCAATGGTTAAAGTTAAATTTGAAAACCCAATCCGGAAAAGAAGCGTATACCATTTTTTTGTTGAATAATGAATCTTCATATTTCATTCTGTTTTTTGTTACAAACAAACAAGTATAACCTTTTACAGATTTGGATTGCTATTAAAGAATCTAAAAAGAGAAGAACCGTACAATTCGATTCCCCTGCATTAGGAGCAGTATGGATTGTTTTTGCCATCACTATTTTTTCACTCACCTTTTATCAGAATATTATTGGATATACAACAACTAATATTTTAAAAAATGAAGGATATGAATGGTTAGAGAAGAATATAGCAACAGGCGCAGTTACAACACTTCATCCATATGTATTAAGTGTTTCTTCTTTATACATTATGTTGTATGCAATGCCAACATTGATCACCGGTTTAGCAAAAAAGTTTAAACCAATGATCATCGGTGCTATTATAACCTATGTTTGTTTTATTATTTCTTGCTTTACCAATTCGGGGTATGATATGTTATTGCATGCAATAGCAGGAACAGCTTGTTGGTTGATACCTGGATTAATATTGTACAAAAAATATAAAAATGTAACTGCCTGCTAATGTTTAAAGATCTAGATCCCATATTACATTCGCAACTTCGTTTGGCGGTCATGAGTTTGTTGATTGGTGTAAAAGAAGCAGAGTTTACTTTTATTCGAGAAAAAACAAATTCAACTGCCGGTAATTTGTCTGTACAGGTGCAAAAATTAAAAGATGCAGGCTATATTGATGTTACCAAACAATTCAAAGATAATTACCCGTTAACTACTTGTAAAATCACTAAAAAAGGTATTGAGGCTTTTGAAGATTATGTAAAATCTTTGCAGCAATATTTACAGGTGAAAAAATAAATTCATTTAAGCTCATTCAAAACCTTCCGTTACATTTGCTGTTATTGTATCAGATGCAGCCGATCATTCAAGTAAAATCACTTTCAAAATCTTTCGGAACATTCCAAGCCGTTAATAATCTTTCTTTTACGGTGAATGAAGGTGATGTTTATGGTTTTTTAGGACAAAATGGTGCGGGTAAAAGTACCACCATCAGAATGTTACTCACTTTGATTAAACCTACTTCGGGAGAAATTAAAATTTTTGGCCTGCCCTTATCTTCTCACAGAAATGAAATATTAAAAAATATTGGTGCTGTTATTGAAAAACCTGATGTTTATAAATACCTCTCTGCTTACGATAATTTGAAACTCTTTGCCAGATTGAGTGGCGGTAAATTTGATTATCAGCATTTAATGAATCAGCTAGAAATGGTGGGTTTAGCAGAACGAGCAAAAGATAAAGTGAAAACGTATTCGCAGGGAATGAAACAACGTTTGGGCATTGCCATTGCTTTAGTCCATAATCCGAAATTGATTATTTTGGATGAACCAACTAATGGATTAGATCCGCAAGGAATTGCCGATATCAGAAATTTAATTTTACGATTGAGCAGGGAGATGAATAAAACCATTGTTGTTTCGTCTCATTTATTAACTGAGATAGAACAAATAGCCACAAAGGTTTTGATCATTGATAAAGGAAAAAAATTAATTGAAGGAAGTGCATCAGAACTTTTTGATGAATCGCAAACCATTGTTGAGATAGAAACCTTGGATAATGATACAACATTAAAGCAACTGCAGCAAAGCAATTGGAAAAACAACTTACAACCCAAACGAGAACATGCATTGGTATTGAAATTAGATAGAAAGGAAATTCCTCAGTTGCATAAAGACTTGGTTGCAATGAACGCGGCTGTTATTTCATTGCAACCGAAACATAGTTTAGAAGATTATTTTTTACAGATAACATCAGGTAATCAACATGTGGACGCTTTTACAAATTGAGTTATATAAAATATTTCGTCGTCCACGAACATACATTGCTTTCGTGGCTATCACTGCATTGATCACCATTGTTCAATTAGGATTAAAGGTTGATGGTAAAGAATATGCGGCATTTGTAACGGCTGATTTGAGTAATTCATTGCAAGTTGACGGTAAGATTATTAACGGCTATTTTGTTTGTTATATATTATTGCAATTATTATTGGTGCATGTGCCATTGTTAATTGCATTGATTGCAGCAGATATGATCAGCGGAGAAGCTAACATGGGCACGCTCCGTTTGATGATTACTAAACCCATCAGTAGAACAGAATTTATTTTAGCAAAATTTTTTGCAGCCTCTATTTATACAATTTTATTATTGATATGGTTAGCCATTTTGGCGTTGTTTTTAAGTATGCTGATATTTGGAACAGATGATATGTTCTTAATGAAAAATAATTATGCAGTTCAAATTGAAAATGCAGATATTTTTTGGCGTTACGCAGGTGCTTTTGGCTTCGCTTGTTTAGCAATGATAACCGTTGCTGCATTGGGTTTCTTTTTATCTCAATTTGCAGAGAATTCAATTGGTCCAATTGTTGCAACAATGAGTGTAATAATTTTCTTCACTATTTTAAGTACGATGAGTATCCCGATTTTTAATTTAATCAAACCATATCTATTTACAACACATATGGTGGCTTGGAAAGAATTTTTTGATGTGAAAGTAAATGCAGACAACGAAACCATAAAAGGTACTATTCAAAATCCAGGTAAACTAATCAACTCTTCTTTAATATTAGTGGCACATATTATTTTATTTGTAAGTGCCTCTATTTATGTGTTTAAGAAAAAAGATGTGCTGAGTTGAGAGAGTCAATAGTCAATAGTCAATAGTCAATAGTCAATAGTCAATAGTCAATAGTCAATATGGTTAAACAATTAAGAAAGATAACTTTATTTCTTTTCATTTTTCATTTTTCGTTATTATCTCATGCACAGGATATGACTTCTTTAGTGCAAAAAGTAAAAGCGAAATTAGATTTGGTAAATGATTATGTTGCTGAAGGGAAAATGAAGACAGACGTGGCTTTCATCAAAGCACCTGTTGGTAAAGTAAAAGTGTTTTTTAAAAAGCCCAATCAATTCAAGATTAAAAGAGATAACGGCATTTCTATTTTACCCAAAGGTGGTGTGAGCGTAAATATGAGTTCATTGATTGAAATGAATAACTATGTTGCTTTGTCGGCTGGTGATGCTGTAATTGATGGAAGTAAAACAAAAATTGTGAAACTATTGCCAATGAATGAAGGGAGTGAGATTATCTTAACTACATTATATATCGATGAATCTAATTTATTAATTAAAAAAGCTATCACCACAACAAAAGAGAATGGCACTTATGAAATGGAATTTTTTTACGGTCAGTATGCCAATTATAGTTTGCCTGATAAGGTCATTTTTGCATTCAACACTAAAGATTATAAAATGCCAAAAGGAATTACTTTAGAATTCGATGATGATATGTCAAAAGATGTGAAAGAAAAAATGAAAGGTAAAAAAGGAAAAGTAGAGATCACATATACTTCATATATTATCAATAAAGGAATTGATAATAGTATCTTTAAATAATTAAAATACTTGAACATTCCAGCTTCTTGTGAAAATTTCTTTTGCATTTAAAAGATATATACCTTCTTTTTGAGTAATATCCTGATTGGTATCAACACTGTCTGCAATGCCACACCAAGGCTCAATACAAACAAAATTCGAATCTTTCGCACTCCAAATTCCCATAAATGGAAAACCATCAAACTGCACTTTTAATCCATGTAAAGTTTTATCACTTATTATTGAAATAGAATTTGATTGCAGATGTTTGAAAACCAATGCATCTCCGTAAAACAATTCTTTTGCCAGTGAAAGTTGATCAGTATTATTTAATAAAGGATTGGATTTGTTTTCGATCAACCCATCAGCTGAAAGTGGCCACCTGCCTTCGTTTTCAACTTTATTGAATTTCAAATAAAAGTCATTGAATGAAAGCTCGTTGATTAAAGGAACTTTAAAAGCCGGATGTGCGCCAATGGAAAAATACATTTCATCGCTGCCAATATTTTCAACAATGTATTGAACAGCTAATTGATGGTTGGTTAATTTATAACAAACAGAAAATTGAAAATTAAACGGATAGACTTTGAAAGTTTGTTCATTTGTGCTAATGGAAAATGTAATACTGTTTTCGGTTTGATTGGTTACATCAAATTCCATTTCTCTTGCAAAACCATGTCTGCTTAATGAATAAGAATTTCCTTTATAATAATATGTATTTTTTTTTAATCCTCCCACAATAGGAAACAATACAGGACTTTTCTTTCCCCAAAAAGCTGCATCACCACTCCACATGTATTCCAATTGGTGTTCTTTGTGAAAAATGCTTTGTAATTCTGCACCTTTCGAAGAAATTTCAATTCGTAATAAAGAATTTTCGAGGATATGATTCGACATGACAATTTTTATTCTGTTTCTTCAATTCTTTCATCGGTCGCGTTCGCAAATAATTTTGTACTCATTTTCTTTAGTGGATTTCTTCTTACTTCTTCATAACCTGCTCTTCTTCTGATGATATCTACAGCTTCAAAAGTTGCGGCTAAAAATGAAGCATGATCTGCAATGCCTTTTCCTGCAATATCAAAAGCTGTTCCATGATCAGGACTTGTGCGAACTGCTCCTAATCCCGCAGTATAATTAATGCCTTCGCCAATGGATAATGATTTGAAGGGAATCAATCCCTGATCATGATACATGGCTAATATGCCATCAAATTTTTCATATTGTCCGCGTGCAAAAAATGCATCTGCACTATATGTACCAAATACCATCATGTTTTGTTTTGCTTCTCTGATAGCAGGTTTGATGATCGTTTCTTCTTCATTACCAATTAATCCTTCATCACCGGCATGTGGATTTAATCCCAACACAGCCATACGCGGTTTGTCAATGCCAAAATCTTTTTGTAAACTCTTGTGTAAAATATTCAGTTTGCGTAAAATATTTTCTTTGGTTATATGTTTGGCTATTTCTGCAACAGCAATATGTTCTGTTACCAAACCCACACGCATATTATCAGCCACCATTAACATCAACACATCAGGAACATTGAATTCTGCTTTTAAATAAGGGGTATGTCCGCTGTATTTAAATTGTTCCGATTGAATATTTTTTTTATGAATAGGTGCAGTTACTAATCCTTGTATATGCCCGTCTTTTAAGGCTTTTGTGGCTTGTTGTAAAGAAATCAAAGCATACTTACCACCGATTTCATTTAAGATGCCGGGATTGATGACTACTTCTTCTTCCCAGCAATTGTAAATATTGATTTGTTTGATACTTAGTTTAGAAAAATCTTTAGTACTGTTATATAAAAAATTAATATCTGCTAAACTTTTTCTGTAAAAATTAATGCATTTATTACTGGCAAATATTACAGGAACACAGATATCTAAAATTTCGTGATTGGCTAATGATTTAATGATCAATTCAATACCAATACCGTTCAGATCGCCACAGGTAAATCCAATTACAGGTTTTTGCAAATCGTTACTCATGCCAGATTGTTTAGCTGTAAAAATAAGGATTAACCATGAACAAAGATTATTGAGATTAGACAGATTAGCTTGATAATAGTATTTTAATTTATCAGGGTATAATTCTTTTGGTCATTTAATCATGGTTTACTTTCCTATTTTTGTTGAATGCAGTATACATTGAAAAAATCATTGGGTCAGCATTTTTTGAAAGATGAGAATATTTGCAAAAAGATTGTCGCTGCATTACAGGAAGAAAGTTTTTCTCAATTGTTAGAAGTTGGTCCGGGTGGTGGTGCCTTAACGAAATATTTATTGGAAATTGAAAGAATAGATTTTAAAGCAGTTGAATTGGATGAAGAAAAAGTGAGCTATCTGGAAACAACCTATCCAAGCATTGTTGGAAAAATCATTCATCAAAGTATTTTAGATATTGCTGCACCTTTCGAAAGTGAATTTATAGTGGTTGGTAATTTTCCATACAACATTTCATCTCAAATTTTATTCAAAATATTAGAATGGAAAGAACAAGTGCCTGTGATGATTGGTATGTTTCAAAAAGAAGTAGCGCAAAGAATTGCAGCATCATCCGGAAATAAATCTTACGGTATATTAAGTGTATTGGTGCAAGCTTTTTATGAAGTAGAATATTTGTTTGATGTACCGCCGGGATGTTTTAATCCGCCGCCGAAAGTAATGAGTGGAGTAATTAAGTTGAAGCAAAAAAATATGAAATACGAAATGCGAAGCGAAAAAATATTTTTTCAATTAGTAAAAATGGCATTCAATCAAAGAAGAAAAATGTTACGCAATGCAGTGAAAGGTTTGTTTGATGAAGTAACCTTGCAAGATGTCATTTTTAATAAACGTGCAGAACAATTGAGTGTACAAGATTTTGCAAACCTGACTTTTAAAATGAAATGAACAAGAAAGTAATTATAACAGCAAAATGTCATCCGTATTTGGCTGAAACATTGATCAGGCATGGGTTTGATGTGTTGGATATGCCTGGCATAAAATATGAAGCATTAGAGCAAATGCTTGTTGATGTTGAAGGATTGATTGTGACCACTCAATTGAATATTGATAAAAATATTTTAGATAAAGCTATTCAATTAAAATGGATTGGTCGTTTGGGAAGTGGCATGGAACAAATTGATGTAGCTTATGCAGAAAGCAAAGGCATTAAATGTGTTAGCAGTCCTGAAGGAAACAGAAATGCAGTAGCAGAACATGCATTAGGCTTGTTGTTGAATGTAATGAATAAGATTTCCTGCAGCTATGATGAAATTAAATTGGGTAAATGGATTCGTGATGCCAACAGAGGAGATGAATTAGCGGGAAAGACTGTTGGAATTATAGGTTATGGAAATACAGGTAGTGCTCTAGCTACATTATTATCATCCTTTGATGTAACAGTATTGGCACACGATAAATATAAATTTGGTTTTGCAAAAGATTTTGTACGTGAAGCAGAGCCTGAACAAATTTTTAAATATGCAGATGTGATTAGTTTGCATTTGCCATTAACAGATGAAACATTTCATTATGCCAACGATGCCTTCTTCAATTCATTACATCAACAACCTTATTTTTTAAATACTTGCAGAGGAAAAGTGACTGATACCAATGCGTTAATTAATGCGCTGAAAAATAAAAAAATTAAAGCTGCAGGATTAGATGTGTTGGAAAATGAAAATTTAGCATCTTATGCCGATGATGAAAAATTGCAACTAGATTTTTTACTGAAGCAACCGAATGTTATTATTACGCCTCATATTGCAGGGTATAGCCATGAAGCATTTTATAAAATGGCAAAAGTGGTGCTGGATAAATTGGGCTTTTAGTTGCATACTGATATGCAGTACAAGTGTGCGACGCAACTTGGATGAATGATTGTACAAAAGCTGACTAAAAACTTTTTTTTCAAATCAATATTTTCTATATTTGTACTTACTGCAACGCTTCACAGGATGAGGCGTTGTATTTTTTTTATCTCTTTAAACCAAAGATTATGAGTGAATACGTTACCAAAGAGACATTCGACAAAATGAAAGCTGAATTGCAGAGGATGAAGGGCGTTGAACGCCCGGCAGCATCGCGTGCCATTGCAGAAGCACGTGAAAAAGGCGATTTGAAAGAGAATGCTGAATATGATTCTGCGAAAGAAGCACAAGGAATGTTAGAAGCGAAAATTAAACAATTAGAAGGCATTATTGCTAATGCAAAAATTGTTGACCCAAGTACTATTGATACCAGTAAAGTGGCTATTTTAACAAAGGTTACCATTACCAATATAGGTAACAAAAAAACAGTAACTTATCAAATAGTTGGCGAGAAAGAAGCTGATTTGAAAGCAGGAAAAATATCTGCTTCATCACCAATAGGAAAAGGTTTATTAGGTAAAGCCATCGGTGAAATTGCTGAAGTGCTGGCACCAAACGGTGTTATTAAATTTAAAGTAGAATCTATTTCTATTTAATGTAATTTTTTATAGAATGTGGAAGGCCTTACATTATTTTATATGTAAGGCTTTCTATTTTATTGCCTTGCTAAGCAGATGCGAGACAACAATTAGTAATTCGTGTAATTCGTATAAATTTGTGCAACAGATAATTTATATGGCAAGTATCTTTTCAAAAATCATCTCAGGCGAAATATCGAGTTATAAAATTGCAGAAAATGAAAAGTTTTATGCTTTCTTAGATATTTTTCCTTCAGCATCCGGGCATACATTAGTTGTTCCCAAAATTGAAGTTGATAGATTGTTTGATTTGCCAACAGCATATTTAGATGGCATGCTAACTTTTGCACAGCCCATTGCAAAAGCTATTCAGCAAGCATTTGGTTGTGATCGTGTAAATATCGTCACCATTGGCTTTGAAGTGCCTCATGCACATATTCATTTATTGCCGATGAACGGAATGAGTGATATGAATGCATTATCCAAAAAAATGAAAGTAACACCAGAAGAATTAAAAGCAGTACAGGAAAAAATCATTGCACACCTTCATTAATTATTTTTTCTTCACTCTCGTTTCATTCTTGGCAATAAAATCTTCCCAACCTTTAAATCCTTTTGTATTTGTTTTTAATGGAGAAGAGATTTGATAATGATGACATAATGCAACAGCCAATGCATCTGTAGCGTCAAAGTATTGAGGCTTTTGTTCAATGTTCAAAGTGCGTTGCAACATTTTCCAAACCTGTTCTTTATCAGCATTACCATTTCCGGTAATGGATTGCTTCACTTTCTTAGGAGAATATTCAGTAACACTTATTTCTGCTTGCATGGCTGCAGCAATGGCTACACCCTGTGCCCTGCCTAACTTTAACATGCTTTGTACATTCTTTCCGAAGAAGGGTGCTTCGATAGCAAAAGTTGTAGGTTGATATAATTTGATTAACTCACCAACTTTGGTGTGAATCTTTTCTAATCGTTCGTAAATATCTTTATACGAAGTCAATTTTAATGTATCCATTAATAAAACACGAGCAGTATTGCCATCTGTTTTTAATAATGCATAACCCATTAATTGTGTGCCGGGATCAATACCTAATATAATTTGGAATGGCTTCATCAATGGTGAAAATAAAGCTTTATTGTTATAAGTTTTTTATCTGCTCCTTTCATCCGTTCTTTGTAATAAGTAAAAATATTTTTTCTGAATACGAAACTCAAAATATTTCTTAATTATTTTATCGGCCCGATCATTTTTGTATGGCTGTCTTTTTCTATCTATCATCAAATCAAAGAGCAAAAGGATCTGCCGCAAGTTTGGCAATCGATCATTTATTCATTTACAGCAGAACAATGGTGGAAATTGATTGTTGTGTTATTGTTGATGTTGCTAAACTGGGGATTGGAAGCATACAAATGGCAATGGTTGATGAAAGGTATTCAGCAAATCAGTTTCAAACAATCATTCAAAGCCATTTTTGCAGGACAAGCTTTTGCTTTTGGAACAGTAAATAATGTTGGAGAATTTATTGGCAAGATCGCTTATTTAGATGAAGGAAATCGTTCCAAAGCCATTGCCGTTTCAATAGTGGGAAGTATCAGTCAGGTAATTGTAACTGTTGTGATGGGTATTGCCGGATTGATTTTTATGCAATCAAATTTTTTAAATAATACATTTCTTCTGAAAACTTTCAGCAATGTTGGTTTCAACGTGTTAGTAGTGTTGATGATAATGTGTTTCATTATCTCGTTGATGCTTTATTATAGATTGAGTTGGATTATTAAACTATTAGAAAGAATACCTTTTGTTTCAAAACATGTTTATTTGATCAGTAATTTGAAAGAATTTCGTTGGAAAGAATTAACAAGAATTTTATTTCTTTCATTTATCAGATTCATCGTTTTCATTATTCAATACCTAATATTGTTACATATTTTTAAAGTAGAAGCAAACAATATTGCATTGATGTGGGTTATATCTGTACTATTTTTAGTATTAGCTATTATACCGAGTATTGCATTTGCAGAGCTGGGACTGAGAGGCGAAATTGGTATTCAATTAATCGGATTGTTGAGTACGAATGTTGCAGGCATCTTATTAACAACAGCAGGTATCTGGTTTATCAATAGAGTATTGCCGGCAGTTGCAGGAAGTGTAATTTTAATGCCCATAAAAATATTTAAGAAATAAACCTTCGTGAAAAGAATCATTGTATCTATCATACCAATATTGATTTGGTTTCCCTTAACTGCAGGAGATGAGTTTTGCGGTATCCGCAATTTTGCTTTTCAGGATGGCGAAAGTATTTCTTACACTATTTTTTATTCTGTTATTGGTATTTATGTAAATGCAGGTTCTGCTAATTTTTCATTGGGTATTGAGAAAATGAATAATAAAACGGTGTATCATGTGGTGGGAACGGGTAGTTCAAACCCAAGCTACGACTGGATATTCAAGGTTCGTGACAAGTATGAAAGTTTTTTTGATACTGCTACTTTACAACCGTATAAATTTTTGCGTGATGTAAATGAAGGCGGGTTTAAGATGAATGAAAATGTAACTTTCAATCAGCAAACTAATACGGCCATTACTTCAAAAGGCGTATACAAAGTGCCCAATTGTATTCAGGATGTATTGAGCTCAATTTATTATGCCCGCAATATTGATTTTTCAAAATATCAAATTGATGATAAGATTCCGTTTGATATGTTCTTGGATAATGAAGTATATCATTTATACATGAAATATTTGGGAAAAGAAGAGATTAAAACCAAGTATGGAAAGTTTCATGCAATTAAATTCAAACCATTGTTGGTTAAAGGAACATTGTTTGAGGGCGGAGAAAAAATGACTGTTTGGGTTACCGATGATGCCAATCATATTCCCATAAGAATTGAAAGTCCGATTGTTGTGGGAAGCGTAAAAGCAGATATGATGCAATACCGAAATCTTCGTTACCCATTAAGTTCGATGGAAAAATTCAGATGATCAAATCTCCGATAATTTAAAACATTCTTTTTGCCTGATTCCTTTTTCAGTTCTTTGTAAAGTACAGCATTCATTTACCGGATCGTGTTCAAAGAACAAAATGTAATTATTATCAACCGCTTCATTTAAATAAGCTTCTTTCTCATTCAAAGTAATTAAAGGGTTCATGTCATAAGCCATAACATAAGGCAATGGAATATGCCCAACACTTGGTAACAGATCAGCCATGTAGACAAAAGTTTTACCATTATGTTTTATTATTGGTAACATCATTGCACTGGTGTGTCCATTAACAAATAATAAATCTATTTTTTCGGAAAATTTTGTTTTATCTAAAAGAAAAGGATTTCTCTCAATCCATTTTCCTTTGTTTTGCTTTAGTGCAACAGTATATGGATAATCTACGAATTTCAATTTTCCGCTTTCCTGAATCGGTAAAATATTTTCTTTTAAAAATGAAGCTTTTTCTCTTGCATTAGGCTTTGTGGCAGTTTTCCAATGATCTTCATTACTCCAATAAGTGGCATTTTTAAATGCAGTTACAAGTTTATCATTTACTCTTTCAATGGCGCCACCGCAATGATCAAAATGAAGGTGGGTAAGGATTACATCGGTTATATCGTCTTTGCTAAAACCATTTGCTGCTAGAGATTTCTCTAAAGTATGATTGCCATGTAAATGATAATGTCCTAAAAATTTTGCATCTTGTTTATTGCCAATTCCGGTATCAATTAATATTAATCTGTTATCATCCTCAATCAACAAACAACGCATTGCCCAACTGCATAAATTATTTTCATCAGCCGGATTTAATTTGCTCCAAATCACTTTTGGCACAACGCCAAACATGGCACCACCATCTAATTTAAAATATTCTGTTTCTATGGAATAGAGTTTCATGCAGCAATCGTTTTATCTTTTTTCATATGCACAAACATCAGCAAAATTAAACCGATGATAAAGAACACCATTAATGTTAATACAGAATTTCTCATACCGCCTAAAAATTCTCCCACTGAACCGAATGCCAATGTGCCAATTACAGTTCCCATTTTATCACATACATCATAAAAACTAAAATAAGAGGCTGTATCTTTTGTTTCGGGTAATAATTTTGAATAAGTAGAGCGACTCATAGATTGAATACCACCCATTACCATACCTACACAAAAGGCAACAACATAAAATTCAGTTACAGTTGTTACTCGAGAAGCAAAAAAACAAATACCGATCCATATCGTAATCAATACGCCTAAAGTGAAAATATTATTCGTCTTATCGGATAATTTTGCAAAGATGGTAGCCCCCAAGATAGCTACTAACTGAATAATCAAAACAGTGATGATTAGTTGTGATGATTCCATCTTCAATTCATCCGATGCGAAATAAGTAGCGAGATACATGACTGTTTGTACACCCATATTATAAAAGAAAAAACTGCGCAGAAATCTTTTTAATCTTGGATAATCCTGCAATTGATTCCATACTTTTTTCAATTCGTGAAAGCCATTGGTTAATATGCTGTGTTGCATATCTTGTTCAGATGGTTTAGATGACGGTAATCTGTTAAAAGTAATTTGCGCAAAGCCAGCCCACCAAATACCTACCGATAAAAAAGAAAGTCTTGCAGGCCATGCACCCCATCCTAAATTCATTTTATCATTCGCCATAATGAATGCCAAACAAACCACCATTAAAATAACGCTGCCGATATAACCCATCGCAAAACCTTTTGCACTTACATCATCCTGGTCTTCTTCTGCTGCAATTTCCGGCAGATAAGCATTATAAAAAACAATGCTGCCGCAATAACCAATCGATGCAATAATAGATGCGATGATTCCCCAACCGATATTTTCTTTTGTTAAGAAAACCATACTGCAACAGGCTACCGAACCGAGATAGCAAAAGAATTTCATGAATGCTTTCTTATTGCCTTTATAATCTGCAATAGAAGAAAGTATGGGGGATAAAAATGCAATGATCAAAAAAGAAAATGAAATGGCATAAGACGCTAATGCAGATCGATCATAAGTTCTTCCGATAAATTCAACCTGCGGCGGAGCAATGGCTGTGTAATAGGCAGGAAAGATGGCAGATGTTATGATCAACGAATAGGCGCTATTGGCCCAATCGTACATAGCCCATGCATTGATGATTTTTTTGGGAGCAGTTAGCATAACAAAATGTTGAATGATGAATTTTAATGTTGAATGGATATACCGTCACTCTAATTTATCATTTAACCTTCAACATTTATAATAAACTATTTAATAATTCCCTGATATACCAGTATCAGTACTACAATGCCCAATACAATTCTATACCATCCAAAAATTTTAAAACCATGTTTTTGTAAATAACCGATAAAAAAACGAACCGCTAATAATGCTACAATGTAAGCCACTACTGCACCAATACCCAATGTGATAAAATTATCTTTTACCAATACTTCTTTATGTTCTTTGTAAACATCCATAAAACTTTTGGCAGATGCAGCTAACATTGTTGGCACTGCCAAAAAGAAAGAAAATTCAGCGGCAACACTGCGTGTTAATTTCTGACTCATACCACCTACAATGGTTGCAGCGCTTCTGCTCAATCCGGGAAATAAAATACTCAATACCTGAAAACAGCCAATGATGAATGCTTTAGGATAAGAAATCTTTTCGTCTTCATTAATGGTATTATTGGCAAATAATTTATCAACGAATAATAAAATAATACCGCCGGCAATCATTACAGCAGCAATGAAATTTAAATTGGTTAATGCTGCATCGATATGTTTCTTTAAAAAATATCCGCCAATTAAAGCGGGAATAACAGCCACTACTAATTTGATGTAAAAGCTAATGTGTTTGAAATCGAAGAATTTTTTATAATAAATAGTTACTACACTTAAGATGGCCGCTAATTGTATTACAACTTCAAACATGTCAACAAATGGAGTATCGGTAACGCCTATCAATGGATTCGTAAATTTCATATGTGCAGTTGATGAAACAGGCAAGAATTCTGTTAATCCTTCTACAATGGCAATGATGATCGACTGAAGTGTATCCATGAAAAATTAGTTTTGGTTTGAACAATAAAGAAACAAAAAAAGCGGTGATATCACCGCTTTGAATATTAATAATAATTTTTTATACTTTTGATTTTTTGAAGATAGCATAGATCTCTATTAACAAGCCTGCGATTACTAAAATAGGAGCGATAGTTACTCTGGTAGTGCTGTATACTACTTTATAATCAAATACTTTCGGATCAGGGCTTTTACCGCCACTCATTAAAAACATACCCAATGCAATCACCACTGCACCAATTATCATCCATTGATAATTTTCCTTACCAAATAATGGGGCAGTTTCAACCGTAGGTTTCTTTGTTACACTCATAATTCAAAATTTTGGACTTGCAATATAGGGAAACTCAATAGTTAGTAGTCAATAGTCGTAAGAAAAAACAAAAATTTAAGAACTTGGTCTGTGGACAATCCTCTTTCTAATACAAATCATCCAAACTCATTTTCAGGTATTTGATCACACTTCGATTTGTGCTGTAAATAGAAATACCCACGCCAATAACAATAATTCCTAAAAACAAACCAATGGTTGACTCGGTATTGTGCAATGCTTTTAATTGAGGGAACTGACTATCTGCCCATTGAATTAAACTAAATAAAATAAATATGGCAATGCCGGAACTGATGAGTCCGTTAACTAATGCACGAATATTCATTGGCTTGGCAATAAAACCTCTGGTGGCGCCTACCATTTGCATTGTCTTTATTAAAAAACGATTACTGAACATGGCCAAACGAATGGTATTATCAATGCTAAAAATAACAATGATAATTAGCACAATAGCAATCACCAAAAATATTAATCCGATCTTTGAAGTACGTTCATTTAAATTACTTACCAGGCTCTGAGGATATTGTAAGTCGGTGATTTGATTGCCATAAATGGCCATCAGATTGTGTTGTATTTTTTGTAAACTATCTTTTGTAACATATTCTGCCTTTGCAAAAAAGTCAATGCTCTCGGGTAGTGGATTGGCATCTAATATCTTTGCCCAATCTTCATTATTCTCTTTATTCCAGATTTGTTTAGCCGATTCTTTGTTCACATAAGTCACATCTTTTGCGTAGGGTTGTTTGGCCAGATACTGTTGTATCATGCCAATACTGTCTTTATTCATCGTACGCAAATAAGCACTCATGCGTATATCTTCTTTAAAAGTGGTGGATACTTCTCTGAAGTTCAAAAACAATAAACCCATGATACCCATGATTAATAAAACTAATGCAACACCAATAATGCTGTAAATATAATTGGGCTTGCTGCGCTTGAGTGATGATTTTCCTGCTACCGACATTGTCTTATTTTTGAAAGATTCAACAATCGCAAATGTACCGTAAACACTTACATTTGCACACTCTTTAACGACTGTAACGGTCGTGAAAGTATGCAAGATAAAATTTTGCAAATAAAAGTTTTGTTAGAATTGTTTTAGGGGATAGAATTAAAAAGTTGGCAAATTAAAAAATCGAATATCCAAAAACGTATATCGTAAATTGAAATATGGAATATAATTTTCGTGAGATAGAACAAAAATGGCAGGATTGGTGGAAAGAAAATAAGGTATATCAAGTATCTAATGTTTCTGATAAACCGAAGTATTATGTATTGGATATGTTTCCATATCCGAGTGGTGTAGGCTTGCATGTAGGTCATCCGTTGGGATATGTTGCTTCAGATATTTTTGCACGCTATAAAAGATTAAAAGGTTTTAATGTTTTGCATCCGATGGGTTATGATGCATTTGGTTTGCCTGCCGAACAATATGCTATTGAACATGGTATTCATCCGGCAATTTCTACACAAAATAATATTAATAATTATCGGGCACAATTAGATAAAATTGGTTTTTGTTATGATTGGGACAGAGAAGTAAAAACATGTGAGCCGAATTATTACAAATGGACGCAATGGATATTCTTGCAATTGTTTCATTCATTCTTCAATCGTCAAAAGCAAAAAGCAGAGAGCATTGAAACTTTAATAAAAATTTTTGAGGAAGAAGGAAATGTACATCATGTTTGTCCGGGTGATGCAACCATTGAATTTGAAAAAGATGAATGGAAAAGTTATACCGATGAATATCAGCAAGAAGTATTGATGCATTATCGTTTGGCTTTTTGCGGATATGGTGAAGTAAATTGGTGCGAAGCATTGGGAACTGTTTTGGCCAATGATGAAGTAGTGAATGGAGTAAGCGAACGAGGTGGTCATCCGGTAGTAAAAAAGAAATTGCGTCAATGGTATTTACGTATAACTGAATATGCAGATAGATTGCTGGAAGGCTTGAAAACAGTGGATTTTAGCGATGCAATGAAAGAAATGCAAACCAATTGGATTGGTAAATCGACGGGTGCAGAAATTAAATTCGACATTAAAAATTCGAAATTCGAATTGCATGTTTACACTACAAGACCTGATACTATTTTTGGCGTTGATTTTATGGTAATTGCACCGGAACATGAATTGGTAAATGGCATCACTACACCGGAACAAAAACAAGCAGTAGAAAATTATATCACCTATGTAAAAAGCAGAAGTGATCGTGAACGTCAGGCCGAGAAAAAAATTACGGGATGTTTTACAGGTGCTTATGCCATCAATCCGTTCAATAAAAAACAAATTCCTGTTTGGATCAGTGAATATGTATTAGCTGGTTATGGAACAGGAGCAATCATGGCAGTGCCTTGCGGCGATGAACGAGATTTTAAATTCGCAAAACATTTTAATATTCCTATCACCAATATTATCGGTGATTATTTTAATGGTGAAGAAGCCAATGCAACCAAAGAAGCAAAACTATCTAACAGCGATTTTTTAAATGGCATTGTTATGAAAGATGCTATTGATATTGTAGTAAATAAATTAGTTGCATTAGGTATTGGCAAGAAAAAAATAAATTATAAAATGCGTGATGCTGCATTTAGCAGACAACGTTATTGGGGCGAACCATTTCCTATTAAATGGAAAAATAAAATAGCCATTCCATTAAATGAAAATGAATTGCCTTTATTATTACCTAAAGTAGATGCTTATTCTCCCGGTCCTGAAGGCGAAGGTCCTTTGGCAAATATTCCTGAATGGGTGGCAAAAGAATTAGAGACCAACACAATGCCCGGTTATGCGGGAAGCAGTTGGTATTTTTTACGTTATATGGATCCGCATAATAACGAAACTTTTTGCGATAGAAAAGTAAGTGATTACTGGAATCAGGTGGATGTTTATATTGGTGGAACTGAACATGCTGTTGGTCATTTATTGTACAGCCGCATGTGGACGAAAGCCTTGTACGATTTAGGTTTCATTGGATATGATGAACCATTTAAAAAGTTGCTGAATCAGGGAATGATAACTGGAAATAGTGCTTTTATAAACATGATGGGATTCAATTTGATTAAGAAAAATCAAATTGATAAACCTTATATTCATACTGAAGATGAATTGAAAAAAATTGCCGAACTCAATAATAAATATCAAATAATTCACAATACTTTTTTGTCTTATGACTTAATGGATTCAATAAGAACTACTTATTCTAAACCAGAAACTGAAGAAGAAATAAAGCATGATCTCTTGAGAGAGAACGTTTTAAATTATTTAATTAAGCCTATTGTAGATGATATTAAGAAAGAAGGGCTCCTCGAGAAAGTGATTATAGGTTTTCCGAATTATTATAAAATACATATTCCAATAGAATATGTAAATATTAATGATGAAGTTGATACTGAAAGGTTAGAAAAAGAAAACCCAAAATTTAAAGATGCAATTTTTATTTCCTCTGATGGAAAAACAATTAAGTGTTTTAGAGAAGTTGAGAAAATGTCTAAGTCAAAACTAAACGTAGTTAATCCAAATGATGTAATTAATAAATATGGTTCCGATACTTTCCGTATGTATGAAATGTTTTTAGGTCCGGTTGAGCAAAGTAAACCATGGGATACCAAAGGCATTGAAGGGGTGCATCGGTTCTTAAAAAAATTATGGCGTTTATTTTTTGATGAATTGAAAGGTAAAGTGTGGAATGAAGAAAAAGCAACAGCCGAGGAATTAAAAGTGTTGCATAAAGCCATTAAAAAAATTGAAGAAGATACCGAACGTTTTTCTTTCAATACAGCCGTAAGTGCATTCATGGTTTGTGTAAATGAATTGGCTGATTTAAAATGTAATAAAAGAGAAGTGTTGGAACCCTTATTAATAATGTTGGTTCCTTATGCACCGCATATCACCGAAGAATTATGGAAGGCATTGGGTAATACCAAATCCATACTGGATGCGGCTTATCCAACATTCAATCCTGCTTATTTGGTAGAATCATCCAAAGATTATCCTGTTAGTATCAATGGAAAATTAAGAACCAATATCAATATCGCATTGTATGCCACACAAGAACAAGTAGAGCAAATTGTATTGAATAATGAAGTGGTTAAAAAATGGATAGAAGATAAGCCGGTGAAGAAACTCATCTTCGTAAAAAATAAAATGGTCAATGTGGTGATATAATTTTTTTGTTAGACTGAGGCACTCGAAGTCCGATAAAAATTATAATACATTTCGAGAACCTCAATGTGACAGCAATTGTCCTGTTGAGGCTATCGGGACATTGGCAAGCACAATAAAATGATTTATTGAATTGCCCCGACTTGAAAGTCGGGGTTTTTTATTCTCGCCTATTGCATATCTTAAAACCATTTTTTATTTTGTTGCATCATTAACTTTAAAAGCCCCACAGCATGAAAAAGTTTTTTAAAATACTCCTGTATTTTATTGGTGTCGTTATCATCATTTTTATTGGTGTCATTTCTTATGTAGTTTTTTTCTTGCCCAATGTTGGAAAGCCCGAAAACATTACGGTTGAAAAAACACCTCAAAGAGTTGAGAGAGGAAAATATTTAGCCAATTGCGTTACGGTTTGTATGGATTGTCATTCAACACGTGATTGGACAAAATATGCAGGTCCGCCCATTGCAGGAACAGAAGGCAAAGGCGGCGAAAGATTTGATCAGCGTTATGGATTTCCGGGAGTATTTTATTCAAGGAATATCACTCCTTATAAATTAAGTGATTGGACAGATGGAGAAATTTTCAGAACCATTACTACCGGTGTTGATAAAAATGGTGATGCCTTATTTCCGGTTATGCCATATCATTATTATGGACAATTAGATAAAGAAGATATTTATTCCATCATTGCTTATGTGCGTTCATTGCCTGCTATTAAAAATGATGCACCAAAATCAAAAGCAGATTTTCCTTTCACTATCATTCAACATTTAATTCCGCAGAAAGCCAATTTACAAAACAGGCCAGCAGAATCGGATACAATTGCCTATGGAAAATACATGATCACTGCATCTGGTTGTGTGGAGTGTCATACAAAAGACAATAAAGGCCAAATTATTCCCGGACTTGAGTTTGGTGGAGGAAGAGAATTTTCTTTACCAGCAGGCATTGTACGTTCGGCAAATTTAACACCGGATGTAAATGGATTAAAAGCATGGACTGCTGAACAATTCATTAAACGTTTTAAACAATATCAGGACAGTTCATTTCATTCACCAACATTGGGTGAAAAAGATTTCAATACTATCATGCCATGGATGATGTATTCGAAGATGAAAGAATCGGATCTCAATGCTATTTTTAAATATTTACAAACCATAAAACCTATTTCGAATAAAGTAGAAAAATTTACGGCAAAGAGTTGATTATTAAAATACGGATCGTAAATAATAAAGCCGCTGTAACTTTTCAGCGGCTTTTGCGTTATTATGCAAAATCATTTTATGAAAAATATTTTGAGCATTGTCTTCATTGTTGTTGCATTTGCTTTTGTAAAAGATCCGGTTAAAATAACTTCAGATGCATTCAAACCCGCTTTTGGCGAATGGAATGGAACGCTTACTTATTTAGATTATACAAGTGGCAAGCCTTATACTATGCCGGCAAATGTTTCAATCAATATCAATGCAAAAAATAACCATCAAATTATTTTTTCCTATCAATATCCCAATGAGCCGAAAGCCAATGGTAATGATACTTTGGAAATAAAAGCAGAAGGCAAAATGATTGATGATGCAAAAGTTACTTTAACAAATGTAAGTGTAGATGGTACACTGCAAATTGAAACAGAACGAGATGGTGTGGATGGAAATGAGAGGAAAAAAGCTATTATTAAACATGTTTATATCATCAGCAATAAAGCATATATCAGCCGTAAAGAGGTGAAATTTATCGGTGAACAGAACTGGATTAAGCGGAATGAATATTCTTTCGCTCGTTAATCAAAAAAATTGTGTGCATTAGTAGGCGAACATTATCTTCATTGTTCCAAAACAAATGCCATGATAAAAAAAATTCCTTTTGTTTTTACCGCATTGATTGCCATTGTTTCAATCGCACATGCACAGAAAAAAGATTTTTCAGATGCTGATCTGTTAGCCAATAAAACGCCGGCTAATTTTTATAATCCATTACCATTCATTATTAAATGGGTGGATGATGAACATGTGATCATCAATCAAAAAATTCATCCCGATTCGGCTGCAAAAAATTATTTGCTCGATATTAAAGCGAATAAGTTTACTGAAACTACTGAAGGTGGTGCTCCGGGTGGAGGCTTTGGAGGCCGCGGTGGTGGCGGATTTGGACGAGGTGGTGATAATGCAGCATCGTCTAATGGTAAATCGGTTTCTGTTCGTGAGAATGATTTATTCTATCGCGAAAAAGGAGTAGAAAGAAGATTAACCAATGATAAGGATGAAGAAAAAAACCCAACATTTAGTCCGGATAGCAATTATATCGGCTACACAAAAAATAATAATCTCTATTCCTATAATTTAACTACCAATAAAGAAACGCAATTAACTACTGATGGTACATTCACTACATTGAATGGTTATGCAAGCTGGGTTTATTTTGAAGAGATTTATGGCAGACCAACACGCTATCGTGCATTTTGGTGGAGTCCGGATAGTAAAACCTTAGCCTATGCACATTTTGATGAAAGTATGGTGCCTATGTTTCCCATCTATAACAGTGAAGGGCAACATGGTTTCTTAGAAGAAACACGTTATCCATTACCCGGCGATAAAAATCCGGAAGTAAAAATTGGTTTTGTAAATCCGGATGGTGGTAAAACTGTTTGGGCAGATTTTAATGATAAAGATGATCAATATTTTGGTTGGCCTATGTGGCGCAAAACCAATAATACCATGTGGTTGCCATGGATGAACAGAGATCAAAATCATTTGACTATTTATGAGATTAACACATCAACAGGTACCAAAAAAACAGTGTATGATGAAACACAAAAAACATGGATCGATCTGGAAGATAGAGTAGGCGGCAGAATAAATTTTCTGCCTAATGATAAAGGATACATTGCACAAAGCGATAAAACAGGATGGAATCATTTGTACTTGTATAATATTGATGGCACATTAAAGAATGCAATCACTTCCGGAAATTATTCAGTAACGGGTATTCGTTATATCGATGAAAAAAATGAAACGATTTATTTTGTTGCACGCAGCAGAGAGAATACAGCACGTACAGATTTATATTCTGTAAAGTTTGATGGTAAAGATTTTAGAAGATTAACTTTTGGTGAATACAATCATGCACAAATCAATTTATCACCGAATGCAAAATATTTCATCACTACTTATAACAATGCGGTTACGCCCAATAAAATGACTTTGTTAGATAATAAGGGAAAAATTATTCGTGAATTAGGCGATGCGAAAGGAGCAGAGATGAATAATTATAATGTTGCCAAAACAGAACTCATCAGAATTAAAAGTGATGATGGTAAATATGATTTGCCGGCAATGGTTACATGGCCTTTGAATTATGATCCGGCAAAAAAATATCCCATGCTCATAAGTATCTATGGTGGCCCCAATGCAGGCACCGTAATGGATTCATGGAGTTGGAGTGCGAACAGACAATTCTATGCAAAAGAAGGATTGATACAAGTGGCGTTCGATCACAGAGCCAGCGGGCATTTTGGAAAAGAAGGCGTGAACTATATGTATCATAATCTTGGCTATTGGGAAATGCAGGATTATAAAACCATGGCACGTTGGTTTATTGCCAATGGTGGTGCCGATGCAAATAAAATTTGTATCACCGGATTTAGTTATGGTGGTTACATGAGTTGTTATGCATTAACTTATGGAGCAGATGTATTTACACATGCTATGGCAGGTGGTAGTGTGGTAGATTGGAGTTTGTATGATACACATTATACAGAAAGATATATGGGTACTCCAAAAAATAATCCTGATGGGTATAAGAGCAGTAGTGTCTTATCTTATGTAGATAAATTTAAAGGTGTATTACAATTGGTGCATGGCACAATGGATGATAATGTGCACATGCAAAATAGTATTCAGCTGATTTCTGCATTGGAAGATAAAGGCAAAGATTTTGAGCTTAGCTTATATCCCGGTGGCAGACATGGTTGGGGAAATTTACCTGCAAAAAACACTCACTTTAGTAATTTAAAAACAAAGTTTATTTATAAATATCTCTTGGAAAAGCCTGTACCAAAGGGTTTGCTGAGATAAACGATAATAAGCCTCGATAACATCGAGGCTTTATTTTTTAATTAACTTTTATAACTCTATTCAACATTAGTGGGACATATCCCGAATTAATTTCGGAATCTCACACTTGTTCAGCATAACTTTATTCTTCATTATGATTTCTCTTCTTAAAAAATATCAACAAACTTTTCATCAAGTTGTTCCCTTCGATTCTTCAACTGATAAATTATTGTTGATGGATTTTACAGCAAGTAATCCATCACTTACGGAAGAAATTTTTTCTGATACAAATTTGTTTACAGATTATATCAATCAACAATTATCATCTGCGAATGCTACTTATGGTATTGGTGGTTATAATGAATTGAGAAATTTATATTCACGGAGCAAAGTGTTTGATGATGCTAAAGAACCCCGTCGTTTACATTTAGGTACAGATATTTGGGGGAAGGCTGGCACACCTGTGTTTGCACCGATTGGCGGAGTAGTGCACAGTTTTGCATTCAATGATCATTTTGGTGATTATGGCGCTACCATCATTTTACAACATCAATTGAAAGCAAAAACTTTTCATACTTTATACGGGCATCTTTCTTTAAAAGATATTGAACATTTGAAAGAAGGTAAGTTTATTAATGAAGGAGAAACCATTGCGCATTTTGGTGAACCCAATGAAAATGGACATTGGCCACCGCATTTGCATTTTCAAATCATTATTGACATGCCGAATAAAAGTGGTGATTACCCCGGCGTTTGTAAATTTAGTGAAAGAGAAAAATATTTAGCCAATTGCCCGGATGCAGATATTATTTTGCAAATGATGCAATATGGAGAATCAAAATTTTATTAATTTGCTTTATCAAAATAATATAACATGTCAAGCCATAACAACGAAGTCAAAGTAAATTTCACAGGAACAGCCATTTTATCTTTTATCATTTTGTTTTCTCTCATTTTATTGATGTCAACTTGCCACGGTCCTTATAAAACCGGAGAGGAAAAGACTGCAACTGCAAGGTCGGCTGATTGATTAAGCCAATCCATTATTGCATTTTCAATAGCTTAAAAGCATGCCCCCATTGGTTTTTGGTGAAACCCGGTAAACACCATAAAATGCACAATGGTTCAATGGCTCTGGCTGCTTCCGCAGTGCCCATGTCTTCTGTTTCCCAACCAAATGCAGTTAATATTTCTGTTACAACTTTTTTCGCAGCATTATCATTTCCTGCAATAAACATAGTTGGTTTTACGCCATTAAAATTTGGTTTATAAAAGAATGCATTTCCAACGCAACTGAATACTTTTACTATTTTGGCTTCCGGAATAAATGCTTGAATTTTTTCCTGTAAACTACTATTGTAATCTGTAAAGAATTTTAATACACCATTTACCGGCGGTTCTTTGGCAATGGGATTGGTTGCATCTATCACAATCTTATCGTTAAAATTTTCTTTTCCTGCCAGTGCAATGGCATCAATGGTTACAACACCTGCTGTTGCCAGGATAATTAATTCTGAGGAGGCAGCCGTTTCTTCAAAAGTTCCAATATTAATAGTAGGATTTTCATTTTTAAATTTTACTACTTCTTCTTTTGAAGTATTGCGTGTACCTAATTGAACAGTATATCCTTCGTTATTGAATGCTTTAGCTAAAGTTTGACCAACGATGCCGGAGCCGATGATTCCTATTTTCATGATTTGAATATTTTAATTTTAAAATTATATCCATAAACTATAATTCAATTGAAATATTTTTAAAATTTCTTTCTTCGAAAATCAACATCGGTGAGATGATTTGTATTCTGTAAATTTGTTTCAATGTCAAATCCTAATTTAGATAGTAATAAAGAAACATTAACTGCAGCAGATAAAGAATTCGAGAATACGATTCGTCCGAAAGAGATAGAAGATTTTTCCGGACAACAACAAGTCATCGAGAATTTGATCATCTTCATTAAAGCTGCAAAGATCCGTGGCGAAGCATTGGATCATGTATTGTTTCATGGTCCACCGGGACTCGGAAAAACAACACTGTCAAGGATTGTAGCAAATGAGTTGGGTGTTAATATAAAAGAAACTTCAGGACCGGTAATTGAAAAACCCGGAGATCTGGCGGGCTTATTAACCAATTTAGAAGCAAACGATGTTTTGTTTATTGATGAGATTCATAGATTAAGTACGGTGGTGGAAGAATATTTATATGCAGCGATGGAAGATTTTAAAATCGATATTATGATTGATACCGGACCCAATGCAAGAAGTGTTCAGATCAATCTAAATCCGTTCACATTAATTGGCGCTACCACCAGAAGTGGTTTATTGTCTGCGCCATTATTATCTCGATTCGGAATTAAATCAAGACTGGAATATTATCAAGCTGCAACTTTAAAAAAAATCATTGAACGATCTGCAAATATTTTAAACACTAAAATTTCTTCTGATGCTGCTGATGAAATTTCGAGAAGAAGTCGAGGCACACCGCGTATCTCCAATAGTTTATTAAGACGAGTAAGAGATTTTGCACAAGTATTGAATGATGGTGTTATTGATATCGGTATTACACAACATGCATTAAAAGCTTTGAATGTAGATGAACATGGATTGGATGAAATGGATAACAGAATTTTATTAACCATTATTGAAAAGTTTAAAGGCGGACCTGTTGGTATTACTACTATTGCCACTGCTGTTGGTGAAGAAGCGGGAACAATTGAGGAAGTCTATGAGCCATTCTTAATTCAGGAGGGATTTTTACAACGCACACCACGCGGAAGGGAAGTAACTGCAAAAGCATACAACCATTTGGGTAAAGCCATTCCCAAAGGTGGACAATCAAATTTATTCAGTTAAATAGTACTCATAAAAAAACCTCATGGTTGAATGAGGTTTTTTATTTAAAGAAAATCTGTTTAGTATTTTAATTATCATTCTATGGTGCAACTAATCTAAATCCGTTACCATGAATATTTACAATTTCAATATTGGTGTCATCTTTTAAATATTTACGCAATTTAGCAATGTACACATCCATGCTTCTTCCGTTAAAATACGTATCACTGCCCCATATTTTTTTCAATGCTCTTTCACGTGGTAACAAATCATTCTTATGTTCTGCCAGCATTTTCAACAATTCATTTTCTTTGGGAGATAATGTTTGAGTTTTGCCTTCGTGTGTTAATTCACGCAATTTCGGATTGAAATGATAAGCACCCATATCAAATTCAATATTGTCGTTAATTCTGTTTTCTTCTTCGTTGCGTTTTAAGATGGCTTTTATTTTCATCAACAACACTTCGCTGTCAAACGGTTTGGTGATATAATCATCCGCACCCAATTTGTAACCTTGAATAATATCCTCCTTCATGGTTTTTGCACTTAAGAAAAACAAAGGCACATCCGGATCAATATCACGAATTTCTTCTGCCAATGTAAATCCATCTACATTCGGCATCATCACATCCAATAAACAAATGTCAACTTTCTCCCGCTGAAAGGCAGCCATACCAAGCCTTCCATCGCGTTCAAGAATTACATCGTAATCATTTAACTCTAAATAGTTTTTCAATACCATACCTAAGTTGGTATCATCTTCGCACAATAAAATCTTATATTTTTTCTTGTCTTCCATGAGTTTATGGTTTAATAGTCAAATAAAGATAAAACATTGCCAATTAACATGCCAGTTAGCGCAATCTTTTGTTAAAAACACTACAACTGTTAAAGAAAAGTTTATGTAACCGGCTTTAGTAATGCTATTCAACTTCGTTGCGTCGCACACTTGTACAATTTATTCTTTATTGCGCTATGGTTTTTTTAATATTTTATTATCTTTTGAAATAATCTTCCCTTCACTTTGCAGAAATTCAAATACTTTCCAGAAACTTTCTTTTTTAATATTGGAGTGCAGTTGAACCAATGTATTCAATTCAATTCCTTCTGTTGGAATAGCAGCGTAAATACTTTTTTCAATCACTTTAAAATCATTGTTATTTAAATCAGTTGATTTTTTATTTAAACAATTATCACAAACACCACAATCATTTACTTGTGTATCTCCGAAATAATTGGCAATGAATGAACTTCTGCAGTTTGTTTGTAAATGCATGTAGTTAATCATAGTATCAACTCTTGTTTGATATTGTTTTTTTCTATTCAAATAATTATCCTGATTGATGTGTAAATGTTGCGCCGGAGCTCTGTTCATCATAAAATAAATTTGCGGTGTTTCTTTCTGCGGTAAATATTCTATGATGTGTAAGGCATGCAATTGCTTCAAATCAGCAAAAATCTTTTCATAAGGTAGTTTGCATAATTTAGCTATTTGTTTTTCATTGATAGAAACGCGATTGTCATAAATACCTTGATATGTTCTTAATAAACATTTCATTACGGCATCTAATTGGGGATGCGCAAACTCCACTTCGTTTAACACAAATTTTTCTGCTGAAAAACAAACCTGAGAGGGTAGAAAAATATTTTCATTAAAAGCTAAATGACCTTCCTGTTCTAAAACCTTCAATACATTAATAGCAAGATGAATATCTAGTTTAAAATTTTTTACAAAGGCAATCAAATCAAAATCATAAAAATGTCCTTCACCTAATCCAACAGGAACTTGTAAAAAATCTGCCAGACTTTGATACACGTTTCTGATTTCCTGAATAGAGGGAAATCGCTTATCGGGCAAGGCTTTCAGGTCTTCCTCATCAGTAGTTTGATACAATAGAACGGCATATGATTTTTTGCCATCACGTCCTGCTCTTCCTGCTTCCTGATAATAATTTTCAATACAATCCGGTGTATCAAAATGAATCACTGTTCTTACATCGGGTTTATCAATGCCCATTCCAAATGCATTGGTGCAGACCATTATTCTTGTTTGATTGTTGATCCATGCATTTTGTTTTTCTATTCTTTGTTCTTGTGATAAACCGGCATGATAATAATTCGCAGAAATATCTTGTAAGCATAAAAGGTCGGCCACATTTTTTGTTTGCTTTCTGCTGCTGCAATAAATAATACCGCTGCCTGAAACATTTTTCAATATATCAATCACCTTGTTGATCTTACTATCCACATGAAAAACAGAATAAGATAAATTTGCTTTCTCGAATGATTGACGAAAAATATTTTCTTCTTTGAATTGTAATTGTTGAACAATATCTTTTTGAACGACGGGTGTGGCAGAAGCAGTTAAGGCAATGACCGGAATATTTTTTAGTTCTTGTCTTAATTCAGCAATACGTAAATACTGCGGACGAAAATCATAACCCCATTGTGAAATGCAATGCGCTTCATCCACTGCAATTAAATTGATGTCGAGATGATGCAAATATTCTTTAAATGCATTGCTCTGTAATCTTTCAGGAGAAACGTATAAAAATTTAAAATTTTCGTGTACTGCATTTTCTAAAACAGTTTGCACTTCGTACCAACTCATGCTGCTGTTAATATATGCAGCAGGAATATTTTTCTTCAATAAATTCTCTACCTGATCTTTCATTAATGCAATGAGTGGAGAGATTACCAGACATAAACCTTCTTTCATTAAAGCCGGTATTTGAAAGCAAACAGATTTGCCTCCTCCCGTAGGAAGTAATGCCAGCGTATCTTTCCCGTCACGAACAGATTGAATAATTTTTTCCTGCTCACCGCGAAAGGATGAATAGCCCCAATATTTTTGAAGAATTTGTTTTGCTGAATTCATTCTGTAATGATGAAGATACAACTCATCAAACTACTTTCTTAAAATTCAACCAGAGAGAATTAATGGCCAGTAGTACATCGCTTAAACCCATTACCATGGCTCCGAAAGTTGGACTTAAAAATCCGAAAGCTGCAATTGGAATAGCAACAATATTATAAGCAAATGCCCAGAATAAATTTCCTTTGATGGTATTATAAGTTTGTTTACCCAGGCCTAAAGCCAATGGTAAATTTTTTAATCCATGATTCATTAAAACTACTTGTGCACTTTGCAATGCCACTTGCGATGCATCACTTAAAGAAATACCAACAGTTGCTTTTGCTAATGCAGGTGCATCATTGATACCATCGCCTACCATTGCTGTTGGTGCAATAGCATTATATGCTGCTATCTTTTCTAATTTTTGTTCAGGGGTTTGTTCAAAAATAATTTCATCAATTCCTAATGCATTGCCAACTTTTTCTGATTTCTCTTTTCTATCGCCACTTAATAAAATGGTTTTAATGTTTTGTGATTTTAATAAGGCAATCACTTGTTTTGCTTCTTCTCTTATTTCATCAGCAACATCAACCCAACCGATTAGTTTGTTGTTTCGAAGCAAATAAATATTATGTTGATCATCTTCTGTAAGATCCTTTGCAATGGAATAAGAACCTGCAAAATATTCATTGCCTTCTTTATCTTTTGATTTGATGCCGACGCCCTTCACTTCATCAACAGATGCCCATCGAACTTCATCTTTCATTTTCCATTCTTTCACAATGGCTTTGGCAATAGGATGATTGGAATATTTTTCAATTGAATAAACAATTCTTTTAAATTACTCATCGTTTTCAACTTGAGACTTGAAACTTGTAACTTGAAACTTACCTGTGGTTAGAGTACCCGTTTTATCAAACACTACTTGTTTAATGTCTTTAAATATCTCTAAGCTTTTTGCATTTTTAAATAATACGCCATTTCTGGCTGCACGCCCCAAACCCACAGCTACAGCGGCTGGTGTGGCCAGCCCCATTGCGCAAGGACAAGAAATAACCAATACAGCAATACTTCTTAATAAACTTTCACCAAAATTTTTGTCTGCAAAAAAATAATTGATCGCTAATGTTAGTAATGCAATACTTACTACAGTTGGAACAAATACTGCGCTGATCTTATCTGCTAATTGTTGTACGGGAGGTTTCTCCGTTTGCGCAGCTTTTACCAATTTTAAAATATGAGAAAGAACCGTGTCTTCGCCAACGGCAGTTATTTGTGCTTTGATGGTGCCGCTTTCAATAATACTTCCTCCAATCAAGAGATCTTTCATTTTCTTTTCTATCGGAACACTTTCTCCGGTAATGATTGATTCATTTACATTCGCTTCACCCCACAAAATCTTTGCATCCATTGGAACGTGTTCTCCATCGCGAATCAAAACCAAATCTCCAACATGCAATGCAGTACTTTCTACTTGAAAAATTTGTTCTTGATGTTGATCATCAAAAGCGATCATGTTCGCCATTACTTTTTGTGAAACGGCTAATTTTTTCAAAGCATCTTGTGTCTTTTCAATCGATATGTCTTCCATGTAATTACCCAAAAAAACTAAAGTGAGGGTAGTGCAAGCAGTTTCAAAAAATAAATATTCTGCAGCATTGCCAATCAATAACCCATATAAGCTGTAACCAAAGGCTGCCGTGGATCCCAATGTGATCAATACGTTCATATTGGGAATACCATTGAGCAAACTTTTGATGGCACTTCTTCCAAAAAAATCCATTCCAACTATATAAACAGGTATCGTCAATATTAATTGAAAGTATGGATTCATCAGTACATGTATGTGTATACCGGGAATCATATGAACCAATAGCGGGATAGTAAAAACAATGCAAAACCAAAATCTTTGTAAATGATTTTTAAATGGTAATGTAAAGCTGGTTTTATGATTTGTTTCAACTGATCCATTCTGGTGCTTTATCTGGTAGCCTAATTTTTCTATGCCTTGTTCAATTTTTTGTTGGGTGATATTTCTATTCATTTCAAAACTTACATCACCGCCAATAAAATTTACCTGCACATTCTGTAATCCTTCACTTTTTAAATATTTATTGATGGTTAGTGCACAATTTGTACAACTCATTCCATCCACTTTCAAATTCACTTTTTCCATATCCATTGTTTTCAACTGAGGATTATTATAATTAAAATTTTTGTCGGAAGTAAAAGTCTTTTATTTACGATACAACAAAAATGATTGCCATCATAAAGGTATTACACGAATAAAGTTCTCATCTTTCGAACAGAGAAATATCTTTGCGGCATGGATGCCATTTTTGGGTTAAACGAGATAAAACAAGTAGCTCAACTTTTTTGGAAGCAACACCAACAAAAAAAAGTTTGGGCTTTTCATGCACCAATGGGAGCAGGGAAAACTACTTTCATTCATGCTTTATGCGAATTTTTGCAGGTGAAAGATGCAATCAGCAGCCCAACATTTTCTATCATTAATGAATATAAAAGTGAAATGTTGGGAACAATCTATCACATGGATTGGTATCGTTTAAAAGATGAGGAAGAAGCTGTTCAGGCGGGTATTGAAGATGCTTTGTTATCGAAGAATTTGTGTTTAGTAGAATGGCCTGAAAAAGCATTGGGCTTATTGCCGGATGATACTTTGCATATTTATATTGAAGCATTGGATACAAGTACCCGACGAATTTTTATGCAGGATGCCGGAGAATAATTAAGAAGCGATTCAAATTAAGTAACTTCACTTCTCACAATAATTAAAACATGGCTGCTACAAAACCAGTGATATCAACTTCTTTCAGTTATGAAACATTGGAAGAAACATTAGATATTAAACCGCAAGGTGCCAAATTGCATATTGGTATTCCAAAAGAAATTGCTTTTCAGGAAAACAGAATTGCATTAACACCTGATGCTGTTGGTGTATTAGTTGCGAATGATCATGCAGTGGTAGTTGAGCATAATGCAGGAGAGGGAAGTCATTATACCGATAAAGATTATAGTGAAGCTGGTGCTAAGATCGTTTATGACAGAACTGAAATTTTTAAATCACCCATCCTTGTTAAAAGTGCACCGGTAGTTGAAGAAGATCTTCCATTACTGCAATTGAATCAAACCATTGTTTCTCCTATTCATTTATCTGCTTTAAAAAGTATTCACATCGAAAAGATGATGGAGAAAAAAAGTACCGCGTTAAGTTTTGAAAATTTAAAAGATGACAGTGGAACGTACCCCATTGTTCGTAGCATGAGTGAGATTGCAGGAAGTGCAGTGATGTTGATTGCTGGACAATATTTAAGTAGTTTTAATAATGGTAAAGGAGTGTTGTTGGGTGGCATTAGTGGGATTCCGCCAACAAAAGTGGTAATCATCGGTGCAGGTATTGTTGGAGAGTTTGCCACACGCAATGCATTGGCATTGGGTGCCAGTGTAAAAGTGTTTGATAATAATGTGTATCGTTTAAAACAATTACAGAATAATCTCGGACAACGTTGCTGGACAAGTGTTTTAGAGCCTCGTATTTTAGCTAAGCAATTAAAAACTTGTGAAGTGGCTGTTGGTGCGTTGAGTAACGAATATGGCAGAGCGCCTGTTGTTGTAACTGAAGAAATGGTTGCAGCCATGCGTCCGGGTAGTATTATCATTGATGTGGCAATTGACCGAGGTGGTTGTTTTGAAACAAGTGAAATGACAAGTCATGAAAATCCAATCATCATTAAGCATGATGTAATGCATTATGGGGTTCCCAATATTCCAAGTGGTTTTGCAAGAACAGCAAGTCAATCTATAAGCAATGTATTAATGCCATTGTTATTACAAATCAGTGATGAAGGTGGTATGGAAGAAATGGTATGGCACAATATTAATTTGCGTGAAGGTATTTATATGTTTAAGGGAGCAGTAACTGATTTTTATATCAGTCAAAAATTCGATTTGAAATATACTGATCTGAATTTATTGATTGCGAGCAGGAGATAGATTATTTATAATCCATTATAGAGATACGTTCTTTGCAAAAATCCATTTCATTCTCATCATTGCTACTTACAATGATTAATTTGTTATGGCAATAATCATTGATCAATTCATGATACAATGCATATCCATTCGCATCTAAATTAGTGCAGGGCTCATCTAATAATAAAACAGGGGCATCAGAGAAAATAGCTTGCGCTAATTTTACTCTTTGCTTCATGCCGGAAGAATAATAGCGAATTTGTTTATCGGCAGCTTTTTCCAATCCAATAGCATGGATAATTCCATCAATAGATACCTGTTGCAACAGAGATTTGAATGAAGAATGAAAATGCAGTAATTCTTTTGCACTCATTTCTTCAATCAATTCAACATAAGGTGCTGCTATGGAAATATATTGATAAAAATTTGCTTCTTGAATTTGTGTATCAGTTGATGAATAAGTGATTTTTCCTTCACTCATATTCATGCTGGAGGCAATGGCTTGCAATAAAGTACTTTTGCCACTTCCGTTAGAACCTGTGATGGCGTAAGATTTGCCACTTTCAAATGTGTAATTCAAATGACGAAAAATCCAATCCCGGTTAAATCTTTTGCCGGCATCAGAAAGTTGTATCATCATAAAAATAAAAATTTTGGGAGATATTCAGCAGATGAAATTATTCATCATCACCGCCGCCTTTGGTATATTTTTTAATGATGCCTCTGCCGCTTTCGCGAATAAAAGTTACGATCTCATCTCTTTCATCGCTTGCAGGTAATTCTTCTTCAATATATTCCAAAGCTTGTGTAGTATTCAATCCTTTATTAAAAATAAAACGATAAATATCCAAAATATGATTGATCTTTTCTAATTCAAAACCTCTGCGTTTTAACCCAACACTGTTCACGCCACCATAACTTAATGGATTACGAACTGCTTTGATATATGGAGGAACATCTTTACTTACCAAACTACCTCCGGCTATGTATGCATGTTGACCAATTTGTACAAATTGATGCACAGCACTTACTCCTGCAATCCATGCCCAATCACCCATGGTAACATGTCCGGCCATTTGCACATTATTACTTAGCACACAATTATTACCAATGAAACAATCATGTGCAATATGGCTGTAAGCCATGATTAAACAATTATTACCTACTCTCGTTCTCCATCTATCAGTTGTACCACGATTCACAGTTACAAATTCGCGGATAGTTGTATTATCACCAATCTCTACCATTGTCTTCTCACCGTTAAATTTCAGATCTTGAGGCACAGCACCTAATACAGCGCCCGGAAATATTCTGCAATTTTTTCCAATCCTTGTTCCATCCATAATAGTAACATTACTGCCAATCCATGTGCCTTCGCCTACATGAACATCTCCATGAATAACAGTAAAAGGATCGATCTTAACATTAGGCGCAACTCTTGCGTTAGGATCTATGTAAGTATAAGGATGGGTCATCCGCGTTTTTGGTTTAGGAGCTATTAGTGTTTGCATAGACACTAAGAACTATAAAAAAGATGCCAAGTTTAATCCAAGGCATCGCAAAAATATAATTATTAAGGAGATTTTGGCTTTTTAAGTTCTTTTTACCACTTGGGCAACCAAATCTGCTTCGGTAGCCACCTTTCCACCAACATAAACTGTACCTTTCATTTCGCAAATGCCTCTGCGGATTGGGGCAGCCATCTCCATTTTTAAGATCATGGTGTCTCCCGGAACAACTTTTTGTTTGAATTTACAATTATCGATTTTTAAAAAATAAGTATCGTATTGTCCTTCCGGCATTGAGTTGATACACAGAATACCACCAGTTTGTGCCAAAGCTTCAATTTGTAAAACACCCGGCATTACCGGATTATTCGGAAAATGACCCTGAAAGAACCATTCGTTAAATGTAACATTTTTAATTCCGATGATTTGTTTATCGGTTAATTCAATAATCTTATCTACCAATAAAAACGGATGACGATGCGGTAATGTTTTTTCTATTTGTTGTAAATTATAAACAGGTGGCAATGTTGGATCATATACCGGAACATCTTTTACATGTTTATTGCGTTTAATGTATTGTTTGATCTTTTTTGCAAATTCAACATTGGTGCTGTGTCCGGGTCTATTGGCGATGATTCTTGCTTTGATAGGATAACCAATTAAAGATAGATCTCCGATAACATCCAATAATTTATGTCTTGCGGGTTCGTTGGAGAAACGCAATTCCAAATTATTTAAATAACCTTCTGTTTTAACTTCAATTTTTTCTCGTTTAAATGCTTTAGCCAAACGAGTCATTTCTGCATCGGTAACAGGTTTGTCAACCACTACAATGGCATTATTAATATCGCCACCCTTGATGAGATCATTATCCAGTAAGGCTTCCAGCTCATGTAAAAAACAAAAAGTTCTGCATGGTGCAATTTCTGTTTTAAAATCTTTGATAGTCTTTAATCCGGCATGTTGCGTTCCTAAAACCGGACTATTAAAATCGATCAATGTAGTGATTTGATAATCCACAGATGGCATGGCTACCATTTCAACACGTTTCTTGTCATCATACAAAAAAATATTCTCATCAATACTATACCAGGCTTTTGAAGCCTCTTGTTCAATGATGGTAGCTTCTTCCAATAATTCTACAAATGGTTCAGAACTTCCATCAATAATAGGTATTTCAGGTCCATTCAATTCAATCAAGCAATTATCTACACCCATTCCAACCAATGCTGCCAATACATGTTCAACAGTGCTAACCTTTGCATCGCCAACTTGTAATGTTGTACCGCGAGAAGTATCTGTTACCAAATCGCAATCTGCTTTGATGATTGGTTGATTCGGCAAATCAATTCTTTGAAAATGAATACCAAATCCGGGATTGGCAGGCTTTAAAGTCATATCAACCAATACACCCGTATGCAAACCTGTTCCACTGATACTTACTGCACTACCAAGTGTATGTTGTTTATCCGGGTTAAAATGTATGTCCATTCTTTTTTAATTTATGAGTCGAACAACAGAATATAGCCAGGCTTCGTTGCGTCGCACCCTTCGGCTTTTGAATATAATTCTGCAAAAATAAGAATTAGAAATTTGATGATCTTTTATTCAACATTTTGCTTCTCCATCAATAATTGTTGAACCATTTTCTCTAATTCTTTTACACGTTTTTCCAATTCAGGAAGATTTCGGCTGGCAGCCTGACTACGCAATGCTGCAGTATAATCAAATGCAGGGCTTCCGGTAACGGTTGTATTAGGTGTTTTGATAGATTTTGTTACACCGCTTTGTGCATTTATTTTACTGCCATCGGCAACAGCAATATGACCAACAATACCTGCTTGCCCGCCAATCATAACATTATTACCCAATTTTGTACTGCCGCTAATGCCTGCTTGCGCAGCAATAACAGTATTGTTGCCTACTTCTACATTATGTGCAACCTGAATAAGGTTATCTAATTTAGCTCCGCTTTTTATAATTGTTGCACCAATGGTGGCACGATCAATAGTTGCATTGGCACCTATCTCAACATTATCTTCAATTAATACATTACCTATCTGCGGAATTTTAATAAAAGAACCATCTGCTTGCGGGGCAAATCCAAAACCATCACTTCCAATAATAGTTCCGGCATGCACCGTAATATTTTTTTGTAATACACAATCGTGATAAATTTTTACACCGGGGTGTAAGATGCAGTTGTCGCCTATTTGTACGTTATTGCCCAAAAACACACCGGGAAAGAGTTTCACGTTATTGCCAATTATTACATGCTCACCGATATAAGTAAATGCTGCAACCAAAACATCTTTACCCAATTCGGCTGTTGATGCAATAAAAGAGGGTTGTTGAATACCACTTAATTGTTGTGTAATCATTTCCTGATATTTACTTAATAAGCCGGCGAATGCAGAATACGCATCAGGAACCCTAATCAGCGTAGCTGAAATTTTATGTTTTAATTCTAAAGTATCATTAACTATAATTATGGATGCTTGTGTGGTATATAAAAATTCTTCGTATTTGGGATTGGCTAAAAAACACAATTGACCTTGCTTTGCTTCTTCGATTTTGCCAAATGAAGAAACTGTTATAGATGCATCGCCTTCTAACTTTCCGTTAATTAATACAGCGATTTGTGCGGCAGTAAATTGCATAAGGCGTTAATGTTTAAAAGTTTTAAAATTTAATGTCAGGTGTTTCGACATGAAAATGGTAAACCTTGAACTTTAAATCTTAAACTCTATAATGAACAAATATAAAATTTTTTAACGGGTGCAGAAATTGTCTGATGAATCAAAGGATCATCAATAGTTGAAATATCCTTTACTGTTCCGTCTTTAAATAAGATGTTAATTCTTTCATCTTCGGTTTTGTACATAGTATTGGCTGCTTCTCCGGTAAATACAAAATAAGATGCTAAACTGGCATCGATGTTTAATTGATCTTTTGCTTCTTGTATTTTTTGTTGAATAACCTTTTCAGTAAATGGCTCTGATTGTAATTTTATTTTTAATAATTGTCTGTTTAAAGTTCGTTTACATAATTCACTCAGCACAAAATCTGCATGGTGGCTCCATTTTTTTATGGCGAAAGAAAAATCAATATCATCTAATTCGCAAAACTTCTTCAATGCATCGTCATTCATGATACCGTTAAATTCAAAAAGAAAATAATCGGTCATTGTTCCTGTCAGTAAATTTTTATCACCGTTATTATATAATTCTCGAACTCTTGTTAATGTATTGATCAACATTTTTTCGGCAGCCAATACTGTTTTGTGCAGATACACTTGCCAGTACATTTGCCGCCTTGCCACTAAAAATTTTTCAATGCTGTAAATTCCTTTTTCTTCTACCATTAATTCCCCGTCATGTACAGTCAGCATTTTTAAAATTCTATCATAACCAATCACGCCTTCACTCACACCGCTAAAAAAACTATCGCGTGTTAAATAATCCATTCTGTCAACATCTAATTGCCCGCTTACTAATTGATGTAGAAATTTTTTATGATATCTGCCAGTGAAAATTTCAATAGCCATACCTAATTGTCCGTTCAATTCTTTATTCATCAGTTGCATAATTTGCAGACTGATTTTTTCGTGATGCACATTTTTAACCAATTGATTTTCTAATGCATGAGAAAAAGGTCCGTGGCCGGTATCATGCAAGAGGATAGCGGCTTTCACTGCAATTTCTTCTTCTTCTGCGATTTCAACGCCTTTGGCTCTTAATTCATTCACTGCATTGCACATTAAATGATAGGCACCCAATGAATGATGTAATCGGGTATGTACCGCACCCGGATAAACCAAATATGCCAAAGCCATTTGGTGAATTCTACGAAGGCGCTGATAAAAAGGATGTGCCAAAATAGTAAAGAGCAGATCATGGTTAATGGTAATAAAACCATATACCGGGTCGTTAATGATCTTTCTTTTATTAGGCATGCCTGTTGTGGGTTTGTTAAAGCAATCAACAAATGTACTATTTGTAATGGGAAAGAATATATTTGACTAACTGTTTTACGATTGACAAAATTTATTTTTAATTTACTCTTCTATTATTGATTTAATTTTCTACTCAGTTTTATTTTTATTGATGATTCAAGTGGAAGGCGTAGAATGGTGCGACGCAAGGATGTTGATTAGAATAAGTAAAGTTGGTAACAAAAAAATCATTTATGGCAGTTGCAAAAATTGTTTGGATTGATGATGAGATTGAAAGTTTACAATCGCAGAAATTATTTTTAGAAAATAAAGGATATGATGTAACTACTTTCACTAATGGCTTAGATGCCATTGAGTTTGCAGCAAATAATATTATTGATGTTGTTTTGTTGGATGAAAGTATGCCTGGCATTTCGGGATTGGAGACATTGGCTAAAATAAAAGAGATCAATCAGCATATTCCGGTAGTATTGATTACTAAAAATGAAACAGAAACTTTAATGGATGAAGCGATTGGAAGTCAGATTACTGATTATTTATTAAAGCCGGTAAATCCTAACCAAGTATTGTTGAGTTTAAAAAAAATCATTGATAAAAAAACTTTGATTGCAGAAAAAACAACAACGGCTTATCAACAACAGTTTAGAGAATTGTTTATGGCATTGAATGATAATCCGGATTATAACGGATGGATGGATATTTATAAAAAATTAGTGTATTGGGAATTGGAAATGGAAAAAAGCGATAGCCCTGAAATGCGGGAAATATTGAAATCGCAAAAAGATGAAGCGAATAAAGAGTTCTTCAAATTTGTTTCTAAGAATTATGCTCGATGGATGAATCCTAAAAGTGCAGAGGCACCCATTATGAGTCATAATTTATTTCAATTTAAAATATTGCCGCATGTAGAAAAAGGAACTCCTGCTTTTTTTGTATTGATCGATAATTTAAGATTCGATCAATGGAAAACTATTCAACCTTTATTCGCAGAGTATTTTAGGATATTGGAAGAAGAAACTTTTTATTCAATTCTTCCAACTGCTACGCAATACAGTCGTAATGCCATTTTCGCAGGATTGTTGCCGATAGATATTGAGAAACAATTTCCATCTCAATGGAAGAACGATGAAGAAGAGGGCGGTAAAAATTTATTTGAAGAAGAATTCTTTAGAGCTCAATTAAAACGATTAAAAAAAGATGATATTAAATGCAGTTATACAAAAGTGGTGAATCATCAAGATGGACAGAACTTAGTGAACAATATTCATAATTTATTGAACAATGATTTGAATATCATCGTCTATAATTTTGTTGATATGCTCAGTCATGCAAGAACAGAAATGGAAGTATTGAAAGAATTAGCAGGAGATGAAACCAGTTACCGAAGTGTTACCAAAAGTTGGTTTGAACACAGTGCTTTAAATCAGGCATTGAAAAAAATTGCGGATAAAAATATTAAACTGATTGTTGCAACTGATCACGGAACGGTAAGAGTAAATACACCATATAAAGTAATCGGCGATAAACAAACAACAGCCAATCTCAGATATAAACACGGGAGAAATCTTAACTATGATTACAAAGATGTGTTGGCTTTCAAAGACCCAAAGGAAGCGGGTTTGCCGGTGCCAACGGTAAATTCATCTTTTATTTTTGCAAAGGAAGATGGTTATTTATGTTATCCGAATAATTACAATCATTTTGTTAATTATTATCGGAATACTTTTCAACATGGCGGTATTAGTTTAGAAGAAATGATTGTACCCATTGTTAAAATGGTAAGTAAATAATTGTGTATAAGTAATTGCAATTTTCGCTTGATACTCTTTTAATTTTGAGTTTTAGATTTACTATGAAATACACGCAATCTTATTTAGATAAATTACAAGATATTTTAGGCGAAAGTGATTATACGCTTCGTTTTGAACGTGGTACTTTTCAAAGCGGATGGTGTTTATTGGAAGCAAAAAAAATTGTTGTACTGAATAAATTTTTAGATGTGGAAGGTCGGATTAATACGCTGATGGAATTAATTCCTCAATTGAATATCTCCTTCGATAAATTAACGCATGCCAGTCAAAAATTATACGAAGAACTGGTAAGTAAAGCACCACTTTCTGCCGAGTAATTTTAAGCGTACTTTTGCATAGTGAATCATCCGCCATTACACATTACATTTCTCGGAACGGGCACCAGCAGCGGTGTTCCGATGATTGGTTGCGATTGTGAAGTTTGTATCTCTACTGATAAAAAAGACAATCGTTTACGGAGTAGTATCATGGTGAAATCTCCCACAACCACTTTTGTAATTGATACCACCCCCGATTTTCGTTATCAAATGTTGCGCACAGAAACAAAGCATATTGATGCAGTTGTTTTCACGCATCCGCATAAAGATCACATGGCCGGCTTGGATGATATTCGTCCGTTTTATTATTTCAGTCAAAAACCAATGGAACTATATGCCAATACTTTAACAGAAGAAGCATTGCGCAGAGATTTTTATTATGCTTTTTCCGAAAATAAATATCCGGGTGTTCCTGAAATTAATTTAAATACGATTGATGAAACACCTTTTTATGTGGGCGATGTATTATTGACACCTATTTTAGTTTGGCATTTAAAAATGCCGGTATTGGGTTTTCGAATGGGTAATTTTACTTATATTACAGACGCAAACAGAATTGATGATAAAGAAAAAGAAAAGATTATTGGTTCGGAAGTACTGGTATTAAATGCATTGCGTAACGAAAAACATATTTCGCATTTTACTTTGGATGAAGCAATGCAATTGGCAACAGAATTAAAAGTGCCGAAAGTTTATTTTACACATATCAGTCATCAATTAGGTAAGCACGAAGCAATTAATAAAATGCTTCCCCCACATATCCGGTTGGCATACGACGGATTGACTATCGACATGCATATATAGCCTCCTTTGATTATTCAACCTTTAAAAAGTTGTGTATGAAAAGGATTATGAAAGAGTATTTTACTTTCAGCAAGAAAGAAAGAATTGCTGTAATCATTCTTTTGTGTTTGATTGCTGCATTTTTAGCAGCACCGTATTTTCTTGAGAAAGAAAAACAGAAGCCAATCATTGATACGGCATTGCAAGAACAATTAATAAAACTTCAGCAAAACAATACTGATTCAGTTTCCAATAATAAAGTGGAAATTAAAAATGATTCTTCTTCAATAAATAAAGTTGATTTTTTTGTATTTGATCCAAATACTATTGATGCTGAAGGTTGGAAGAAATTGGGATTGAATGATAGATTGATAGCCACTATTTTAAATTATAGAAATAAAGGCGGCAAATTCAGAACAGCAGAAGATATCCGTAAAATTTGGGGTTTGAAAAAAGAAGATGCGGACAGATTGATTCCATTCGTTCAAATTCAGTCAACTACTGATAATTATAATAACTACACAAATAATTATAATTATTCAAAAAACAAATCATCATCACAAAAGAAAATTACTACGCCTATTGATATCAATATTGCTACTGCTGAAGAATTAATGCAACTACCCGGAATGAATCATTCATTGCCTTTTCGTATTATTAACTATCGTGAAAAGTTGGGAAGCTTTGTCAATTTACAGCAAATAAAAACTGCTTATGGGATGACCGATTCTATTTATCAACTCATTAATCCCTATTTAAAGATCGATCTCAATACCATCAAGAAAATAAATATTAATACAGCAAGTGAATATGAATTGAGTTTAAATCCGAATATCAGCAGGGATATTGCCAAAGCAATTATCATTTATCGTAATCAACATGGGAATTATCAAAAGTTGGAAGACTTAAAAAAAATTGTTTTTATCAATGAAGAAATGTTCCAGAAAATCGTTCCTTATTTAACAGTCGATCAATAAAATAAAATTTGCCGAAATGAGTTATAAGTCTATTTTTGTATTACTAACAACCGTTAGTTTTGGTCTCGAAACGATTGCATGAATACATAAAGAGTCCGGCGAAACTTGTCGGACTTTTATTTTAAATTAAAGTAAATATGAATTTTGAAACGAGTGAATTAACCAAACAAGTTGCACAAACTGCTAAAGATTTTGCATATCAATATATTAAACCGAATGTGATGTTGTGGGATGAATCGCAAGAATTTCCGATTAAAGTTTTTAAAGAATTAGGCAAAGCCGGAATGATGGGCATTTTGGTTCCGCATGAATATGGTGGTGCAGGATTAGGTTATTTCGAATATGCATCCATTATTATTGAGATAGCAAAAGTGTGTGGTTCCATTGGTTTAAGTGTGGCAGCGCATAATTCACTTTGTACTAATCATATCATAACTTTTGGTAACGAAGAACAAAAGAAAAAGTATTTACCCAAATTAGCAACGGCAGAATTTATTGGTGCATGGGGTTTAACCGAACCCAATACAGGAAGCGATGCGGGTAATATGCAAACAACAGCTGTAAAAGAGGGTAATGATTGGATATTAAATGGAACAAAGAGTTGGATTACACACGGTAAAAGTGGAGATATAGCAGTGGTTATTGTAAGAACAGGTGAACCAAGAGCAAAGAATAATGCAACAGCTTTTATTGTAGAGAGAGGAACTAAAGGATTTGCTGCCGGCAAGAAAGAGAATAAATTGGGTATGCGTGCCAGTGAAACGGCAGAAATGATTTTTGATGATTGCAGAATAAGTGATGCGCAAAGATTGGGTGAAGTGGGAGATGGGTTTAAACAATCTTTAAAAATATTAGATGGCGGTAGAATTTCTATCGCTGCATTGGGAGTGGGTATTGCCAAAGGTGCGTATGAAGCGGCTTTGCAATATTCAAAAGAAAGATATCAGTTCAATCAGCCTATTGCTAATTTTCAAGGCATTAGTTTTAAATTGGCAGATATGGCAACAGAGATCATGGCTTCAGAATTATTGTTAATGCAGGCTTGCGATTTAAAAGAACGACATTTAAAAGTTACGCAGCAAAGTGCTATGGCGAAATATTATACAAGTGAGGTAGCCGTAAAAGTGGCTACTGATGCAGTGCAGATATTTGGTGGTTATGGTTATACCAAAGATTTCCCTGTTGAAAAATATTATCGCGATGCAAAACTTTGTACTATTGGTGAGGGTACCAGTGAAATTCAAAAATTAGTGATCGCAAGAGAGGTATTGTTATAATGAAAAATAAGAGTCGAACAACCTAATCGTTATCCTTACTTCCTGCGCTGAAAATATTATCAACCGCACCTCCCAACATCGGGAATTTTTCTTTTACAAAATTGGCGATGGCTTCTACTGCTTTTTTTGCTTGCTCGGGTGTAATACCTGTTTCTTTTACTAAACGTTCAATTAATTCGTTCATATGTTTTATTTAATAGATTAAATGTTGCTGCAAATTAATCTTACCCAAACAAAAAGCGATGAGAAGTTATTCCCATCGCTTTTATAAAAGATATGATTTTATGGTTAAGCTACTTTCAACAAACTTAATTTACTCTTATTAAACATTCTTTCAGCATAATCTAATGTGATCTCTAATTGTGTTTCGCTTTTGCCCGGCATTTCAAACATGGCATCTGTTAAGATACTTTCGCAAATGCTACGCAAACCTCTTGCGCCTAATTTATATTCCATTGCTTTGGTAACCATAAAATTCAATACATCTTCATTAATTGTTAGATCAATACCTTCTAACTCAAATAAACGTTTGTATTGTTTGATCAAAGAATTCTTTGGTTCGGTAAGAATATTTCTCAGCGTTTCCACATCTAATGGATTCAAATAAGTAATCACAGGCAAACGACCTAATAATTCCGGAATCAAACCAAAACTTTTCAGATCTTGTGCATTTACAAACTGCAGTAAATTTTTGCGATGCATTTCCTGCTGATCTCTGTTCACATTAAAACCAATGGCATTGGTATTCACTCTTCTTGCAATTACTTTATCCATTCCGTCAAAAGCACCACCGCAGATGAAGAGGATATTTTTAGTATCAACTTTAATCATTTTTTGTTCAGGATGTTTTCTTCCTCCCTGCGGAGGCACTAACACTTCAGTTCCTTCCAACATTTTTAATAAACCTTGTTGAACACCTTCTCCACTTACATCACGGGTAATAGAAGGATTGTCACCTTTGCGTGCTATCTTATCAATTTCATCAACATAAACAATTCCTCTTTCTGCTGCAACTACATCGTAATTACAATTTTGCAATAAACGTGTGAGCATGCTTTCTACATCTTCACCAACATAACCTGCTTCAGTAAAAACAGTTGCATCAACAATCGCAAATGGAACGTTCAGCATTCTGGCAATGGTTTTTGCCAATAATGTTTTACCGGTTCCCGTTTCGCCCACCATAATAATGTTACTCTTTTCTATTTCAACATCATCATTATGTATTTTTTGAGTGATTCTTTTATAATGATTGTATACGGCTACTGATAAAACTTTTTTTGCATAATCCTGACCAATCACATATTCATCTAAAAAGCTTTTAATCTCTGCAGGCTTACGAACAGATAATTTAAAATTTGAAGATGAAGTAGCATGTTCATTCTTCAAATTCAATTCCTGTGCAATGATTTCCTGTGCATGTTCAACACAGTTTTCACAAATATGCCCTTCTTGCCCTGCAATCAAAATCTTCACTTCATCTCTGTTGCGGCCACAAAACGAACAATGTAAATGACTTTGTTTAGCCATGATATATTTTTTGCTTCAACTTGCGTTGAAATGTTCTACAATTTAATAATTTAATACGAAAGATTCGTCTCTGCGCCTTAAAGCTGCCATATGCAAAACTACAATTATTCCGGTTTAGCGGAGTAATTGTAGACAATACATTGAAAATCAAATGCTTGAGGGCGGATTATATTTTCTTTAAAATAGCATCTACGATGCCGTAGTCAACTGCTTCTTTGGCGCTCATCCAATAATCTCTGTCAAAATCTTTCATTATCTGATCAACTGTTTTACCGCAATTGTCAGATAAAATCTTGGCACCAATATCTTTTGTTTTTTTCATCTGCTCTGCCTGAATTTCAATATCAGCAGAAGTAGCTTGATAATATCCGCTGATACTTGGTTGATGTATCATTACTTCTCCGTGAGGATAGATAAAACGTTTCCCTTTTTTACCTGCACTTAATAAAATAGACCCCATACTTGCGGCTAAGCCCATACAAATAGTACTTACCGGAGAGGAGATCAATTTCATGGTATCATACATTACCATACCACTGGTAACAACACCACCCGGGCTGTTGATATACAATTTTATTTCTTCGCCGGGTTTGTCTGAATCCAACAATAAAAGTTTCGCAACCACATCTTTTGCACTTTTATCATCCACAACACCCCATAAATACACTGCTCTTTTTTCAAAGAATAGTTTTTCCATTTTCTTCATGGTTAGCCCGCCTACTTGTTCAGGCTTATCTTCTTTGGGACTTTCTTCTTCGTCGGATAAATAAGGATTGATGATATATTTTGATTCGATCATAGAATTTAATTTTTGTTGTTAATCTTTCTTTTCTTTTCTTGGATTGGTGAATAATACTTCATCTACCAAACCATATTCTTTTGCATCAGTGGATGTCATCCAAAAATCTCTGTCACTGTCTTTTGCAATTTGCTCAATATCTTTTCCTGTGTGATAGGCAGTGATGGCATACAATTCCTGCTTTAATTTTTTAATTTCTCTGGCAGTTATTTCAATGTCTGTTGCTTGTCCGCCAATAGCACCGCTTGGTTGGTGCATCATTACCCTGCTATGTTTTAAAGCAGTTCGTTTTCCTTTCACACCGGCACATAATAATATTTGTCCCGTGCTTGCTGCCATACCGGTACAAATAGTACTTACATCAGGATTGATGAATTGCATGGTATCATATACGCCCAATCCTGCATACACACTACCACCGGGACTATTAATGTACATTTGAATATCGCGTGTACGATCCACACTTTCTAAAAACAATAATTGAGCAGTAATAATATTGGCAACATAATCGTCAATAGCCTGACCTAAAAAAATAATTCTGTCCATCATTAATCTGCTGAATACATCCATTTGTGCAATGTTCAGTGGTCTTTCTTCTATGATATAAGGCGTAAGACTGGTTGGATTAAAATGTGCCTGATATTTATGCAAAGTGGCACTGCTGATGCCTTTATGTTTAATTGCATATTGTTCAAATTCTTTTCCGGTATTCATCTATAATAATTTATGCGTTGAAGATAAGTGATTTGGTGGTTCAAATATTATGCAAAGAATTGATTGCGCCAAAATAGCAGTTTTCAGATATTTATTTACTATTCAGGAAAAAAAGAGGTAAAAATTCGAACAAAATAAACATCCTGCCCGTTTATTTATCCGTATGTAACTTTGCAGGCTTAATTTTAGTAAGATTTGCAGAACATACGTTCAAGCTCTGTTATCAATATTACGGCTCTCTAAATGTATGGCCACTTGAGCAACACACTTTTGCAGCAGTGCCTTCAGTTGATAACCGAATTACTTGAAACGATTTCAAGAACATAAAAAGTTGATAAGAATTACGTCGGTTGAAGTGTGCGACGCAACTCAAGCTCAACCATTGTACAAAAGCTGGTTCAATAAAAATAAATGAGTAATAAAGTAGCCGTTTACAGAAAGGAACATTTTAATGCAGCACATCGTTTGCATAACAATGCCTGGAGTGATGAAAAGAATGAGGAAGTGTTTGGATTATGCAATAACAAAAATTTTCATGGTCATAATTATGAATTAATTGTAAAAGTTACCGGCGAACCAAACAAAGAAACCGGTTTTGTGTTAGACATGAAAATACTGAGTGAACTGATTAATGAGGAAGTGGTAAAAAAATTCGATCATAAAAATTTAAACTTAGATACAAAAGAATTTGCAATACTAAATCCAACAGCTGAGAATATTGCCATCGTTATTTACGATCTGCTGAGAGCAAAGCTGGATAGGGATTTAGAACTAAAAATAAAATTATATG
>CAIRTF010000051.1 GCA_903881425.1 uncultured Chitinophagaceae bacterium | reverse complement strand
CTTCTTGACCTTACCGAAACATCATTAAGATATGCATACTCTTCTTGTAATTCTATCCTTATATAATTAGTTTGATTAAGTATTTTTATAATGGTTGGTTTATAGCCAATTGAAGAAACCTTAATTGAATCACCATATATTTTAGTAATCGAAAAATGACCATTTGAATCACTTATGCTACCTACATGATTATTAAAATACCCAATCGAGGCATAGGGAATTGGTTTTTCTTTGGAATCTACTACAATGCCGTTAAAAGATATTTGCGCAGCAACTATGTAAGGAAATGCTACATATATTACTATTATTAGATTTTTCATTTCTTCAAACTTAAAAATAAAAAAGGGCTCTCGCCCTTTAGGTTTAACTGTTAGGATTTGTTGGTGGTGAAGAAGGAGTACCGTGATCTGCATCTGTACAATTTCTACCTACTTCTACTTCTCGTGAATCTACCGCTATCCAAAAAATATAATTAGTTTGAACAGCTGTAGTAACAAGACAATTTCCATCATTGTAACTATATGTCCAATCTGTACCCCAACCGAACATTCTTGCTTCTACGGAAAGCCCTACAGCTAATAACATTGCTAAAATGAGCATTTTTTCTTTTTCATAAATATTAATTTAGGTGGTTTAAAAAACTATTTAATTATTCCTCCTACTCTCAAAACAGATATATTATTTTTCGAGTTCCCTACTACCAATATCATAAAAGATAAACGACCATCTTTTTCAATAAAATTATTATCAACATTATACTCAAATAATATTTTCTTTGATTTTCTCGGTTCTATATCAATTAAATCTGTCAATATTTTTAAATTATTAATACTTGTATTTAAATAATCTATCACAAATTTTTTATTTCCAATATTTTCTATTTCAAAACTATCTCTTATAATACTGGTTTTCTTAAGTTCTAAATAAAACTTAGAATTTGGTTTCAAAACAACATCTGTTAAAGAATCTTTTATAATACTTCTATATTTTTTAATAGCTGCTGAAAGGTTCAGCGGCAATTTTTTATCCCCACTAAAACAAGAGCTAAAAAAAATCATCCCTATAAAAAGCATTGAATTCTTAGTCATTTTATTTTTAATAAATAATTCAAGTATAAAATAGGAAATTTGGTAATATAAAATAGGGTTTTACCTCAACTTATAATAAAATAATTATTTGTGTCTTAATTGCAAATAAGTAAGTTTTTTTGCGTCATTTTTACCATTCATTCAAAAAATATTGTGAATGGCATTAATATTGCCTACTTTATAGCTACAAAAAATTTAATTGAAACCAACAGAATGGTGACAATTTGACTTTCAGAAAAAAAGATTATGATAAATAAGAATATTTTATTGAGGGCGGATGATGATAATGATTTTATGCCGATTATTCCTATTAATGAGAATGATGAACTGGTAGATAAAGATTTAGTGATTCCGGCAATCATTCCAATTCTTCCGTTAAGAAATACTGTTTTATTTCCAGGTGTTGTGATACCAATTACTGTTGGTAGGGATAAAAGTATTAAAGCAGTGAATGATGCTTATAAAGCAGATAAATTAATTGGTGTTGTTGCACAAAAGGATACCAATATTGAAGATCCTGAAGCAAAAGATCTGTGCAGCATTGGTACGATTGCAAAAATTGTGAAGTTAATAAAAATGCCTGATGGCGGAACGACCATTATTATTCAGGGAAAGAAAAGATTTGAGTTATTGGAAATGGTCAGTGATGACCCATATTTTAAGGCGAATATTAAATTGTTGGAAGATGAGATCATCAAAGGTGATGAAGATTTTGATGCCTATATTTCATCGATCAAAGATCTGGCAACACAGATCATTCATCTGTCGCCTAATATGCCAACAGAAGCATCTATCATTTTAAAAAATATTGAGAGCCCGTCTTTCCTGATCAATTTTGTGAGCAGTAATTTAAACAGTGAGATTGATGAAAAGCAAAGTTTATTGGAAGTACATCATATCAAAGCACGTGCAGAAAAATTAACGCAGTTGTTGCAACGCGAATTACAATTTGCTGAATTGAAAGATAAAGTAACCAATAAAACAAGAACAGAAATTGATAAACAACAACGTGAATATTTTTTACAACAGCAATTAAAAAGTATTAAAGATGAATTAGGTGGTGATACGAATGAAAGAGAAGTAGCAGAAATGAAAAAAAAGGCCGAAACAAAAAAATGGCCCGAAGCTGCAAAAACTTTATTTAATAATGGTATTGCGAAATTGGAAAGAATGCATGTGTCAACGCCGGATTATTCTGTGGTGTATAATCATTTGGACCTGATGTTGGACTTGCCTTGGGATGAATATACCAATGATAATTACGATTTAAAGAATGCAAAAAAAGTATTGGATGATGATCATTACGGCATGCAAAAAATAAAGAGCCGTATTCTGGAATACTTAGCTGTATTGAAGTTGAAGGGAGATATGAAAAGTCCGATTCTTTGTTTTGTTGGCCCTCCCGGAATTGGTAAAACATCTTTAGGCAGAAGTATTGCACATGCTGTTGGCAGAAAATATGTGCGTGTTAGTTTGGGTGGCTTACATGATGAAAGCGAAATACGTGGACATCGCAAAACATATATTGGCGCTATGCCGGGAAGAATTTTGCAAAATATTCGTAAAGTAAAATCTTCAAATCCGGTAATGATATTAGATGAGATTGATAAAATAGGAAATGATTTTCGTGGCGATCCATCTTCTGCATTGTTAGAGGTCTTGGATCCCGAACAAAACAATTCTTTCTATGATAATTACTTAGAGTTGGAATATGATTTAAGTAAAGTTTTATTCATTGCAACTGCAAATAATTTACAAAATATACAACCTGCTTTGCGTGATCGGTTAGAAATTATTGATTTGAGTGGTTATGCCATTGAAGAAAAAACAGAAATCGCTAAACGTCATTTAATTCCTAAGCAAAAAGAAGCACATGGATTAAAGAAAACCAACTTTAATATCAGCGATAAAGTATTAGAAAAGATCATTGAAAGTTATACCAGGGAAAGTGGTGTGCGTGATTTGGACAGACAATTAGCATCCATCATGCGTTATCAAGCGAAAGAATTAGTCATCAAAAATAAAATTAAGCCCACATTAACTGCTGTTGATGTAGAAAAAATATTGGGTCAGCCTCGTTATTCAAATGAAATATATAAAACGGTAAACATGCCGGGTGTTACGGTTGGTTTAGCGTGGACTTATGTTGGTGGTGATATTTTATTTATTGAAACCATTTTGAGTGAAGGAAAAGGTGAGTTGAAATTAACAGGCAATTTGGGTAATGTGATGAAAGAGAGCGCTACTACTGCATTAACTTATTTACAAGCCAATGCAAAAAAATATGGAATTGATAATATTGAATTTTCTAAACATAATGTACATGTGCATGTGCCGGAAGGTGCTGTTCCAAAAGATGGTCCGAGTGCGGGCATTACCATGTTAACTTCATTGGCTTCTGCATTTACCGGAAGAAAAGTGAAACCTTACTTGGCTATGACAGGAGAAATTACTTTACGCGGACAGGTGTTACCTGTTGGTGGCATTAAAGAAAAAGTGTTGGCAGCAAAAAGAGCAGGTATTAAAGAAATTATTTTGTGCTGGCAGAATGAAAAAGACATCAAAGAAATTGAAAGTAGTTTTATTAAAGGCGTTCAGTTTCATTATGTTAAAAGCATGCAGCAGGTTTTGGACATTGCGCTTGTGTAATGAATTACTTTTTCAAACAATATTCTTTCTAATTTGTTAATATATAATCAACATTTTTCATGTTGGTTGTTTTAAGGGTTAAGGTCCCCCATTTTCATGGGGGATATTTTTTGAAGTATCTTCAAATCTTCAATGAGAAAATTAAACATCCTTATATTTTTTTTCTTCTTATCAATATCATCTAAAACACAAACTTTAGGTGGCAATACAATATTTAATTTTCTCAATCAATCTAATACCGCACAGTTATCTGCATTGGGTGGTATTAATATTTCTAACATTGGAAATGATGTGGGCATGAGTTTTCAAAATCCTGCATTGCTTCGTCCGCAGATGAATCAACAGGTCAATACATCATTCAATAATTTTTTTGCAGGTATAAAAAATTACAGTCTTAATTCAGCTTTTTATTTGGAGAAAGTGAACACCAATTTCGCTATTGGTGTAAATTATTTTGATTATGGCATCATCACACAAACAGATGCAGCAGGGAATATACTTGGAGTATTTCGCCCAAATGATTATGTGGCGCAGCTCTCCACATCCAAGCAATACAAAGCGCATTGGTGGTATGGTGCTACGTTCAAATTCATGAGTAGTAATTATGCGCAATATAAAAGCAATGGTATTGCATTTGACATTGGTATTGTCTATTACGATTCAACAAACTTTTTACAGGCAAGTGTAGTAGTAAAAAATTTGGGAACTCAATTAAGAACTTATGACGGCAGCAGCACAAAACAAGAATTGCCTTTTGATCTGGAATTAGGTATCACCAAGCGATTACAACATGCGCCGATACAATTCTCTCTGACTGCACATCATTTGCAGGCATTTAATATTTATTACAATGATTCTACTTTTAATATTGCAGAAGGAATGGATAATAGCGGCATCAGCGGCTTACAAAAAGTAGTGAATCATTTGATTTTTTCAACACAGTTTTTTGTATCTGATAAAATTGAAGTTACTGCAGGATATAATTTTTTACGTCGCACTGATCTAAATGCTTACAGCGTTGCCAATGGATTGAATGGCTTTACAATGGGAGTGGGTGTATTGCTCAGGAAATTACATATACGTTATGCAACGGGCTTCTATCAACAAAACATGTTTCATCAATTCAGTTTAAACTTTAATTGGAAGGGGGGTGATCTGCCATAAAATAAAAAAGACATTAACCAAAGTCAATGTCTTTTTTATATCAGTGATTTAAAATTATTTTCTTTTTACTGTAATGATCTGATCCACACCTTCTATTTTCATTTTATAAGTGCCATCAGAAATTCTGTAAATAAAAACTTTCGGTCGATACAAGTTAGCAAACAAGCTTCCATATTCATCCTGCACCCAAACATCTCCATTTACTAAACTGAATGAACTGGCACCATCCCAACCTTTAAAATCTCCATTGATATTACTTTCAATTACGTCCTGCACTTTATTAGCAGCAATAGGAATATCTATTCCCTGAATTATCAACAAATAATTTTTCTTGCCTTGTTTATATGCGGCAACAGATGGATGATCTACTGTATTTTTAAATTTGGCTTTATCGGTGATCTCATAATAATGTCCTGATCTTGTTCTGAAAACTGTACCGGGTGAAAAAATAATGTTTGATGAGCCATCATAAAATGTGGTTTCTTCCGGTTTAGCAGTGCTGTCTATTTTAGCTTGTGAGATAGCAACGTTAAAAATAAATAATGAACATGCAATAGTTACAATTGATTTCATACATTAATAAATTTAGATGCGAAAGTTAAGGAGAATTTTATTACACAGATTAAATCGAATTACACGAATAAGCCTATTGCTGTTTTCCATTCGTGTAATTCGTAAAAATTAGTGTAATACTTTTATTGACTCCATTTCCTTTGTCGCATAGGTCGCTTGAAAACATTGGGCCTTGCAGCAGTATTGTTTTTTTGCATACTTGCTTTCGTTTCTTCAAAGCTTGGACGAATTACCTGATAGGGATGATCGCCCATTACGGGAATTGATTGAGCAATTACTTTTTGAATATCTCTTAAGTAAACTTTTTCTTCCTGATCGCAGAAAGATAAGGCAACTCCCGAAGCACCCGCTCTGCCTGTTCTGCCAATTCTGTGCACATAAGTTTCCGGAATATTCGGTAATTCAAAATTAATAACGTGTGTTAAATCTTCCACATCAATTCCTCTTGCCGCAATATCGGTTGCTACTAAAATTCTGATCTGTTTATTTTTAAAATTATACAAAGCTCTTTGTCTGGCATTTTGCGATTTGTTTCCATGTATCGCATCTGTTTTAATATTGGCTCTGTTTAATTCTTTGGCAATTTTATCTGCACCATGTTTAGTTCTGGTAAATACCAATGCCGTTTCAATGTCTTTATCTTTTAGAATATGAATTAATAAAGAACGTTTGTTTTCTCTTTCTACAAAATAAATGCCTTGCGTAATTTTTTCAACGGTTGATGAAACAGGTGTAACAGCAACTTTGGTTGGATTTCTTAAAATAGAATTTGCTAATCCTGCAATTTCTGTTGGCATGGTTGCAGAGAAAAATAAAGTTTGTTTTTGTGAGGGTAATTTATGAATGATCTTTTTTACATCATGAATAAATCCCATGTCCAACATTCTATCTGCTTCATCCAATACAAATAACTGAATATGTTGTAAAGAAATAAAACGTTGATCTATCAAGTCCAATAACCTGCCCGGTGTGGCAATTAAAATGTCCACACCTCTGCGCAATGTATTTACCTGATTGGATTGCGATACACCACCAAATATTACCGCATGAGATAAGCCTGTGTATTTACCGTACGCTGCAAAGCTTTCATCAATTTGAATAGCGAGTTCTCTGGTGGGTGTTAATATTAATGATTTAATATTTTTAAAACCGCGTTCTTCACTTTTTTGTTCATATAATTTTTGCAAAATAGGAACAGCAAATGCGGCTGTTTTACCTGTGCCGGTTTGAGCACAGCCTAATAAGTCTTTTCCCTCTAATACAACGGGAATAGCTTGTTGCTGAATGGGTGTAGGCGTTGTATAACCTTCTGCTTTGAGCGCCTTTAATATGGGCTCAATAATGTGTAATTGTTCAAATAACAAAATAATATTGTTTTAAGTTAATAATAATTAACCTTCCTTAAGTAATAACGTAAGTATGATTAAAATGGTATATGCTCATAACCTATGACTTGATGAGCTTTTAACGGAAGGAAAGTTATCCAGTCTTCTAAGAGAGAGTATATGAAATACAAATATACACTTTATATTTTAAATGGTTTTGTTGATGAGCTTTTGGAATGCTATTGAGCTGATGTTGCGTCGCACACTTGTGCGCTTTATTTGCGTGGCAACAATAAAAATAAATTTGGTAAAACTAAAAAAATTAGTATTTTGCATCTAAATTCATTAGTTATGAGTTATGCCGGAAAAAATCTTCGCTACCTGCGCAAGCTGCGTGGATGGACACAGGAAGAATGTGCCAACAAATTAAAAGTAAAACGTTCTTTAATTGGTGCTTATGAAGAAGAACGTGCCGAACCTAAATTGGAAGTACAGAAAATTTTGTGCGACATCTTTAAAATAAGTTTCGAAGACTTATTATTAAAAGACATGAGCAATGCAAAAGGCACTAATTATTTAGAGCAACGCCGAAAATTAAAAATGGTTGCATCAGGTTCTGCCGAAATTCAGTTGGTGCCTGTAAAAGCAGCAGCAGGTTATTTGGCAGGTTATGCCGATCCTGATTTTTTAGATGAGTTAAACACTTTCACATTACCTATGTTGGCACCGGGGCATTATCGTGCATTCGAAATTATTGGCGATAGTATGTTGCCCACACCAAGCGGCAGCGTAATTGTTGGCGAAAGGGTAGAAGATATGGAAGACGTGAAGAATAGTAATACTTATGTTGTATTAAGTAAGAACGAAGGCGTGGTGTATAAACGCATCATGAAAAATAATCGTGCAAAAAATAAAATTACATTGGTGAGTGATAATCCGCAATACGAACCTTATAATGTAAATGCCGATGAAGTATTAGAAGTTTGGAAAGCTATTTATATTTTGCAGAAAGCAAATACGGTGCAACGTTGGGATGTAAATTCATTAGCCGGAATGGTAAATAATTTACAAGAACAGGTAAGTAGTTTAAAAAAGAAATTTAATTAAGATAGTGGTTAGTAAGTATACGACATCCTGTTTTTACAGGATGTCTTTTTTTATGCCAATATTTTTCAGCAAATAATCATTTGTTCATTCTGAATATTTTTGTTTTTGCAACTATTGATATATATTTAGTTTCTTAATTCTTCAACCAAAACAAAATTTATGAGTACAACATTTACAGAAGAAAACAATATTGAAATTAATTATGGTAGTCTGAAAACCTTAACTGTATTGACATACGTTGGAAGCTCAATTCAATTAATTATGGGCTTGTGGCAATATGCAACTGCAGATAAACGTGTGGCGGATATGGAGAAACAAATGGCAAGTCCCGATTTTGATAAGATGCCTGATTTTGTAAAAAAAATGATGACACCCGAAGCGCTGCAACAAGCTAAAGCAATGGCTGCTAATAATTTGCCTTTGTTGGTCTTAGCACTAATTGGTGGTGTTCTTGGCATTATGGGTGCTATGCAAATGAGAAAACTAAAAATGCAAGGTTATTATATCTGGTTGTTAAGTGAAATTGTTCCTGTTATCGGTACTGTTATTTTTGTTGGAACAAGTTTATTCTCAGGTTTTGCAATAATTGGATTGATTTTCCCGCTTGTATTTATTATTTTGTACACTTTGCAAAGAAAATATTTAATCAATAAATAATTTTTGGAAAATATTTTTTAAAGCAGATGATTATTAGTCATCTGCTTTTTTATTTTATAATTCTGCGTTATAATTTTTATATTAGAACACTCATCTTCATCAATAACCGGATATGTTAGAAAAAATATTTCAATTAAAAGCAAATAATAGTTCCATTAAAATAGAAATTGTTGCAGGAATAACTACATTTTCTACCATGGCTTATATATTAGTAGTGAACCCGTTGATCTTATCAAAAACAGGAATGGATTTTAATGCAGTCATTGTCTCAACTGCATTGGCAAGTGCCATCGGATGTTTGATGATGGCTTTATTGGCTAATCTTCCAATCGCACAAGCTCCTGGAATGGGATTGAATGCATTCTTTGCATATACCATTGTTTTAACAATGGGTTATACCTGGCAGTTTGCATTAACGGCTGTTTTTTTAGAAGGCATTTTATTTATTATTCTTTCTTTATTAAATATTCGCGAAGCAATTATCAATAGCATACCAACTAATTTAAAACATGCGATCTCAGTTGGTATCGGTGTTTTTATTGCATTGATTGGATTGGTCAATGCAGGCATTATTGAAACCGGAATGGTGCATATCGGTAATAATAAATTAGACGGTGTGATTGTTAAGTTGGGTGATATGAAATCTCATGCAACTGTTCTTGTTGTGATTGGTTTATTGGTGACTGCGGTTTTATTATACAAAAAAAGGAAGGCAGCATTATTGATTGGCATATTGGTTGCAACAATCATTGGTGTTCCATTAGGGATAACACATTTACCTGATGGAGGGAAATTCATTAGTATGCCACCATCTATTGCACCTGTATTTTTTAAATTGGAATTTTCGAAAGTATTTTCATTAGATATGCTCATCATCTTATTCACTTTATTGAGTGTGAATTTATTTGATACTGTGGGCACATTAATAGGTTGTTGTTCAGCAGGTGGGTTATTGAAAGATGGAAAAATTCTCAATGCAAAAAAAGCATTATTATCTGATGCCATTGCCACAACATCAGCAGGTATTTTAGGAACAAGTGTTGTCAGCGCTTACATTGAAAGTGCAGCAGGCATTGCATCGGGTGGCAGAACAGGCTTAACAAGTTTTACAGTTGCAATCTTATTTTTATTAGCATTATTCTTTGCGCCTGTGTTTGCTATGATACCTGCTGCAGCTACATCTCCTGCATTGATCATTGTTGGATTATTGATGATGGGAGAAGTAAAGCATATCGATTTTGCTGATATCACTAACGCGTTACCTGCTTTTTTAGCAATTGTAATGATGCCGTTTACTTACAGCATTGCTGAAGGCATCAGTTTTGGAATGATCAGTTATGTTTTATTAAAAGTATTAAGTGGAAAATATAAAGAAGTGAATATTGCCATGTATCTGATAGCTGCTTTATTTATTCTTGGATTTGTATTGCGATGAACTAATCTTTTTTAGCAAATACTTTATCTATCCAATGCAGAAAAACATCTTCTAATTTAACAGATACTTTTTGTAAAGTATTGCCTACAGCTTCTTGTACTTTTGGAATAGAGAAGAGCGTTTGCGACCAACTTCTGTGAAATTCTTCTTTCGCTTTTCTAAATAAAGAATTGCGTAACATAGAAGGAAAATGATGCTTCAAGTGATCCCAATTTTTATCCAGTTCATTTTCTAAATATTTTTTTCTATGATGCAGTTCTCTGATCTCTGCATTCAAAGTTTCCAAACCGGTAATATCTTTATTCTTCGTTGTCATTGGAATATTGTTTTACCAATACCCGAATAATCGGGTTAATGAATAATTGCTTTCTGAACATTGTTAATAATAAAGTTATCAGAATAATAATGCCTGTTGTTGCAGCGAAACCTGCTACATAACTATGCATGAGTTGTGATAACCAGAAACCGATAGTGATACCACTAAAAATAAAAATGAGAAACAATAAAAAAAGTGAAATAATCAACCAAATAATTAAACCACTGATGCGTGAAGTGGTTCTGATCAATTCTAATTTAAAAATATTGATACGCACTTCTACATATTCCTGCAGCAATTTTTTATTCTCACTTAAGAACTCGAACAAATCTTGTTCCATCTGAATTTATTTGCTACTAAGCTACAACATTATATGGTTTTTATTAATGATTAAAATCATATACACATCAAGCTGCCTTGTTGCGCCTGCATTTTTCACTGCAATACTTCACTTCATTCCAAACTTTTTCCCATTTTTTTCGCCAATTGAAAGGTCTATTGCATACAGGACAAATTTTTACCGGAAGGTGTTGTTTTTTTTGTGCCATGTAGTAATAACAAAATAATAAATGGTTAGTTGACTGAGCGGACAACGCCATCTAATTTTTTAATGAAGTATAATTTTCTGTTTTCCAGATACTCTGTTGTTCCGGTCGTTTTATTTTTTAACGAACGAATATCAAAATCATTAAAGAGAGT
>CAIRTF010000050.1 GCA_903881425.1 uncultured Chitinophagaceae bacterium | reverse complement strand
TTCAAACATAATAACTCCGGATAGCGAAGGATTGACGTTTCACAATATATCGTAGTACCGTTTGATGATATTAATAATTTCACAATCAGTATCTTTAAAACTAATTGATTACCTTTATTATTATAATTTTTGAACCATGTTAAGAGAAATCATTGTTCCCCTTGATAATACTTACCTGCTGAAACTTCCCGATAATTATGTCGGAAAGCCACTGGAGGTAATCGCTTTTTCTTTGGACGAAAAAGACCAAAACGAATATTTAAAAGCAAGTAAATCTCTCGCTGAGATTAAAACTTTTTTTTCCCGGTTTACTTTCAATATGAAGGGCTTCAGGTTCAACAGGGATGAAGCGAACAATTATGAATAAGACTGCCATAGATACCAATGTCATGTTGTACGCTTTTGACCATGATGCTCCTTCAAAAAGAGATATTGCTCAATCCCTGCTACAAGAATCTCCCAGTTTTTCTTCCCAATCTTTAAGCGAATACATCAATGTCTGTTTAAAGAGATTTAAAGCTTCAAAGGAAGAAACGATACAGCTGTGCAATTTTTTCTTTGCTGCCTGTATACTAGTTCCTGTAACTATTGAAATAATTGAACTCGCTTTTGCTATAGTAAAAGAATACGACTACAACTTTTTGATTCCATCATTGCAGCTTCTGCCATAGAAGCCGGATGCACTATTTTATATTCCGAAGACATGCAGCACAATCTCGTCGTAAATAATACGCTCACCATTATCAATCCGTTTGTTTAGCCCGGTTGTTGTTTTATTTTATGCCCGTCTTATTTAAATCGTGGTCTTTATTGCACCTGCTATCCTAAGAGTTAGCGCAGCGGCTCTTTGGATAAATAATGAGAATCAGACTAAGTCTGATTTTTATTTAAAAATCCATAGACACCCTACAGAAGTCAATGGATAGCGGGGAAGTTTTAGCCAGACAAAGTCTGGCTTTTATTACCAATCCAGAGAGCCCTGCGGAACTCTCCGAATAGCGAGGCGACGGTCAGTTTTGTCATATCCACTGCGTTGAAAAAAGTAGGACAACAATTCAATAAAAAATTTTGACTTTTTTTGAAACAACAAGAGCCTGAATTGTAAGGCGAATACTTAGATGGAAGAAGCGGGTGGTGTATAACTGCCCGGCTCCTTTAAAAAAGCTATCAAGTAAAATAAGAAACTATGGTGCTTATTTATTTTTTTTGCCCGATAAAAAATATAATAACAAAAGAAAGATATAAGGAAATGGTGTTAATGCAGAGCCATAAAAAGTAAAGAGAAAATCCCAAACATTTATTGGCATTTTATAGCCAAAAAGAAGGAATGCTATTATTCTGATTCCTGATATTACCAGTATTACAACATACCAAACTATATACAATAACAAGACCCATCGTAATTTCAAAGTTTTGAGACCGATATAACCCAATCCAAAAAGAACAAAAATGTATGTAACCCTAATAATAGATCGAGCAATAATGTGCCCTTCAACATATAAGTAATTGTGCAGCTTGCTTTCAATAAGTGATTCTTCTATCCAAGAAAACAAAATCATCAATATTAGGCAAACAAAAGGAGTATATTTTTTAGGTATACGTTTCATTCTTTAGACACTTTCTTTGTAAATAAAACCCATAGCCCGAAAATGATTGCGTATGCAATCATTTTAAATACATAATGATGCGCCATATCAACAGCATTTATACGGTTCATATTCATAGATGCCAAAGCTGTTAAACGAATGATATTAGCTATGTAAATGATTATAATACCGGAGATAATAAAAAGAATAGTTCTCTTTATTTTTTTATTCGACGATGGAAAGGCAAGCAAAAATCCAGTATACAAAATATATAACTCTAAAGCATTACATCCGTCTGCAACTCCAACAATCCTTTTATTATCTAATAATAAATAATCTATACAGGCTATCTTATTATTTAATTCAGGGGCTGGCTTACATTCTTCTTTTATCGTCACTATACTTTTAGGATGAAAAAGTTGAATAATTTTTTGTGCGCCTACCGCACTCCAATCCGTCAACGGTTTATCAATAATTCTTCCATTAAATAAAAAGCCATTGTAAATAATTTTCCAGATAATAAAAATCAGTAACGCTCTTTTTAAAAAAGTTTTTACTTCATCGGGTATGCTGCGCCAGGTTTGTTTGAGTTCGTTAATGGGGTTCATTGTTGTTTGAGGTTCGTTGTTCGTTATTCGAGGTTCGTTGTTCGAGGTTCGTTGGACGAAAAACGAACAAAGATGTCCTTCCAAAGACCAAGTCCTAAAGACTAAAACCTTTCTTCAGCAATACCGTTGCATACGCCACCAATCCTTCTTCTCTTCCAACAAAACCCATTTGCTCAGTGGTGGTTGCTTTGATGGAAATATCTTTTATAGTAATACCACAGATATTGGCGATCACTTCCTGCATTTGTATTACATAAGGTTTGATCTTGGGTAATTGTAAACACAATGTTGAATCAATATTTACAATTGAATAGCCTTCTGCTTTAATTAAATTGATCGTTTTGGCTAATAAAATTTTACTATCAATATTTTTAAACTCGTTCGATGTATCCGGAAAATGAACACCGATATCTCCCAAACAAGCTGCACCCAATAATGCATCGCAAATAGCATGCAGTAAAACATCGGCATCACTATGTCCGAGTGCACCTTTGGTATGAGGAATTTTTATTCCGCCTATCCACAGATCTCTTCCTTCAACCAATTGATGAAAATCTATTCCGTAGCCTATACGCATGTTACTATTTTATTAATCAGCATCATTATTTTTCAAAACTACTATTTCTTGTAACAGATCAGAAAGGTGAAATTGAATAATATCCCAAACAATGGAATGATCTATTCCAAAATAGTCGTGAACAATAAAATTGCGAAAGTCTTTTAGCTGTCTCCATTTTATTTGTGAATGCTTTTCCTTGAATGTGTGAGGAATTCTTGTAACTGCTTCACCAATAATCATAAAATTTCTTTCTACAGCTTGCCTTGTTTTTATATCCGTCTCATACATTTCAAAACTTATCTCTTTGGTAAAACTTAAAATATTTCCAATGGCATTGGCAATATTTTCTAACAATAATGGCAATTGCCTTTCAGACACGAATCAAACTTTTTTCAACAAAAGGAAGATACTTTGTTTGAATTCCTTTCCTGGATACCAAATCTATTTTTGTTCGGAAAGTGTCTTCTAATTCGTGTGCCAATTCAATAAATTCAATACCTATTCTTCCATTAAAATCTACTAAAATATCAATATCACTTTGTTCATTATTATCGCCTCTTGCGTAAGAACCAAATAATGCTAATTCAGAAATAGGATACTTATTCTCCAATTCCTTTTTTTTATTCTTTAAAATAGCTAATATTTCTCCGGTACTATACATAGTGCAAATTTACAAATAAAGATTTTATTACACTAATTCACCGCAAAGAACAAGAGGACGCCAAGTTAACGCAGAGAAATACTTTGCGAAACCTTGGTTGATTTTAGTCTTTGGGGATTGGTCTTTAGTAGAGACGGTTTTCACTAAAGACTAAAACCTAAAGACCAAAAACCTTCTTCCTAAAATTTTCTATCTCCTTTATCCAAATCAAATGAAATACCTAAACGCAAAGTATTGGATAATGGATTTCTTGTTACACCATTTCCCGATGGAACTAAATAAGAAAAATTAATATTGGCTACATCATATTTAAATCCAACACCGGCAGAAAAAAACTGACGATCGCCTTGCGATTTATCTTCATAAAAATAACCTGCCCGGATAAAGAACTGATCATTATATCCATACTCGGCCCCCAATGAAACAGTAACTGTTTGAAATGCCCCTGCACCAAACGATTTAAACCAACTGGAGATCACACTATTGTTTCTGTAATTATATAAATTGGCAGAATCAGTGGAAGTATTGCCTGATGCAACAGGCGGTGCAGGCACCAATAATTTATTGATGTCTAACCCAAAAGTAATTCTGTTGCTTTCATTCATCACACTGGTATAGGTCATGCCCAATCCCAAATTAGCCGGAATATAATCTTTGTTCTGTGCATCATTGGTATAACTGATCTTAGATCCTAAATTGGTTAAAGCAATGCCCCATGCCAATCCTGCGCCATTATCTTTTGCTGCATGATATAAAGTAACATCACCCGCAATGGCATTACCTGCTTTATAGGTTACCCCATTTACGGTACCCGATGCCAAATTGGAATTGATATAACGACCTGCAATACCCAATGCCAAATTATCGGAGAGTTTGATAGAATAACCGAGATCAAAAGAAAATTCTTTCGGACTATATGTATTCAACGGATTACCTGCAAAATCGGTGAACTGAATATTGCCTAAACTGAAATAACGAATAGAAGCTGAAATGGCATTGCCGTTTTCTGTTTTATGATAGCCTGATAAACTGGCTAAATACACATCATTCAATCCCAGGTCTTTTAACCAGGGTGTATAGGTTACGCCAATGGCATTGGTTGATTTGGCAAAAGGTGTTTTGGCGATATTCCAAAAAGAAGCACCGGCATCGGGTGAAGTAGCAATACCTACATCGCCCATACCACCTGCTCTTGCATCGGGTGAGATACGCAAAAAGGGAACGGCTGTTGTAGTTACATTTACTGAACTGGTTTGTGCTTGTAACTGCATAATACCGAACGTTAACAACAGAACAAAAGAATAAACAATGGTTTGTTTTTTCATGATTTTATTTTTAAGATAGCATTCAAACCGGTTTCTTGCTTTGTGTTTCTTTGCAAAATCTTTGCAGACTTTACGTTTAAATATTTAACCGCAAAGAGCAATACAAAGTATTATAAAAGAAATCCAAGTTTTCTTGTTTTAAATCAAAACAATGATTGGTAAAACAAAATCCAAACATTAACAAAGGAACCGGTATGTTAATTAACGTAGAACTATGCCATCTAAATTGTTTAGTAGAGAAGTAATTTTTGTGAAGCGGTAGCAAAACCCGCATTTGTTGTTACAATAATACGATAAATATATAAACCGCCTGATAATTTTTCTCCCTTTTCACTTCTGCCATCCCAATCAACAGCGCAACTTCTGCTGCCTGCATCAACAAATGTTTTTTTGATTTCTTTTACCAATTGTCCGCTCATACTAAATACATCCACCGTTACATTCAACATGCCGTTGGGCTGATTGTGTTCAAAGGAGAAAGTAGTTTTGGTGGAGAACGGATTGGGATAATTGAATACATTTTTTATTTGCAGTTGTGTTCTTTTTTTCACTGCAAACTGAATGGTGGCTTCATTAGAATTGTCTGCCACATCCCATGCTTTTATTTTGATGGAATGCATTCCTTCTGTCATAGTGGGCAATTGATATTGCACGGTTCCTTGCTGATAACTATCCAATACCGATTCATAATAATTATTCAATACAATAATATTTTTTTCATCACCATCCATCGTTGCAGTAATATCATGACCAATACCTGTACCTGCTGTATTAATACCTGATGAATCATACAATTTTACTAACAATAAAGGGTTTTCATCCGTTAATCCGCCACTCACAAAATTGGTATCATTGAGATAAGGTTTAATAGTGGGACCAACTTTATCTGTTGTAATGGTATTTGCCCCATCCGTAAAAAAATTGGTGAAAATTCCATTGGCATCCTGCACACCATTTGCAGCATACAAACTGATCCTTCCATTGCCTGATTGATAATTAATATCCTTTGGCATTACAAAACTAAAATTGAATACACCGTTTTGAATCGTTGCTTTCCCTTTGTATAAAATATTGGTTTGCTGACTAAAAGTAGTGACCGGACTTGCAGGATCATTACCCAAAGTGCTTATTTGCTGAGGCTTGTCAAACACTGTTGGGTAAAGGGTTCCATTAAAATCAGTAATAGCGTTTCCAACAGCATCTGTTACTTTGCCTGTGATGGAATATTTATTCAATGCATGCAAAGTATCGTTTGATAAAACGGATTGATTATTGATGGTGGTTATTTGCAATCGAAGTTTGGGAAAAGATAATTGAATGGAAGGATCACCTAATAAAGTAAACTTTCTGTTATTGATCACATCACCCGAATTTTGATAGGTAGTATTTTTTGATTGCTTTACTACCTCTCCTAAAGTCAGATAATTTCCATTTGCATCGGGCTTGAATAATGCTTTTACATAATAATCATTCATTACAATATTGCTCGATGCAAAAACATCTCTGGTGGTAGTCATCAATGCAATAGCACCTGTTGAATCTCCG
>CAIRTF010000049.1 GCA_903881425.1 uncultured Chitinophagaceae bacterium | reverse complement strand
TTGCGCCAACATTAAGAACCCTAAACCAGTTTGAAAAAAATGATGCTTTTAACCTAATTAAAGAGCAAGTTGTTTCAGATAGTATTCAAAGCTATGCTGAAGGTAATAGAGCAGTCGACAATCAACATACCGCATTCAGGGGCTTTGAAGCTGAGGCTTTAGCTATTGGACAACCTATTTTTGATTATCGCTATTATGAAAAATACATAGGCACACCCAGAGAACTCATTTTACAATCAACACAACAATTCAAACTGTTAGACATAGATAAAAAAACATTCTTGGCTTATGGTACAAAACTCCTTTACTCTCGTGGCACTTTATTTAATTATATAACATTCTTAGAATTGCACAAAGCACAGGCAGAAAGATTAATTGCTTTATTAGAAAAAGAATATCATTTAAAAAAATAATGGCGCAAATAGTTTCAGCTAAAAAAATATTTACAAGTAACGAATGGTTATACGATCATTCTATTATTGTGGAAGATGATATAATTATTGATATTGTTGCAACAAAATCAATTCGCAAATCTGCACAACAACACATCTGCACATCTATCGTTCCTTCATTTATTGATCTTCAGATTTACGGCGCACATAATAAACTCTTTGCTGTGTATCCCAATGCTGATGCGCTTTTTAAGCTGTACGATTATTGTAGTAATGGTGGTGCTTTACATTTTTGTCCAACAGTTGCTACCAATACTTACGAAGTGTTTTACAACTGCATAGATGCCATAAAAGATTATTGGCAAAAAGGTGGTAAGGGTTGTTTGGGTTTACATATTGAAGGTCCGTGGATCAATACAATAAAACGCGGTGCTCATATTGAATCGTTAATTCATTCACCCAATATTAAAGAAGTAAAAAAATTATTGGAGTATGGAAAAGATGTCATTAAAATAATTACACTGGCACCCGAAGTTTGCAGCAATGCAATTATTGATTTAATTCAATCATATAATATTATTATCTCTGCCGGACATACCAATGCAACTTACCAACAAGCATTAAAAAGTTTTGATAAAGGTATTACAACCGTTACGCATTTATATAATGCTATGAGTGCATTGCAACATCGCGAACCCGGAGTAGTTGGTGCTGTGTTTAATCATGCCAATGTAAAAGCGAGTATTATTCCCGATGGTTATCATGTTGATTTTGCTGCAGTAAAAATTGCCAAGAAAATAATGAAAGAAAGATTGTTTGTGATTACCGATGCAGTTACCAAAACAACAAAAGGATTTTATCCGCATCAAAAAGCAGGAGATAAATATGAAAGCAACGGAATACTCAGCGGCTCTGCATTGACTATGAAAAAAGCTGTTAAAAATTTAGCAGATCATTGCGATGTTGAATTAGAGGAGGCCTTGCGCATGTGTAGCCTGTACCCTGCACGGGTATTGGGTTTAAAGCATTTAGGAAAAATTGCCAAGGGATATAAAGCAAGTTTTATTGAATGGGAATAGATGATTTTTTATTGGTTTTAACAATCATCTTCCTTATATAATTCAATTTAATATCAACTCCATTTTTAATTGCTTGAGATGAAGGATCAATTTCAATATCAGGCATCACACCTCTTCCGTTTTTAATTCTTTTATCATTCCAAACAACCCTATATAAAGGTAAACTCACTCTTAATTTTGTATTGGGTAAAACTATATCCGGAATAAACATAGCAGAATTACCATAATAACCACCTCCTGTTTCTTCACCGATTAATTGTACATTTTGCTGACCTTTCATCCAAGATAAAAACATCGTTGCTGCAGAAAAAGTATAGCCGCCTTGCACCAAATAAATATTTCCGCTAAAATGATTGTTTTGTTTGGGATGATAATAATGCGTTTCCAAATAATGATTGTGAATTCTTCCGTCTCCCATTTTTTTATTGGTAAAATGCATTGGAAACCAATCCCAAAAACCGGAACGAATATATTTTCCATATTCAAATTTTCTGCTCATTGCTGCAATGGTATCTGCTACTTTAAATGAACTGTCTTTTAAATATTTTGCCAATAGAATACTTTTGTCAACATCACCACCTAAGTTTTCACGCAGATCGATCACTACATTTTTTATTTGTTGTTGATGAATGGTTCTGAATGATTGACGGAAAAATTTTCTTAATCGATAGCCACTAAAAGTCGTTAATCTAATATATGCCGTATTAATAGTGCTATCAATGTTCATGGAGCGTTTGCTTAATAATTTTAATTGTCGTTTACTTAATTGCGGCGCAATGGATTGAATAATTACAATCGATGTGTCTTTTCTTTTTACCGTATCTTTTTTAGGAATAAAATTATAAACAGTTGCCAATGATTCTTTTCCTGCGCTATCTGTATATTTAATGGAATACTTATTTTTTAACCCGAACACATTTCTGTACCAACCGGAAAAATTATTTGAAACAACCTGACTTTTAAAATTATCTGCATAGCCATCTGTTGAGATAAATTGAAAGATGGAGTCCAAAATTGCTTTATTGGTTCTGCCATCAATGGAAGTAATAATCGTTCCTCTTTTAAAAATAGAATCTTTTTTAAAAGCGCTGGCAACCACTACCATACTATCTTTCCAGGATTTGATGCTTAGCGGAAAAGCAGCACCCCTTTCGGTTTTAACCAGTCTGTCAAAATCTTTTGAATATCGAACACCGGTATGTCCGCATCTTATTTTACTCAACACAAAAGCTATTTTGTTTCTACACTGTGCTTCGGTTAAAGAATCGGTGATACTATTAATTGTTATAGTAAAATAATATTCTACACTATCTTTTGGGGTAAACCAATATAAAGATGGGTGATTGACTTCAAGAATTTTTTTGAGCAATAAAAAATCTTCTTTTAATTCTGCCGCCGAATACTTTTGATTAAAAGTATAATTGGATTTATGATAAGAAATACAAGATGAAAATAAAATGATACATAAAATAATCGATGTAACTATTTTGTTGAATGAAAATAATTTCATCGTCACTTTTATTTATTGAAGGCATTCCAACCTTGCGCAGTGATATCAAATGTATTGCCACCCTTTGATATAAATTTATATCCATCTTCTGCATCGGTCATATAACCTACTAAACTTATTTCTTCATTCAATACAATCTTATCGTGATCTTCTTGTTTCAATGTAAATATTAATTCATAATCTTCTCCGCCATTCAATGCACAAACGGTTGGGTCTAATCCAAACTTAAATGCAGCTTGTCTTGCATCATTGTGAATGGGCAATTTATCTTCATAAATTTTACAACCCAAATTACTTTGTTTGCTGATGTGCAACACTTCACTGCTTAAACCATCGCTGATGTCCATCATTGATGTTGGAACAATATCATTCTTCTCGAAAAATTCTATAATGTCTTTTCTTGCTTCGGGTTTTAATAATCTTCCAACGATATAATCTTCACCTTCAAGATCGGGTTGTATTTTAGGATTCTCTATATAAATTTTTTTCTCTCTTTCCATCAAAGTCAATCCCAGAAAGGCTCCGCCGAGATCGCCACTTACACAGATCAAATCGCCTTTTTGTGCAGTGCTGCGTTTTACAAATTTATCCGGCGCTACTTCACCAATAGCGGTAACAGAGATAATAAATCCTTTTTGAGAAGATGATGTATCTCCTCCAACCAAATCAACTCCATATTTTTCACAAGCTGCATAAACACCTTCATAAAATTCATCCAGTGCTTCAACACTAAAACGATTGCTGAATGCAATGCTCATGGTTATTTGTGTCGGTGTTGCATTCATGGCGTAAATATCACTCACATTTACTACCACGCTTTTATACCCCAAATGTTTTAAAGGAGCGTACATCAAATCAAAATGAATTCCTTCCACCAACAAATCAGTTGTAATGACTGTTTGTTTACCAAAATGATCGATCACTGCAGCATCATCACCCACACTTAAAATGGTAGAAACATTTTGCGTCTCAAAATTTTTTGTGAGATGATCGATCAATCCAAACTCACCAAGTGTTGATATTTCTGTTCTGTTATTTTCCATTATAAATTTCCTCCGTTAATTACATGCAACATTGCATCATGAATTTTTCCGTTCGTTGCCAATAAGTGTGGCTGATACGGTGAATAATAATAACCGTTATAATCGGTTACTTTACCGCCTGCTTCTTCTACCATTAAAAATCCCGCAGCGCTATCCCATGCATTTAATTTATGTTCATAAAAACCATCAAACCTTCCGGCAGCAACCCAACAAAGATCAATAGCGGCACTTCCTAATCTTCTTACCGGAATACCTTTGCGAATAAATTTTTCAAACACATCCAAAGGACCATTCGGCGCATCTAAATAAGTATAAGGAAACCCTGTAACCAAACAGCTTTGCAAAAGATCTGATTTATCGCTCACGCTAATTTTCTTATCATTCAATGTTGCACCATAACCACGTTGCGCAAAAAAGAATTCATTGATAAAAGGATTATACACAGCTCCCAATTCCATCACGCCACTTTTTTCAATACCGATACTTACACAACAAATAGGAATTCCATTTGCGTAATTTACGGTTCCATCAATCGGATCAATGATCCATTTATATTCCGAATCCTGAACGATCTCTCCCGATTCTTCACTTAAAATAAAATGATCGGGAAAATCTTTTTTGATGATCGAAAAAATAACTTCTTCGCTTTTATGATCTACTTCAGTAACCAAATTATTGATGCCTTCTTTATTGGAAACGATAAATGCTTTATCGAAATATTCTTTCATAACAGCCGCGGCCGCTTCGGTTGCTTTCAGTAAAGTTTGTTTTAACATGCTGCAAATATAATACGACTGCCCGCTGATGCGCCATCTTTATCAAAGAAAGCTTTATTTTACGCTTCTTTAAACAGGCTCACAGGCATGCAACTTTCTATTGTTATTGTTAATTATAATGTCAAATACTTTTTAGAGCAATGCCTTTGTTCTGTCAGAAAAGCTATTGAAAAGATTGATGCGGAAATTATTGTGATAGATAATGCTTCATCCGACGATAGTATCAATTATTTACAACCGCTGTTCCCGGAAACACAATTCATTCAAAACAAAAAAAATATTGGTTTTGGAAAAGCCTCTAATCAAGGTTTTTATTTAGCTAAAGGTGAATTTGTTTTATTCCTCAATCCCGACACGATTGTCTCAGAAAATTGTTTTGAAGAATGTATTTCTTTTTTTAAACAACATAAAGATTGTGGTGCATTGGGTGTTAGAATGATGGATGGCGGCGGAAAATTTTTAGCAGAAAGTAAAAGATCTTTTCCATCACCGGTTACTTCGTTTTTTAAATTGATCGGATTGGCAGCGCTATTTCCAAATTCTGGCTTTTTTAATAAATATGCATCAGGCAATTTGAGAGAAAATGAACTACATGAGATTGAAGTATTGGCAGGTGCGTTCATTATGACCACAAAAAAATTGCTTACTCAATTAAATGGTTTTGATGAATCCTTTTTTATGTATGGAGAAGATATTGACCTCAGTTACAGAATTCGGCAATTGGGTTATAAAAATTATTACCTGGGAACAATCACTATTCTGCATTTTAAAGGCGAGAGCAGCCGAAGGGCCGGATTGAATTATGTGAAAATGTTTTATGCGGCCATGAATGTGTTTGTTAAAAAGCATTATCCCAAATGGCAGAGTATTTTTTTTTCCTTCTTTATTGAATGGGCAATTTTAATCAGAGCTGCTTTATTCTTTACAGAACGCTTTACAAAAAAAAATTCCTTTTCATCAACATCTCCATTAAAAAAAATATTGGTAATTGGCTCGGAAGTTCAATATCAACAAGTACTTTCTTTATTAAATAAAAGGCCAAAAAAAATTCAATCAATTGAAAGAATTGATTTTGACAAAGAATCATCATCAACAACCTTTATTTCCTCAATCCACTCATTGATAGAAAATAAAATGATTGATGAGATGATTTTTTGTGAAGGAAATGGTGTAACCTACAACAACATATTCTATATTTTAAGATCAATTAAAAGAAATGTTCGTTTATGGTTCCATTCTTTTAACAGCAAAAGCCTGGTAAGCAGTCACGCTAAAAATTTACTCGGTAAAACCATTGGATAAATAAATGGCTCACCTTTTCTTTACATCATACAGCTTGATTAATTTTGCTTTAATTTAATAGTTTCGTAATATTAACAAAACAAACACCCTCAATGGCAATTATAGAATTCAAGGTTCCTCAATCAATTGCCAAAGCATTGCATTTGCCAGAAAACAATCCTCGCCGACAACAACTGCGCGTATTGAAAAAATTATTGCGCAAAGCAAAGTTTACAGAGTTTGGGCAGCAATATCATTTCGACGATATTTTATCGAGCAAACATCCCGGGAAAAAATTTCAGGAACTCGTTCCAACTTTTAATTATAATTCAATTTATCAGCAATGGTGGCACAGAACTTTAGAAGGTGTGCCCGATGTTTGTTGGCCGGGTAAAATAAAATATTATGCATTATCATCCGGCACATCGGAAGCCGCAAGCAAGTTTATTCCTATTACCAATGATTTGTTGCGAGGCAATAAAATTGTAATGATTAAACAATTACTGAGCCTTAGAAACTATGAAGATATTCCATTAGCCTCTATTGGAAAAGGTTGGTTAACACTTGGTGGTAGTACGGACCTTCAAAAAAATTCAGGTTATTATTCTGGTGATCTTAGTGGTATCACTGCTAAAAAAGCACCTATTTGGTTTCAACCATTTTATAAACCCGGTAAAAAAATTGCCAAAGAAAAGGATTGGAATAAAAAATTAGAAGATATTGTTGATAAAGCGCCGCAATGGGATATTGGCTTTGTGGTAGGTGTTCCCGCGTGGATACAAATGTGCATTGAAATGATCATTGAAAGATATCAACTCAACAATATTCATGAACTGTGGCCTAACCTTGCATTCTTTGTTCACGGTGGCGTAAGTTTCGAACCTTACAAAAAAGGATTTGAAAAATTATTAGGCAAGCCGCTTACTTACATTGAAACTTATTTAGCAAGCGAAGGTTTTATCGCATATCAAGATAAACAATATGCAAAAGGAATGCGTTTGGTTACAAACGAACATATTTTTATGGAGTTTGTTTCTTTTGATGAAAAGAATTTTGACAGTAACGGAGACATGCTCGCTAATCCTGAAGCATTAATGATTCATGAAGTTGAAGAAGGAAAGGATTATGCATTGCTTATCAGCACCAGCGCAGGAACATGGCGTTATTTAATTGGCGATACTTTGCGTTTTATTGATAAAGAAAAATGCGAGATTATTATTACCGGAAGAACCAAACATTTTTTGAGTTTGGTGGGCGAACACTTGAGTGTTGAGAATATGAACAGAGCTGTTCAATTGGTTAGTGAAGAATTCAATATCAGTATTCCTGAATTTACCGTTGCGGGTGTTCCACACGGAAATTTCTTTGCACATCATTGGTATATTGCTTGTAACGATATCGTAAACGAAGAAAAAATTCGCATCAGCATCGATGAAAAATTAAAACAACTGAACGATGATTATGCGGTGGAAAGAAAAAGTGCATTGAAAGAAGTTTTTTTAGATATTTTACCGGAAGAACAATTCATGGCATTTATGAAAGCCAAAGGGAAAGTCGGTGGTCAACATAAATTTCCGAGAGTATTAAAAGGAAAAATGTTAGAAGACTGGCAAAAATTTCGGAAGGGAGAATTAAAACCCGCTTAATTATCTTTAACTAATTAAAGTTTATCGTCATCCATGTTTGCTGCCATCATTAAAGGAATTGCTCTGGGTTTACTACTTTCTGTTTCAGTGGGGCCCATCATTTTTGCCATTATCAAACAAAGCATTAATCATGGAAGAAAAGGCGGCTATGCTTTTATATTAGGTATTTCTGCAAGCGATATTACGATGGTGGTTATTTGTAATTCATTCACTGCATTCATTGCTTCATTAATCAGTCATGAAAAAATAATTGCTATTTGCGGTAGTATTGTGTTGTTGGCAATGGGTGTTTACTCGCTCTTTTTTAAAAAACCAAATACCGATGAACCGCATAATGTGAAAGAAAAAGTTTTTAAGAAACATGAATTGCTTGGTTTATCTATTACCGGTTATTTGATGAACATATTAAATCCCGGTGCAGTATTTTTTTGGTTAGCATGGTCAGCGGCAATATTAGCCGATTCAAAAGGAATGATTCATCCCATTCGATACAGGTTTACTGTTTTCGGTGCATGTTTAATTGTTGTGTTGGCAACAGATTTTGCAAAAGTAATAATGGCCGGTACACTTCGTTCAAAACTCACCGCCAAAGTGATGCATAGAATTGATCAACTATTGGGATTGGTGCTAATTGGATTTGGTTTAGCATTAATTTGGGGAACATTAGAGTTTTTGCATTAATTCATTCATTATACATGGCTTTATCCAAAAAAAATTTCCTGCAAAAAATTTGGCATTGGACAAAAAGATTTTTCTTGTTCTTATTCATTTCTTCTTTTGTTTACATCATCATTTGTAAATGGTTTATGCCGCCAATCACCATTACACAACTCAGCAATTCTTTTTCGTACGGATTGAAAAGAGATTATGTACAATGGGATGATATTTCTTACAATGTAAAACTTGCGGCTATTGCAAGTGAAGATCAGGCATTTCCCGATCACAATGGTTTTGATTGGGATGCCATTGAAAAAAGTTTGAAACCAAAAAAGAAAAAAAAGAAATCAAAAATTCCGTTGGGAGGTGCAGCCAGCACTATTTCGCAACAAACCGCCAAGAATGTTTTTTTATGGCAGGGAAGCGGTGTTACCAGATATATTCGTAAAGCCCCTGAATTTTATTTTACTTTTTTAACAGAATTAATTTGGAGAAAGAAAAGAATTTTAGAAGTGTATTTGAATGTCATTGAAATGGGGCCCGGCATTTTTGGTATTGAAGCGGCATCGCAAAAATATTTTCATAAACATGCTAAAAATTTATCGAGAGAAGAAGCGGCGATGATCATCGCATGTTTACCCAATCCGAAAAAATTTTCAGTTGTTCCCATGAGTACAAGAGTAGCTTGGCGTTATCCGCAAATATTACATGAGATGAATAACATTGAGGATGATGAAGATGTGTTGGCCATTATAAAATAGAATCTCATCTGATGATCGTTACACTCCCGCTTATTGTTGACCTTCCGCTTCTTGGTTGAATAATATAATAGTAAGTACCGATTGGTAATGGTGTTCCATGATAGGTTCCATCCCAGGGTGTTGAATAACCAATAGATTGAAAAACCTGTTGGCCGGTTCTGCTGAAAACTTGCACCATGCAATCGGGATAATCAATCAAATATTTTATTTCCCATTTATCATTCACGCCATCGCCGTTGGGTGTAAACGCATTCGGAGCAATTGGCGCAAACAATACTTTTACAAAAACACTATCCTCGCTTTTGCAAGAATTAATATCGGTTGCGGTTAAAATATATAATGTGCTTTGGTGTGGTGTAACAACGGGTGTTAATACTGTATCACTATTCAAATAAACAGATGGCATCCATAAATACGATAATTGGTTGCTGCTTGCAATGGCATTAATTGTTGCAGAGGAACCATCTAAAACAAAAATTTCACTACCCGCATCAACATGTGGGTGTGGCCGCACAACGATACTTTGCGAAGCTGTATCAATACAATTATTATTGCTAATGAATTTATATTGAATGATAAAATTACCAACACCGGAGATTGACGGATCGAATAAACCTGATGAGCTAATTGCTGTTCCTGTATAAAATGATTGACCAATCATTCCATTTATTTCACTTGCTTCAGTTATTTGAGTTGGCAAAAAATTATCACATATTGAAGGAATATTATTAAATACAACTTTTGGGCTAGCTAAAATAGTAATGCTTTTACTTGTTTCATTTACACAAGTAATTCCTGAATAGCAAACATATCTGATGGTATAACTTTTTGTTGATGATGGTTGAATGCTTGCGTATTGATGCTTGTATATTTTTCCAAAATATGGATGATTATCTATGATAAAAATCGTTGGCTGATTAATGGCATCCCAATAAATTTCTACTTTGGTAAGTGAACCAAAATTCACAGATGAATTATCTTTCAATTGTACAGAATCATTATTGCACAATTGGGTACTATTCAAAATTGTAAAATTCGCCTTTGGCACAGAACCGTTTACTGTAAAGGATTTCGTTAAACTATCTATACAACCATTATCAGAAATAATTTTCAATTGAACTTGATACATCGCTGCATTACTATACTTGTGTGATGGATTTTTTTGAACTGCCGTATTGGGATTGGAAATACTTGAATTCAACGCATCATCAAAGTTCCAATAGTAATTAAACGGAAGATTGCTTGCATCTTTTGAATAACTGCTATCGGTAAATTGTGCAATCGCATCATTCAAACAAATAGCCGGTGTAATAAAGTTAATTATTGGTCTTGGATGAATAGAAACCGTTACACTATCCACCGAAGCGCATCCTGCATTATTAGAATACGCGGTATTCACATAATATTTATATGATTGCAAAGAATCGCTGGTATTGTTTAATTGTAGGGTTGGATTGGAAATATTGGGATTATTTAATCCTGTTGTTGGTGACCATGAATAAACATAGTTGCTGTTAGGAATTGTTCCTAATGGAATATTTGTGTTTGGACAAGCTGCAGAATTTGATGAAATAATATTTGCTACAGATGGCGGCATATCAGTATAGATAAAAACATTTTTGATAGAATGATTATCATTAAATCCGCCGGTGCTTGCGGTAAATCCGAGATAACCCGAAAAATTAAATTGTTGCGAACCGGTAATGATGAGTTGATTATTAACATAAACGCTGATATTACCATTATCATAAGCAATCAATGCATGGTTGTATGTTGCTGAACGAATAAAAGATAAATTACCTGAAGCATTATCCGCCGTAGGCAATGTTGAACACTCATTGTAACCCGTTCCCCATCTCAATTCTACTTTAGGCATGTTATAATTTGGGGTAGCGCCACCACAATTATTATACGTATCAAAACAAATTTTCAAACCATTAGCTGTGGAAGGAATTCCAAGCCCGCTGCCATTTACAAAACCAACAGGCGGTACATCTAAAAAACAAAAGGCCAAACCATCGGCGCCGGATCCATCATATATTCTAAAATCAAATTCTGCTTTCCATTTATTGCATAAACTCAAATTAATAGGCTTATTATAAAAAACCGAACCGCTAAAAAAACTTCCTATTGGCACTACCATCATCTCGCTCATATCAGTACTTAATACATTGCGCACTTGGGCTGATCCTTGTAAATTCCATCCTGCAGTATTCATTGGAGAACCGGATAGTTGAGCAAACACATACGTTTGAGCCGATGATGTAAAATAATTTAGTGAAAGAAAAATAGTCAATACAATCGTTCTTAAAAAAATCCCTTGCTTCATTTTAATACTTTACTGAACTACTGCTTATAAAATTAAGCCTTATTCTTTTAGTAAAACAAAATGAATGCTAAAGAATAATAATTGTGTTTGCTTTACAAAATTTTATTTACTGCTTCAATGGCAGATTGTAGCCGCTGATTATAATTACCGCTTATTTCAATCCAGGGAGTTTTTTGATTGATGAGAATATCTTTATAAATACGATATAATTCTTGTCTTGATTTTTCATCCGGATATTCTCTTAATTCATCTTTTATCCAGGGCAAATCAACATTACACAATAAATAGAGATCGTATTTTCTTTGAACAATTTCATCCAAAATAAATTGATGGCATTTACCAAACACATATTCGCACCAAACTTTCATTACATACATATCGGTATCAAGAAACAAAATTGGTGAATGGTGAATGGTGAATGGTAAATTATCTGAATTACCTATTGACCATTGACTATTGACTATTGACTCATACTTTTCTTCCAATGCTATTTGGCCTTTAGCAATTGTTGATAAGGCATTAAAGGTATAATCAGTTCCATTCGCTAATAAATATTCTCTGGCAAATTCCGGGCACCATTCTGTTGCAAAATGAAGTGCCAACAACTTACACAAAGTGCTTTTGCCCGTTGATTCCGGACCAATGACTACTATCTTTTTAATGGCTTGCTTTTCCATGCCGGTTTGGCTTTTGCTAATTTTTTATAAACAATACAATCTTCATCATGTGCGCCGGGCAAATACCCGGTGCTCATTAAAAATTCATTGACAATTTCGCCTCCGGTGAATTTAAATGTTGCTTTAAATAATTTGGTCCAATCCTCTTTTGCTTTTGGATGATGCTGATCGATCCAATTTTTAAAAGAACCAAATTCTTTCTGCAATTTCAAAATCGTCTTTGCGTTTTCGATGGCCGCATTTACTTTCAATCGATTACGAATAATGCCTGCATCATTTAATAATCTGTCAATATCTTTTTGTTGATAGGCCGCAACCTTTTTAATGTTGAAATTGTGATAGGCTTTTCTAAAAGATACCTGTTTGTTTAAAATCGTTGTCCAACTTAATCCTGCCTGATTGATTTCCAATATCAATCTGCAAAACAATTCATCATCTTCATGAATCGGAAATCCGTAATGATTATCATGATAAATTTTATGAACGTTCTGCTCATCCGCAATTGTTTTTACATAACTGCAATATGACATGTATTTATGCTTTGATGTTTTGATTAGATTTTTTCATCCATTCAATCAATCCTGCAACTGCCAATATTAATAATACCATAAATTGAACGCTGGTAAAAACATACCCTTTAATAAAATAGAGTGGAATAGATGCAATGTTGGTGGCAATCCACCATATCCAGCTCTCTACTTTTTTCTTCGCCATTAACCACATGCCCGTGTAAGCCGTAGCGCTGGCAAATGCATCTGCCCAGGGAATAGCACCCGGTGCAAATGTATTTTTCAACCATGTGAGTGAAAAATAAATAGCAACATAAAACGATGCAAAAAATAACAATTGTTGCAACCATTCTTTTTTACTGCTGAAAGTAATATGTAAAACAATCTCATGCTTAATTGCATCTTTCTTCGACCATAATATCCATCCATAAATACTCATTACTGTATAATAAAAATTTACACTTGCTTCTCCGAATAGCTTTCCTTTTACACTGATGTAGATATAAATAATGGTATTCAACAATCCAACCGGATACACTAAAATATTTTCTTTTCTGCTAAACCATACACTACCAATACCCGCAAACACAGCAATGAATTCAAGCAAAGAGGTTTCTTGTATGCCAGATATAAATTGATGAAATATTTCTATTGGATTCACGATTTACGGAATTTTATAGTATCGGTCAAAGATACTCTTCAGAGAGTTTATAAATTCGTGTATCAAATAAATAAACATTATGATACGCAACGCAACTGCCGTTTGGAATGGCTCCGGCAAAGAAGGTAGTGGCCATTTAACCACACAAAGTACTACATTGAATCAAACACAATATTCATTCAATTCCCGTTTTGCTGAAGGTGTGGGAACCAATCCAGAAGAATTAGTAGCAGCTGCACATGCGGGGTGTTTTACGATGAAATTATCTTTTGTATTAGGCGGATTAGGGTTTACACCCGAAACAATTAAAACAAAATGTGAGATAACATTGAATGATGGCGCTATTACTTTATCGCATTTAATTGTTGAGGCAAAAGTTCCCGGCATTAACAAAGAACAATTTGAGGCAGCCGTAAAAGATGCTGAACAAAACTGTCCGATCTCTAAATTATATAACACAGCCATTTCAACCGAAGCAACCTTATTATAGGTTTAATAGTTTAAGTGGTTTAAATAATAAAGAATATTTTAAACCACTTTTGGTTATTGGGTAATTGCATATACCGCAAAACTTGCTAACCAATGATCGCCACCATAACTGCCCGATGCAATATTGGGTAAGCTTGCATTTAAATGTTTGATGGAAGATTGTAATAATAATTTTTTTCTTGCGTCGGTATTGCGCAGCATCGAAGCAATTCCTTTCATACACCAACTTCTGCTGAAACACAATCCATCTAAATGCACAATGCTTAAATCGTTTCTATCAGATACAACCGGCAATACCGTTAAGTGCTTTAAAGAATTTATATTGATGTATTGATTGAACCATTGAATAAATTCTGTTTTGCTTAAGACTCTTCGCATCAAATCTGCTTCTTCTAATGATGGCGATAAAAAATCTGTTCCGTCTGGTTCCCAAACAGAGGGGGCGTTTTTATCTTTCAAAAAAATCTTTTTAGCAGAATTAATAATGGCTTCTTCAAAATTTTTATTCCCTGATGATCTTGCATAATCTAAGGCAAACACCAATCCGAAGGCGGTGTTGGGATGAACGCCTGTTCTGTTGGGATAGGTTTGTTTTGGTAAAAATTTCATCCAAATATTAATAATCGTATCGCTTAAGGGTTGCAATGCATTTCTCCATTTTGCAGCATCCACATCATTCCATGAATTTAATTCCTGTTGCAATTTTAAAATCCAAGCCCAACCATACGTTCTTTCAAAACTTTTAGATAACGGTGCATCAAAATATTTTGCTTCTGCTAAAATATTTTGAGATGATAGATTTTGATTAAGCGCTTCGCGAATTTTTTTTGCTTCAGGCAATGATGGAAAATTTTTCAACAATTTCACCAACATCCAATGTCCATGTACACTGCTATGCCAATCAAAACAACCATAAAAGCTCGGATGCATTTTATGCGGTGTAATTATTTCATCGCTATCACTAATAGCAACATGATTAATTTTATTAGGATATTCTTGTACAATACATTTTAACGGAAGCGATGCTAAATGTGAGGCGCCATCTATCGTTAATTCAAATTTTGTACTGTCTTTATTGACCGTAAAATAAATTTTTTGTTGCGCTATAATATTTTGTGAAGCAATTAATAATACTGCAAAAAATAAACGATGCATACTGGTATGATTGAGTTAAATAACAAATCAAAAATAAGCCGATGTTTGATTATTAAACTTTTTGATTTATACCTTGTCCAATCGTAACTTGTAAATCATTTAAACCCTTTGTGCATGAAATATCTTTTATTGCTCGTGTTTGCGCTTACTATTCTTCAAGCAACCCATGCGCAAGACACAAAACCTTCTTTAAAATCCGAGCTCAATCAAAGCTCTTATTTTAAATCATCCTTGAGTTATTTATCTAATTCTGTATATAATGGCAGACAGGATTCTGTTCTTACTCCGTATATAACACCCATGATTGGTTATTTTGATAAATCCGGATTTTATGTGGATGCCTCTCTTTCTTATTTGGCAAACTCGCAGAGCAGAATCGATTTAACCACCATTGATGTGGGATATAATTTTACAGCAGGCGATAATTTCAGCGGCGGTGTTTATGCAAGTAAATATTTTTATAACAAAAACAGCACTTCTGTTAAATCGCAAATGAAAGGAAATATCGGCGCCAATGCAACCTATGATGCTTCTTTTCTTTCTTTTTCTGCCGGTGCTGATTTGGTGTTTTCTCAACAAACAGATTTTATTGTAAACTATGGAATTTCTCATCCTTTTAATTTTGGTGAGATTGATGATCTGTGGACCATTGAACCAAGCATTACAGCCAATGCAGGAACCCAAAAATTTTATCAGGCACAAAAAGAAACAAGACGCGGGGTTGCATACGGTGTTAAAGTAAATGGCTCAACCAGTTTTGTTGTGTTAGATTATGAATTATCTGTTCCTGTTTCTTATGATGCAAAAAAATGGGGGCTTTCTTTTACGCCAACTTATGCATTGCCACAAAATCCCGTTTCTGTTACGCAGCCCAACGGAAATATTTTTGTTCAGGAGAAATTAAGTAATGTGTTTTATGCCGAATTAAGTGTGTATATAAAATTTTAGTTTGAAGAATAATATATGTTTCATTCCTCGCTCTTATTTATTTTTTGCTTTTTATAAATATCGTACAAATAAAAAAGCACCACATTGCTGTGATGCTTTCAAAACTCTATTCACAAAAAATATTTATTCTGCTTCTGCAACAACTTCTCTTACTTCCGGTATCATGCGTTTCATCATTCCTTCAATACCCGCTTTTAATGTAACCATAGATGAAGGGCAACCACTGCAACTTCCCTGCAACATTAAATTCACCACACCTTCATTATAACTTTTAAACTGTATCGCTCCGCCATCCATTTCAACAGCAGGTTTCACATAATTTTCTAATAATTCTTTTACACGTTTTACCACATCATCGTCATCTGCAGCAACGGTATTGGTTGCTTCTTGTTTCATTTTGGCCACTTCATCTTCAAGCACAATTACACCACCATTCTCTAAATACACTTTCAAAAATTCTTTAATGGTAGGTATTACATCTTGCCAATCTTCTAAGTCATTTGTTTTAGTAATGGTAATAAAATTACTGGCAATGAAAACACTTTTAATAAAAGGAAAGCTAAACAATTCCTTTGCCAAAGGAGAAGGTGTTGCATAACTTTCATCAGCAATATCCAAGCTCTTGCCGGGATACAATAATTTGTTGGCAACAAATTTCATTGTCTCCGGATTCGGTGTCATCTCTGTATAAATACTGATTACGGGATTTCCTGTTTTAATCATAACGCACTTTTAATTTCATAACAAAATTAAACAAATGGCGATTAGCATTGGTTGAAACCGCATTAAACTGATTTTCGCAAAACGATATTTTTGTGGTGAAACAAGCTTTTGAAGTACTATTGGGCTATGGTTGCGTCGCACACTTGTTCATTCAGTTCATTATTCAACAATCCGCAGTTTTGCATAATTCAACATAATTTTTTTCTCACCATTTTTTTCAAACGAAATGGTTGCAATGGGGTTGTGTGCAGAACCTTCCATCTTCGCCACTACACCAAAACCAAATTTTTGATGTTCTACTTTTTGCCCCTCTTGTAAATTACTGGTATCGCTTGCTTCAAAATCAGCAGAAGGAATATGTGCAACTGTTGTGGGTGTTCTATTTACAGGTGCCACATAAGAGGGCCTTCTGTCAGAACTTTGTTTTCTGTCATCTGCAGAATGTTTTGGCGGCGGACCATATTTTTTTTCTGCTTGTGCTACATCATTATAATCACCAAAACCTTTTTGCATTCTTTGAAAAGCAGAACCCATATTTCCAAATGATGCATTTTTTGCACCACCACCTGCATAAGATTTATCTAAAAAGGCTTCAGGCATTTCATCTAAAAATCGGCTTGGCTCATTCTGCACCAAATTACCAAAGCGATAACGTGCATTGGCATAGGTAAGCCACAATCGTTGTTTGGCACGGGTTACAGCAACATAAAACAATCTCCTTTCTTCTTCCAATTCTTCACGGGTATTGATGGCCATCGCATTGGGAAATAAAGTTTCTTCAATGCCAGCAACAAATACACAGGCAAACTCTAATCCTTTGGCAGCATGTATCGTCATTAATTTAACCGAATCGGTTTCTTCTTTGTCATTATCTGCATCCGTTAATAAAGTAATTTGTTGCAAATAACTTCCTAAACTTTTACTGCCTACTTCCCCATCTTCGTTATCCGGACTTTCTGTCCATTCTTTTATTGAGTTTAATAGCTCCTGAATATTTTCATACTTCGCTAACCCTTCGGTTGTTTTATCGTTAAATAATTCTTTTACAATGTTAGTATGCTTGCCCACTTGTGTGGCTACATCAAAAGCATTGTTCTTTTCCAACATGCTTTGAAAATATTTGATCATCGTTACAAAATTCTGTAACGCTTCTAATGTACCAGCTTTAAAACCATTTTCTGCTGCACGTTGCACTACCTGATACATAGGAATATTTTCTTCATTCGCAATGATCACTAATTTTTCTATTGTTGTTTTACCAATACCACGTGCAGGATAATTGATGATACGTTTTAGCGCTTCTTCATCATTCGGATTTACAATCACTCGCAAATACGCCACCATGTCTTTAATTTCTTTGCGCTGATAGAAACTAATGCCACCATAAATTTTATACGCAATACCCATTCTTCTTAAACTTTCTTCAAAGGCACGGCTTTGTGCATTGGTGCGATAAAGAATTGCAAAGTCTTTATTAAAATAATGATTGCGTAATTTTTGTTCCTGAATGGTATCCGCAGTAAATTTTCCTTCTTCATTATCGGTCATGGTTCTTACCAATTTTATCTTCTCTCCCGTTTCATTTTCTGTCCATAATTCTTTTGGTAACTGACCTTTATTATTTTTGATCACTTCATTCGCTACATTTAGTATGCTTTGTGTGCTGCGATAATTCTGTTCCAGCTTCACCACTTTCACCTCATCATAATCTTTTTGAAACTGTAAAATATTTTCAATTGTTGCACCTCGAAAAGAATAAATACTTTGCGCATCATCTCCCACCACACAAATATTTTCGTGTTGTGCCGCCAATAGTTTTGTGATCTGATATTGCACCGCATTTGTATCCTGATACTCATCAATCAAAATATATTTGAACTTTCGTTGGTATTTAGATAATGCTTCATTGTGTTGTTTCAATAATTCATACATCTTTAATAACAGATCATCGAAATCCATTGCACCGTTTTTAAAACATCTTGCTGCATACGCAGCATACACTTGCGCAATAGCAGGACGATTGGATCTTGCATCTTCCTGTTGAATATAATAATCTGTTGCATATTCAGCCGGACCTACCAGTGCATTTTTAGCTGAAGAAATTCTATTGTGTACAACATTGGGTTTATAATGTTTATCATCCAAACCTAATTCGTTGATTACGGTTTTGATTACAGAACGACTATCATCCGTATCATAAATAGTAAAATTGCTAGGGTAACCCAATCGATGTGCTTCGCCTCTTAATATTCTGGCAAACACACTGTGAAATGTGCCGATATATAAATTTCGTGCTTCGTTATTGCCCAAAATTTTTGCAATACGTTCTTTCATTTCGGCTGCGGCCTTATTAGTAAACGTTAGCGCCAAAATATTAAATGCATCTACACCATTTGCCATTAAATGCGCAATACGGGTGGTTAATACTTTTGTTTTACCGCTACCCGCACCCGCAATAATCATCAACGGGCCATTGATATATGTTACTGCTTCACGCTGAGGTTCGTTCAATCCACTTAAATAATCATTCATGCGTGCAAGTTAATTTGTTGCATTGTCATTCCAAACGAATGTGAAGAATCTAATTTATTCACAATAAATTTTATAACAATATCGCATAGTATTAATTTACCTACATTCGCCGCCACATTGAAAATTTATGATCACAGAAAAAGCATTGGCCGAAAGAAGTAATAACGAGTGTGAATTATGCAAATCCGCTATCGGCTTAAAATTGTATGAGATACCGCCTCATTCTAAGGGCAATGCAGATGATTGTATTTTTATCTGTGAAAAATGTGCAGCCCAATTAGAGAAAAAAGAAGAGCTCGATAGCACACATTGGCAATGTTTGAATGAAAGTATGTGGAGTGAAGTACCTGCGGTGCAAGTGGTATCATGGAGAATGTTGAACAGGTTTAGAAATGAAGCTTGGGCTTCTGAAAAAATTGATATGATGTATTTGGATGAAGAACATTTGGCTTGGGCTAAAGAATCGGGTGATCATGAAAACTCTGCTGCTGTTGATTTACATAAAGATTGTAACGGTACTTTATTAAATGATGGTGATACGGTAGTATTAACAAAATCATTGGATGTGAAAGGATCAACGCTCAATGCCAAAATGGGAACAGTGGTTAAAAACATTCATTTGGTAAAAGACAATACAGAACAAATTGAAGCGAAGATAGAAGGACAAACCATTGTTATCCTTACAAAATATTTGCGCAAAAAATAAAATTATTCTCTTACAATATTATAAATCGGAATTGGTGGATGATAATATTGATTTTCTTCATCTGCTTTATAAATTTGTTTTACCACACTCATTCCTTTTATAACTTTCCCAAAAGCAGCAAAGCCTTGCCCGTCCGAATTATTTTCTCCGCCATAATCCAATCCGTGTTGATCACCAACACAAATAAAAAATTCTGTTGACGCAGTGCCCGTTGTTAATCTTGCTAAAGAAATTGTTCCGTCAGTATGTTGAATGCCTGTTTGTTTAGTGGTTTCATGTATAATGCCCTTTAATGACGAAGCCAGTTTGTTATTGCTTTTCCAAATGCCGCCTTGTATCAATTCTGTTTTAGGCGCATTGCTCGGTTGATTATCATCATTCAATACTCTGTAAAAATTACTGTTTTTAAAATAACCCGAATCTATATAAGATAAAAATGCATTGACGGTAATCGGCGCTTGTTTATCGAATAATTCTATTTCAATATCACCCACTGATGTTTGAATAACAATATGCGGATTGGCAAATTTTTGTTTACAGGATGCCAATAAAAAAATCAATGCAAATATTTTTAAAATAATTTTCATCGGCACAAATTAATTATTTCTTTGGTTGATAATTCGCAACATCATATTAAACAAAAAAGCAGCCGTATTCAGCGAATGCTTTTTGTTTTCGAGGGTAATAATTTGAATAACTAAAGCAAAGTAAAAACTATTATCGGCTTTTGCAATAGCATTTTAAAATTGTGCTTAATTATTTTTTATGCTTTATCTAAATGTGCCAACCCATTTTCGGGATGTTTTCCTTTTATAGACGCAAAGAATTGAATAATCTTTCTAAAATCTGCAACTTCATCAACGGTTGTATAAAATGGTTGGGAAATCAATATTTGTTTATTGGCAAAATCTAATCCGACCATCACAATAGGAACATTCGCGCCTTTGGCGATATGGTAAAATCCGCTTCTTAATTTTTCTACTTTTTTTCTTGTGCCCTCGGGAGATAATGCCAATCTAAATTCTTGATGCCCATTAAATAACTCAATGATCTGTTGCACAAAATTGGTTTTTTGGAATCTGTCAACCGGCGTTCCGCCTAACCACTTGAAAAAAAAGCCAAAAGGACCATCAAACAATTCTTTTTTACCCAAAAACCTTGCTTCTTCTAATTTCAAAACCTTTCTATACATAGACCCAATCAAAAAATCCCACCAACTGGTATGCGGTGCAACAATAATGACACATTTTTTTATTTCATTTGGAAAAACAATATTCGTCTTCCAGCCGGTAATTTTCAAATATAGTTTAGCAATCAGTCTTAACAAACGAGCATGTTTTAGAGAATCAAGGTACGATTCGAATAGAATTTCCTTCAAAAAATTTGAACCCCTCTTAAAAGAATCAAAATTGCAAATCGATTATTTCAAACAATTTTGCCAATAAAAACCGCTTTTTAGCGTTTTTAAATAGATATTTTCTATTTATTGATGTGTTTTTATAAGATTTCAGTCATATGACTTCTGTAAGAAATTTCACCGCATCCGATATTGCCAAGATCATGCAGCATGTTTCGGGTATTAGAATGATGTTGCCAAACCACATTAATCTAAAAGCATCGGAGCGCAGAAGCCTGTTTAAATTAAATGCGAAAAAACAGGTATTTGTTGAGGCGGCGCTTCAATATATGAAAACTCAGCCCGATACGGTGCCTTCGCAGGTGGATGTTGCTTTGTGTGCCAATTTTTTAAATATGTATCATCAATATTCTGAGCTAATTGATGAATTAGATAAAATAAAAAAATTAATGGAAGATGTAAAAGTGAAGATTGGAAACGATGTAATGAATATGACGAAGGCTTATTTTCATAATGCTCGTTTTGCTTCACAATCGGGCGTAAAAAAAGCTAAACCGATTTATGAGCAATTGAAAATGAATTATGCTGTTGGCCGTAACAGCAAAAAGAAAAGTATTATATAGTATCTCTGCTAACCCACCATTATAATTCCAACAAAAAAGCATCAGAAATTTCTGATGCTTTTTTCATTTATTAAATAACTTTTATTTTTTCTTTTCTAATAATTTAAAGAATTGATCCAACTGAGGTAATATCACAATTCTTGTTCTGCGATTAGCCGCTCTTCCATCTGCAGTTGTGTTATCGGCTACAGGTAAATATTGTCCGCGACCCGCAGCAGACATGCGTTTGGGGTCAATACCATATTGTTCTTGCAATAATCTAACAACTGTTGTTGCGCGCTTCACGCTTAAGTCCCAATTGTCTGCTAAAATTCCATTTTTAAATGCAATAGAATCTGTATGACCTTCTACCAAAAATTCGATTTCGGGTTGATTGTTCAACACTTTGGCAACTTTTCCCAACACAACCTTTGCTCTATCTGTTACATCATAGCTTCCACTCTTGAACAATAATTTATCAGAAATATCAATATACACCACCCCTTTATCAACTTTAATATTAATGTCTTTATCATCTAAGTTTCCAATCGCTCCTTTTAAATTCATCACCAGTGCCATGTTCAGTGAATCTTTTTTAGCGATTGATGACTGAAGATCTTGTATATACAAATCTTTTGCGCCAATATTCTCTAGTGATTTTTTGATACTTTCTGCTTGTGATCCGGAAATAACTGACAAATCTTTCAACTGACTTAAAACGGTTGTATTATTCTGTTTCAGAAAATCTATCTGTCCGTTCAAATCTGCAATTTTAGCATCTGAGGCTGCTTTTTGAGCTGCCAATTGCTTGGTTAGGTCAGTATTTTGGTTTTGGGCACCATTTAATTCGCCCTGCAATGCTCTGTATTTTCCCTGAACATCCAAATAAGCCGCATCTAATTGTGCATACTTATCCTGAGCCTGTTTGTATTGCTTTGTGCTAACGCAGGAAAAAAATACCGTTGAAATAACTAATAATGAAATAAACGAGTGAATCTGTTTCATAAAATGATTTTTTCTTTTAACTATAATTGCCCAAGCTAGAACGAAAATTTGAGCGGATAAAGTATTTGAATCAACAACATTTAGTTATTTATAATATCCATACATCTCAATCTCTTCTCTGGCTTTATCAGGAACAAGGTATCTAATGGATTTTCCTTCTTTAATATTTTGTCTGATAACGGTTGCAGAAATATCCAATAACGGTGCATTTAAAATAGTAATCTTAGCACCGAAGGTGTCCATTATTTCGTAGCCGCTTCGCTGATAAACAATGAATTCGTAGTCTCTGATTAATAAATCAAAATTTTTCCAGCGAGTAAGATTTTGAAAACTATCGCTTCCAATAATGATAGAAAAATCGTGGTTTGGATGTTTTTCTTTTAGATAAACCAGTGTATCAATTGTATAGGAGGGTTTTGGTAGCTTAAATTCAACATCTGAAACTTTTATTTTAGGATCATCATCAATAGCCAATTTTGTCAAGTGCAAACGATGATATTCGTTTAATAATACTGAAGATGGTTTAAGGGGGTTTTGCGGACTTACCACCAACCAAACCTGTTGAACATCTGCATTATTTGCAACGTGTGCAGCAATTATTAAATGACCAACATGAATTGGGTTAAATGAACCAAAATATAGTCCAACTTTCATTTAATTAATTGATTATCAGTTATTTATTTCTTCTTCAACAAAAATACTGTTCGCCTCATTCAATCTTAAACTAAGATTATAACCGGCAACAGAAATAGATATTGGGTCTCCCAATGGTGCTATTTGATCTACTTTAATTATCTCTCCGGGAATGCATCCCATTTCCATTAGTTTAATAAAAATCTCATCCTTTTCAAAAGAGATAATTTTAGCTCGTTTGCCTATCGCTAATTCACTTAATCTTTTCATTTCGGTAATTGAATACAAAAGTATAGGGGTAAGATGGCAATTTGTTACGAATTTTGGAGTTCGATAGTATTTATAATATGTCTCGAATAAATTTTTATACTGCAGATAAGGCCTTCGTTTTCAAAGGAAAACGAAAGCTGAAGTTATTTATTGAACTACTTTTTAAAAAAGAGGGCGTTCAAATAGACCAAATCAATTACGTTTTTTGCTCTGATAAATACCTTTTGACTATTAACCAATCCTTTTTGCAGCACGATTTTTATACCGACATCATCACATTTGATCTTTCCGAAAAAAATCAAGCAAAATCAGCCGAGATTTATATAAGCATTGAGCGGGTTGCGGAAAATGCAAAAAACTTGTCGGTCCAATATCAAACCGAGCTGCTTCGCGTTATTTTTCATGGTGCGCTTCACCTGTGCGGTTACCATGACAAGAAAAAAGTAGATATTCAAAAAATGAGGCAAAAAGAAGATTTTTATCTTAGTGGTTTTGGGATTGTCCAAAAAAAATAAGCACCGTTCCACGTGGAACTTTTGTTATTTCCTCTACTTCGTTCTAAAACTTGTTCCACGTGAAACAGATGTGGGGAATTATATTTGCACACTAATTTCAATCTAAAAATGTTTCCCGATTACGATCTTATTGTTGTGGGTGCGGGCCATGCGGGCTGTGAGGCTGCGGCAGCGGCTGCTAATTTGGGCAGCAAAGTTTTGCTTATTACCATGAATATGCAAACTATTGCTCAAATGAGCTGCAATCCGGCTATGGGCGGTATTGCCAAGGGGCAAATTGTTCGGGAAATTGATGCACTTGGTGGCTATAGCGGAATTGTATCAGACTTGAGCACCATTCAGTTTAGAATGTTGAACAGAAGCAAGGGTCCTGCTATGTGGAGTCCAAGAACCCAAAATGACAGAATGCTTTTTGCTGCCAAATGGCGACAAATGCTGGAAGAAACACCTAACGTAGATTTCTATCAAGACACAGTTCAATCAATTATTATAAAAAAGGGGGATGCATCTGGTGTAATAACCGGTTTGGGTCATGAAATTAGATCTAAAGCAGTAGTTATTACAAGTGGAACTTTTTTAAATGGCATTATCCATATTGGAGAAAAGAACTTTGGTGGGGGCAGGGTTGCTGAAAAAGCGGCTACCGGAATAACAGAACAGCTTGTATCTGAAGGGTTTGAAAGTAATAGATTAAAGACAGGAACGCCCCCAAGGGTTGATGGAAGAAGTTTAGACTATTCTAAAATGGAAGAACAAAAAGGAGATAAGGAGGTTGTTGGTTTTTCCTATTTGGATACACCCAAAATAAAAGCACAGGATCAAAGAAGCTGTCACATCACCTACACCAGCGAGGCTGTTCATGAAGTATTAAGAACCGGTTTTGATAAAAGCCCTATGTTTCAGGGAAGGATTGAAGGCGTTGGTCCGAGATATTGCCCAAGTATCGAAGACAAAATCAATCGATTTGCAGAGAAAGATCGCCATCAATTATTTGTTGAGCCGGAAGGATGGAATACAGTAGAAATATATGTCAACGGCTTTTCAACTTCTCTTCCTGAAGACGTTCAAACAAAAGCCCTAAAAATGGTTCCGGGATTTGAGAATTGCAGAATTTTTAGGCCGGGCTATGCCATTGAATATGATTACTTTCCGCCGACACAACTCAAAAACACATTAGAAACAAAAATAATATCAAACTTATTTTTTGCCGGCCAAATTAATGGCACAACTGGTTATGAAGAGGCTGCTTGTCAGGGATTAATGGCAGGAATAAACGCTCATCAAAAGATTAAGAATTTAGCTCCGTTGGTTTTAAAAAGAAGTGAAGCATATATTGGAGTGTTAATTGATGACCTTATCAATAAAGGAACCGACGAACCCTACAGAATGTTTACAAGCAGGGCCGAATACAGAACCCTGTTGCGACAGGATAATGCTGATCTAAGATTAACCGAAATGAGTTATCGATTAGGGTTGGCATCACAAGAAAGAATGAATAAAGTGATTTCCAAAAAAACCGGAGTAGAAGAAATTAAATCATTATTACAAACGCATTCTATTGAGCCCGATGAAATAAACACTTATTTTAACTCTATACAATCTTCTGAAATTTCAGAAAAACAAAAAGCAAATAAAATTATACTTAGACCAAATGTTAGCTTGCAGGCAATGATTCAATCTATGCCGAAACTATCCGTTCCTTTAGAAAAATATTCTTTAGAAACAATTGAACAAGCAGAGATTCAAATCAAGTACGAGCGATATATTGAAAAAGAACAGGAGTTAGTTGATAAAATGAGTTTGTTAGAAAACTCTATTATTCCGGATAATTTTAATTATGATAAGATTCAATCGCTTTCTGCAGAAGCTTTACAAAAATTCAAACGAATCAAACCACAAACACTTGGACAAGCAAGCAGAATAAGCGGTGTAAACCCAAGCGACGTTCAAATACTTATGGTGTATATGGGTCGTTAAACTTTTTTCTAAGAATATCGTTTATCTTTCATAAAAATATTTTATGAAAAAAATATTCTTCTTTCTTTTGGCATCTGCGTTTTTTATTTCTTGCCAACAATCAAATATAGTAACATTATCAAATTATTTCGCCAACCAAGATAGTGGTGTTCAAACAGCTGGAATTAAAATGATTCCCATCCAAACACCGGTAGGGAATTTTAAAGTTTGGACTAAGAAAATAGGCAACAATCCAACTATTAAAGTTTTATTGTTGCATGGTGGTCCGGCTATGACACATGAATACATGGAATGCTTTGAAAGTTTTTTTCCAAAAGAAGGTTTTGAAATGATTGAGTACGATCAACTTGGTTCATATTACAGCGATCAACCAAAAGATAGTAGTTTGTGGACAACGGCCCGATTCGTTGAAGAAGTAGAACAGGTGCGGAAAGCATTACATCTTACAAAAGATAATTTTTACTTGCTTGGTAATTCTTGGGGTGGAATTTTAGCAATGGAATACGCCCTAAAATATCAGGATAATTTAAAAGGATTACTTATCTGCAATATGATGGCGAGCTGTCCGGATTATGGTAAATATGGCGAAGATATTTTAGCTAAACAAATGAAAAAAGATGTGTTGGATAGTATTAGAGCAATTGAGGCTCGTGGTGACTTTAAGAATCCAAAATACATGGAATTGTTGATCCCTAATTTTTATCATGAACATATTTGCAGATTAACGGAATGGCCCGAACCAATTGATAGATGTTTCAAACACGCGAACGAAGAAATTTATACAATGATGCAGGGACCCTCTGAGTTTGGAATTGGCGGAAGATTAACTAATTGGGATATTAAATCAAGATTAAAAGAAATTAAAGTACCCACATTAACAGTTGGAGCAAAATTCGATACAATGGACCCCGAACACATGAAATGGATGAGCACTCAAGTTCAGCAAGGAAGGTATTTATATTGTCCGAAAGGAAGTCACTTAGCTATGTGGGATGATCAGGAAGATTTTTATCCCGGCGTGATAAAATTTATAAAAGATGTGGATGCGGGAAATTTTAAAGGAGAAACAAAATAATTTAATTCGCATTACTTATCGCATCAACTATCTGTTGCTTTTCTTTATCCGAAAGAGAAGCAACAGATTTTTTTTCTGCTTCGGGGATGAGAGATGCAATGAGTTTGTTTTGTTTCATAAACAATTTACACAAACTACAAATCAATAAATGTTGCCATAGTTGTATTCTTTCTATAAAAGAAATTTTTCCTTCTTCTTTTTTAGAAATCATTGTTGTTGCTTCTTTACAATTAATCATTATTCCCATACTTCACCTATTGAATAAACCAATTTTTTTCCAAGCAGGCTCTGAGTTGCACTTTGGCTCTATGCAATAACACCCAATAGTTTGACGGTGTAATATTAAGCTCCTTACATATTTCTTCGCTTTCATATCCTTCTAAATATTTCATAGAGAAAACTGCGTTCTGAATTTCTTTTAATTTCTTCTTACACTTTTCTACTATTTCATAAAACTCTTTTTGGTTAATTGGCTCATTATAATCAACGCCCCAATCATTGGGTGCGGCTTTTTCGCTCCAGTGTCCATCATCATTAAAATAATAAGCATCTTCATTTACATCGCTTATTCTTTCTTCGTTTCTGGTAGACGCTTTCCTGTAATAATCAATGATTTTGTTTTTTAAAATAGTAAACAGCCAGTTCTTTTCTGAAGCTTCTCCTTTATACTTATCTACGTTGCGCCAAGCGGCCAAAAAAGTATCCTGCACCAGATCTTTTGCAATTTCACTGTCGCTTACTCTTGGCAGTGCGTATCGATACAATTGATCGCCGTATTCATTTACCCATTGAGAAATATTCAACTCGTGCATATTTCAAATGTATAAATTATTTTATTCGTGGCTTGTTATATTTCATCCTGTTTGTCTGGCTTTTTACCGAAAAAATGATGAATGGTTTTTATCCTCGAATGATTTATGTAGTTTTAGTGTTCTACCAATTTTAAACTAATTGCATTTATGAGAAAACTAAAACTCTTCCTATGCGGAGTTTTCTTTGCAACCTTATTACAGGCGCAGGAAACCTTCCCCGTGAACGGAGTAGCAGACAAGCGATCAGGTACATTCGCTTTCACCAATGCTACCATTGTTAAAGATGCCCAAACAACATTAACAGGCGCAACGCTTCTTATTAAAGAGGGAAAGATTGTTGCGGTGGGCACAAGTGTTACTATTCCTAAAGATGCTGTTGTTATTGATTGTAAGGATAAATTTATTTATCCATCTTTCATTGACATCTATTCTGATTATGGAATTGCAACACCACAAAGACAACAAGGTGGTGGTGGTTTTAATTTTAATCAACCGGCACAAATCACCTCAAACACAAAAGGTGCTTATGGCTGGAACCAGGCTATTAAACCCGAAGTAGATGCTTCTAAATTATTTACAATAGACGATAGCAAAGCAAAGCCTCTTCGCGAATCCGGTTTTGGAACCGTATTAACACACGTGAAAGATGGTATTGCAAGAGGAACAGGAACAATTGTAACACTTGCAAACACAAAAGATAATTTTGTTGTGATCAAAGAAAAGGCTTCGGCGCATTATTCATTAAGCAAAGGAACTTCTTCTCAAAGTTATCCAAGCAGTATGATGGGTACCATTGCTTTGTTGCGTCAAACATATCTCGATGCACAATGGTATAAAAACAATAAATCTTCTAAAGAAGGAACGAATTTATCGTTGCAGGCATGGAATGATAATCAGTCATTGCCGCAAATTTTTGAAGCAGATGATAAGTGGAACGATCTTCGTGCAGATAGGATTGGAGATGAGTTTGGTGTTCAATACATTATTAAAGGGGGTAGCAACGAATATCAAAGAATTAATGATATAGCAGCTACTAAAGCTTCTTATATTTTATCATTAAATTTTCCTCAAGCCATGGATGTGGAAGATCCAAATGATGCAAGACTAGTTTCATTAGCCGATATGAAACATTGGGAATTGGCTCCAACAAATGCAGCGGCTTTTGAAAAAGCAAATATTCCATTTGCACTAACTACAGCAGATTTAAGAGATCCAAAACAATTCATGACCAATCTTAGAAAAGCATTGGATTATGGTTTAAGTGAAACAAAAGCATTAGAAGCTTTAACCAAAACACCTGCTACTTTATTAAATGTATATGATAAAGTGGGAAGTATTGATGAAGGGAAGCTGGCCAACTTCATTATCACAAGCGGCCCTGTTTTTAAAGAAACGTCCAGTATTTTACAAAACTGGGTACAAGGCGAAAAATATGGGGTGAATGAATCTTCGTGGAACGACATCAAGGGTTTATATAATCTTACATTAAACTCACCGTCGGGAAATGTTAATTATACTATTGATGTAAAAAGTTCAACTGCAGCAAATATTATTGGTAAAGACACCCTGACCGGAAAATTTACTTTTGATGGCAAAACAGTTAAACTAAGTTTCTCTACAACACCTCAGCGCAGAGGTTTCGGTGGTGGTGGATTTGGCGGAGCCGGTGGCGGAAGAGGCGGCGCAGCAACTGCACCCGCTCAACCATTATTCAGATTAAGTGGTTTTGTAAATGGCGATGCGTGGAACGGTAATGGAGAAGATACTGCTGGAAATAAATTTACCTGGTCTGCATCTTTAGCAAAATCTGCGGCATCTGCGGCAGATACAGCGAAAAGAAAAGTAAACGCTCCAAAAAATTTGGCTAAGGTTACTTTTCCTTTTGATGGATATGGTTTTGAGGAATTACCAAAACAAGAAAATATCTTAATTAAAAATGCAACCGTTTGGACGAATGAGAAAGATGGTGTTTTACAAAACACAGATGTGCTATTAAAGAATGGAAAGATTGCAAAGGTTGGAAAAAATATTTCTGATGATGGCGCTAAGGTAATTGATGGAACCGGCAAACACGTTACTGCTGGTATCATCGACGAACATTCACATATTGCCGCGGCCTCTATTAATGAAGGTGCACAATCTGTAACAGCAGAAGTAAGAATTGGTGATAATTTAAATCCTGAAGATATTAATATCTATCGCCAGCTAAGTGGCGGTGTTACATCATCTCATATATTACACGGCTCTGCTAATACTATTGGCGGTCAAACTCAATTAATCAAATTGCGCTGGGGTAGTAATGATGAAGAATTAAAATTCAAAGGTGCAGACCCTTTCATCAAATTTGC
>CAIRTF010000048.1 GCA_903881425.1 uncultured Chitinophagaceae bacterium | reverse complement strand
TCAATCCAAGCTTGAATTTGTAATAGGCAGTTATGACTTTGATAAAAATCCTGTTGGATTATATGAGTTTGGAAAAAAGGCATTGCCTATCTTAAAAAAAATCAAAGAGAAAAATACCAAAAAAGTTACTAAGAAAGTAATTGATGATTTGGAGAAGGCATTGGCGAAGTAATTTTTTAATAATCAAGCAGGCATTAATAATGTATTGTCACATTGAGCTTGTCGAAATGTACTAAACGACTTCAACAAGCTCAATGTGAAATCATTTACAATTTTTTCATCTCACCTCTTTGTTCATTATTGATAAACCAAATTTTTATTACGTTACCCGCTTTCTCCAATTCAAATTCTAATTGACGATTACTTTCATCGGCATAAAAGAATTTGGTATTCGATTCGGGTTTTAACTCAATATCAGGTGAACCATCTCTGTGGCGATACAGTTTATTGTCTTTTTTGATTACTTCTAAAGTCAAGCCTGCACTGTATTTGCCAACATATTTATCTAAAATAGAAGGATCAATTTTTACTTCTTTATGTTCATAAGGTGTTTCAACCGGCAGATCAAAAACAATAGAAGCCAATCCCTCAGCAATCACATCAGTAATAGGTAAAGTATTGTTTTGTGTGACTTCTGTATTAGCTAAAACAATCACGCAAAGATCATCATTGATATAGCGACTGATATTACTTATGAATCCCGGAATACCACCATTATGCCAAATGCGAGCATGTTTTTGCATAGAATCTATAATGAAACCGTAGCTATAATTTGATTTGTAAGGAGTAAACATTTTTTGTTTGGATGCCTCAGAAAGAACTGTTGTTGAATATAATGCTCTGTCCCATTTATATAAATCTTCTGCAGTTGAAAATAAAGTGCCTGCACTAAATGGCCAATCCAAAGAAATAAAATCCGCATTGGTTATTTTTTTCTTGTTCATAGAATAACCTCTTGCACGCATAGACAATACAGAATCTAATTTATCCGCGCCTGAATTCTTCATGCCTATTTTATTAAAAATATTTTGTTGAACATAATCAGCATAAGATTGTCCGCTTACTTTCTCTAAAATATAGCCCAATAAAAAATAGCCTGAATTGGTATACTGAAATTTTGTTCCCGGTGAAAAACTAAATGGCTTTGATTTGATGAATGATATCATCGAATCTTTCGTTAAGGAAAGTGTTGCCAGGTTTAAAAATTCTTTTTGTGCAGTATAATTGGCAATACCGGATGTATGATTTAATAGCATATGAATGGTAACACTATCACCTTTCGGAAAACTTGGAATGAATTTGCTGAGCTTATCATCTAAACTTAATTTTCCTTGTTCTGCTAATTGCAAAATGCAAGCCGCCGTAAATTGTTTGGTGATGGAGCCGATGCGATATTTTGTTTCGGGTGTATTGGCAATATTCCATTCTCTGTCTGCCAAACCATACCCTTTTTTTAGTAATACTTTATTTTGTTTCATTACCAATACTGCGCCGGTAAAGCCTTTGAACTTCATTTCGGCATCCATATACTTTTCTAATAATTGCGGATAATTTTTTTGTGCACTTAATGCAAATGGCAATAAGAGTAAAATGATAATTTTTTTCATAATAAAGATTGATTAGAATGATTTTTAACTAATGACTATCGACTAAAGACTATTGACGCTTACTATTCTCCCGGATGGTATGTTTTCTCTGCATGTTTCAATACATCTTCTTTATAAAACAACACCTCTTTGAATTTTCCCTGACTATACATTTCTCCCTGATCAAAAAAATGTTTTGAATGTATATCTCCGCTTTCACCACCGGCTAATAAAGATTTTGCTTTTATTTTTTTACCAAACTCAACTGCACAAATAAAACTGTTTCCATTAACGCCATACATTTTTTTTGTGTTGTTGTAAACTCTGCTGCTGTAAGACGGTATTTGTCCCCATTGTGATGAAGTAAAACCAACAGGAATACTTGGTGCGTTATCATCAAACTTTGAATCTATATCATTATTGATTCTTTGAAAGCGATTGATCTCACCCCATGCTATCTTCCATTTACCGTAACGATTGTTCAATGAGTTGATAGCTGTATTCAATTGCGTCAATAATATTTTTGCATTATTTGGATCAGCTGCAAATTTTCCTGTTCTGATTACTTGGTCATCTGTTTCAACTGTCGTTAAATTAATAGGTCGCATTAATTGTTGACCCCATGCAACAGCAATAGATGTAGCAACAGAATTTATTCCTGAACGCAAATCCCAATTTGTTAAAACTTGTACCGGTTCCTTTAAAATTGATTTTAATGAATCGCTTTCAGGTAAAGCATTGTAGGCATTGTTTAATGCAGGAATTAATTTTTCAAAAAATGCCAAATAAGTATCATAGCCGGCAGCGATCACTTTATCAATCGTATAATTTTTTTCTTTTGCTAATACTCGTACCGCATTAATGCCACGGAAATTTTCTCCGTCAGGTGCCATATATATTGGATAATTTTCACGCTTCGGACTATTCATTCCTGCAACACTAAAAGGAGTGGAGTTACAATTTTGTAACCAACCATTTATAGGATTGTATACATGAATAATTTCATCAACTGTATGCAATCCTTTCCATTCAGTAACGGCTGTGGTGCCATCAACCGGTTTATTCCAATTATAATTTTTATCACGTACCGGAACATAATTACCATGCCAGTAAGCAATATTTCCTTCCGCATCTGCATATACGGTGTTGTTAGAAGTATTGGCTCTTAAGTCCATCACTTTTTTAAATTCATTGAAGGATGTGGCTTTTGTTCTTTGCCAACTTTGTTCTAAACTAATGATAGAACGGTTAAAAGATTTTACACTCAACCATTCTCCGTTTTTCTTTGCCATCACCGGACCATGATGCGTGTACAATGTTTTAAATGTTTTTGTTTCAACAACATTATTTTTTTTTATATGAGATAGAAATATTTTTTACCATCACATTTTTTTGTTGATGCTCATATTCATATACCCATTGATTGTTTTGTTGAGATATTTTTTCAATATAAGCATCTGAAACATCTACGGCACTCGATGTATGCATCCATCCGCAATGTTCGTTGAATCCCTGATATACAAAAAATTGCCCCCATGTTACTGCACCATATGCATTCAATCCTTCTTCACTCACTACATGCACTTCAGGACGGAAATAAAAAGTTACATGCGGATTGATATATAAAATAGCATTTTTATTTTCTGTGATAGAGGGAGCAAAGGCAAAACCATTCGAGCCGGTTAATATCTCTTGTTGTTCTTCGTTTCGAACCAAAGTCATTGGCGAAGTAATTTGTGATTTATTATTTGATTTGCTTACAACCAAATCACTACCATACAAATTCTTCAAATCTCTTTCATTCAATCCTGCAGTGCTGATGGCACCAATACTTCCATCGGTCCATAACAATGCATACCATGGCTCAAAACGATTGAGCAGAACTGCTTTAGTTGATGGATGCGTATACAAATAATAATTTACGCCATCTGCAAATGCATCTAATAGTTTGTGTAACCAAGGCGGACTGTTTTTATAATCATTGATTGCATCGGTGCTATCAATGATCATTCTGATCAACAGATCATTGTACAGATCTTTTTCGCCATTTACTTCTGCAAGCCTTCCTAACTTCTCAATATAATTCATCTCCACTCTTTTAAAATCATCTTCACATTGAGCATACAACAAACCAAACACAGCATCTGCATCTGTTTTACCATAAATATGCGGAATGCCCCAGTTATCTCTAATAATATTTACTTGTTTTGATTGCTGCTCAAACTTTTTAATTTCTTCTTTACTGAATTGAGCGAAGAGTTGCAATGGAAGAATAAGTAACAAAATAAATTTTCTCATGGTATGTTGTTTTAGTTTGACCACCCCGTCAGCCAAGGGCTGACACCCCCTTTGCAAGGAGGGGAAGTATTAAAATTTTATTCTTTTTCTAAATGATAATTTTTCTCAATTAAATTCAAAATATCAAGCCCTTTTTGTTGCATTAATTTTATTTGATTCAATAGGTGCAACAAAATTAGAAGCAGTTGTTTCCATAAATCGTTGTAGTGGGGGTTAACGAAGTTGATAATGAGATGCCGTTTGTAACAAGATATAAAAAAAGATTGCATTATATGCAATCTTATAAAATTATTTTTTTAAGATGATTTTGGCGAATATCATTATCAAATGATCACATCCGCTAATTATTTTTTCTCATTCGCTTTAAATACACGTAAAAAATTACCTCCTAAAATTTTATAAACCTCTTTTTTGCTGTAACCCTTATCTAATAAAGCTTTGGTGATAATAGGGTAACTCGTTACATCATCTAATTGTTGCGGTGCGGAACTGATGCCATCAAAATCAGAACCTAAACCAACATAATCAACACCTACTAATTTTGCGATATAATCAATATGTTCTATCAACATCGAAAGCGGCGGACGTAACGCTTTTACTTCATCCGGATATTTATGAAACAGATATTCTTCATAGTAGTATCTCTCCGGATTTATTTTTTGTAATGAATCTTTTTCTGCTTTATGTTTTACTTCAAAAGCGATGCTTCTTTTATCAAATGTGCTGTCAATAAATCCCGAATAAAAATTTACCTGAATCACACCACCATTTTTTGCAACCGCTTTTATTTGATCGTCTTTTAAATTTCTCGGCACATTGCATAAATTATATACACTGCTGTGTGATGCAATAACAGGTTTTGTTGTTACACTCATCACATCCCAAAAAGTTTGTTCGCCTACATGAGAAATATCAACCAACATGCCCAGTTCGTTCATTTTCTTTACTACCTGTTTACCAAAATCGTTTAAACCTTTATGCGTTAGATCTTTTTTTCCGGTTTCTTCAAATGCACTGGTAGCCCAGCTTGTAGAGTTGTTCCATGTCAAGGTCATGTATCTGGTACCACGGTTGTACATGGTTTCTAATTTATTCAAATCATCTTCCATCATATGTCCGCCTTCTACACCAAACATGGCAGCAATTTTATGTTGCCTGATGGCTTTATGCAATGCTTTGCTGTTGGCAACTTTTACAATCTTATCAGGATTACGATTAATTACCGCATCCAATGTATCCATCTCTGCATTGGCAAATGCATAAGGGTTTGCCTGATGCCCGTCACACCATACAGAAAATAATTGTACATCAACACCACCTTGTTTTAATCTTACTAAATCAGTTTGTGTTTTGCCTTTCAGATCCTGATCAAAACTTAAATGTTTGCCAATACACTGTTCTAAAATATCATTATGTGTGTCTACTAAAATGGCTTTATCATGAATGCGTTGAATGTTTTGTGCATGAACTAAGAAAGATAGAATGCAGACAATAGCAGATAGTATTATTTTTTTCATGTTATTTCTTTTTAAATTCATAAGGCATATAATCTACAAAGCCTGCCACTTTAATGGTTACAGATTTTACCTGATTGTTTTCAATCGTAAAAACTGTGGGTTCTGTTCCCCAAATAGGATTACTGTAGGTGCAAAGGAAACGATTGCCCGATAAGGGTTCCAGCTTACCCGTCATGATATGATGTTGAAATTTTATTCTTAAATGATCACCTTCGGGTTGAATGTTTAAAGTACCATAAGGATCATTTTCATACTCACCGGTAAATTTTTGTAAGGGCAATACAATAGGTAGTTTCATCGCAATAGAATCTCTTTGTTTTTGAATGACTGCTGCTTCTGCTTTATTATTTCTTTCATACGCATCATGGTATAATTTACTGTAATTGCGATAAGGGAAATTAAAATAGGCATCCATGATCTCCCATTTCAATGCTTCGTAAAAACTATTGGCATCTGTATTCGTTAAAACAATGATGCCTAATTTTTCTTCAGGAATTAAAGTAACACTGGTAACAAACCCGTTTACACCACCTGTATGCGAAACAATTTTTTTACCACCATACTCTTGCAAAAACCAACCTAATCCGTATAAATTAAAATGACCTGTATTAAATGGAACTCTTCCATCACCTAAAATAGAATTAGGTGTTCTTGTTTGTTGAATAGCAGATGCAGGCACAATGGTTTTGCCATCAAATTTTCCATTATCTAATTGCATCGTCACCCATTTGCTCATATCATTAACCGATGAACTGATAGAACCTGCCGGTGCAATATTGTCTAATTGTCCGTATGGAATTTTTATCAATTGATCATTCATAATAGAATGTGCAGCAGCTTTATTGGTTGCAGCAATTATTTCACTTGATAATGCCAAACTTCTTGTCATGCCCAATGGCTGAAATATTTTTGTTCTTACTAAATCTTGCCAGGTACTTTTTGTTGCATTACCTGCAATTAATCCACCTGCTAAAAATGCAGTATTGGTATAACCCCATGTTGATCGAAAACTATAATAAGGTGTTAAGCGGGAAAATTTATTCAATACTTCCTGCGTAGAAAGATCTGTATCGAAGAACATAAAATCTCCCTGAAAAGTATACATGCCCAAACGATGACATAATAGATCTCTTACCGTTACTTCTTTAGTAACCCAAGCATCTTTCATTTTAAATTCCGGCAACCATTTAATGGCTTTATCATCCAACGATAATTTTTTCTCAGCATCTAACATGGCCAAAACCGTTGCGGTAAAGGCTTTGGTGTTAGAGCCGATCATGAATAAAGTATTCTCATCAACTTTATCAGCACCGCCCACTTCTTTTACACCATACCCTTTCATCAATACAACTTTACCATCTTTTACAATGCAAACAGCTACACCGGGAATACGCCATTGCGTTAATGCATTATTTACATAATTGTCTAAACTGTCTTTTACAAAAGAAGGAAGTGTTTGCGCTTTTATGCTGAAAGCAAAAAGCAGAATGCTGAATACAAGAAATATTTTTTTCATGATGATTGATTTATAAAATTTGAAATTATAATTTTCCTTGACCGAATAATACTTTACCATTTCTTGTTCCATTGTGATGACCATTCTCTACTGTTATTGCACCATTCACCATTACATATAAAAAACCGGTAGTGTATTGATGTGGTTTCTCGTAAGTAGAATTATCTTTTACTGTTTTTTCATCGAACACAACAATATCTGCCGCATAACCTTCACGCAATAAACCTCTGTCTTTTAATTGAAATTTTTGTGCGGGCAAACTCGTCATTCTTCTGATCGCTTCTTCTAATGAAATTACTTTTTCATCGCGCACATATTTACTCAATACCCTTGCATTGGTTCCATAACCGCGTGGATGCGGTGAACCCGAATTAAATATTCTGATACTGGCATCACTTGCAAACATGTTGAAAGGATATTGCATAATATGTTTTACATCTTTATCACTCATGCCATGAAACACCATGCCGGCACCGCCTTGCTTCATCATTTCAATAACCGTATTGGCTTCTTCAACAGCAGTATGTTTTTTTCCTTTGATGAGATTGACTTCTTCAATACTTTTTCCATTCAATGTTGTATCATATTTAAAATAAGCTACCACGGGATAGCTGAAATGTTTTAATTTTCTTTTCTTCAATTTCGCCAACATATAATTGATTACTTCTTTTTTTATTGCAGGATCATTCAATCTTTTATTGATAGCATCTTGTCCGTCTGCCAGCACCCAATCAGGCAACAATGTACTTAATGATGTAGAACTTGCCGTGTAAGGATATTGATCGATGGTTACATCCAATCCTTCTTCTCTTGCTTTGATGATCATGGGAACTGTTTCTTTACTGCGTCCCCAATTTTGTTGTCCGCTTAATTTAAAATGAGAAATCTCAACAGGCATGTTTGCTTGTCTGCCAATATTAATGGCTTCATCAATTGCTTCGGTAACACTATCGCCTTCATCACGCATATGGCTGGCATATACACCATGATATTGCGATGCCACTTTTGCCAAACGAACAACTTCTTCTGTTTTAGAATATGTGCCGGGTATGTATATCAAACCCGTAGAAAGCCCGACAGCACCATCTTTCATGGCCTGATCAACAATAGCTTCCATTTTTTTCATCTCTGCTTCATTCGGATCACGATTGGCTGAACCCATCACTGCTTTGCGAACATCATTATGACCAATTAGAGTGGCAACATTGATAGAGAGATGAATACTGTCTAATGCAGTAAAATATTTTTTTAAATTAATTTCTGATGAACCGCAATTGCCGGTTACAACAGAGGTTACGCCATCATAAATAAAATTATCAGCTGTTGGATTTTTCTTTTCATCGCCTTCAATATGCGTGTGCACATCAATAAAACCGGGTGCAACTATTAATCCGTTGGCATCAATTATTTTTTTGGATGAATAATTATTCAAATGACCGATCGCAATAATTTTTCCATTGGCAACAGCAATATCTCCATAAAACCAACTATTGCCCGTGCCATCTAAAATTTTTCCGTTCTTAATTAAGATATCGGCTTGTTGTGCTTTAAGACTGAATGCTGAAAGCAAAAAGTTCAATGCAATAATTATCCGCAGGAATCTGTGATTTTTTTTCATGGCGTTGATTTATATTTTTAAATGATGATGAAATTTTACCGCCATCTCATTTAATATTTTTTTGTAGCATCTTTCATGATTGCTTGAATCAGTTGTACCAAGCTACGCATATCGTTAAAGTCCATTACTTCAACAGGTGAATGAGAATATCTTCCCGGCCACGACAAAGGCACAGAAGGAATACCATAACTTAAAAAACCTTGTCCATCGGTTCCTCCAATTGTCATTCCATATTGTGTTTTAATTTTATTTTTTGTTGCTACATCTTGTAAATAATGCAAGTGGTTTCTATCAATAAAATTTACACTCTCTAAAACTCTTATCACAGCACCATAACCTAACGGACAATAGCCAAATTGTTTAGACTCCATGGGAGCATCGGAAGAAACATAAGTATCAATGGGATACGCCATACAAACATCGGTTAAACTTTTTGAAGCATAAGTTGAACCAACCAATCCAATCTCTTCTCCAACAGACCAAACAAAAGTTACTGTAAAGGGTAATTCATCAGGATTGATATTTTCTAATGCTAACAATAAAGCAGCACAACCCGCTCTATCATCAAAACTTCTTGCCGTGGCTTTATCTTCCGATAAGCGAATCATTTTTTTAGGCATTGTTACGGTTGTTATGCCTTCCGTAATACCTGCTGCCACTGCTTCTTGTTTAGAATGAAATCCTGCGTTTACCGTTAATGAAACACCAGCATTAAACCGTTTTGTTGATTTTAGATAATCTATTCTTGGCTCAAATACAGCACTAATTTCTTTATTGGGAGTATGCACAATGGCAGCATGGCCTTCCCACACCCAATCGAAGGCACCGCCTTTAACTTTTAAAATTAAAGTGCCATCGTTTTTAATGGTATCCACTACATAACCCACTTCATCCATATGTGCTACAAAAGCAATATGTTGCTTGCCTTTACCAAAACTGAGTAACACATTTCCCTTTTCATCAATAGTAGGCTTTGCCCATTTAGGTAATTGTGTAAGAATAAAATCACTGACTGGTTTTTCCTGCGGATTAACACCATATTTTGAAATAAGCGAAGCCAGTAAATTTGATTCTTTGTTAAAGGTTGAAAAAGTTTCAATTGGTTCTTTTTGTTTATTGATGTTTAAGGAAGCCACTAACCAATTTTTAGGTTCAATACTTTGCAACCATGTTTGAATTAATAGTTGAACATCGCTAACACTTATCATTTCAACAGGTGTGTAAGCATAATTTGATGGCAAGCCAACAGCATACACTGTAGCATTTTTCCATTCGGGCTTCCCCGTGGAATTGTATTGCAATGCAATGGTTGGCTTAACTATTTTTTGTTGAGTATTGATAGAAGGAATTATTTTATCTACCAATAAAGATTGTTCATCTATGATGGCATCATTTAAAAAACGATGAAACATAATTACTTCATCAAAAGAGCCATATTCATGCACAACTGCTTCTAACCCTTTACCGTTCAATAATTCCAATGTAGTGAATGCAATAACAACTGTACCTGAAAATTTTTCTTTTAATAATGTTTTTGCTACTGATGCCAATGCGATAACAGCAGCTTTTGATGCTACCGAAGGTGCGGCAACAAAACGATTATTAATAACGGATGTTTTTTTATGTAAGGTTAATGGGTCTAAGAGTTGTATGCCTTTTACTGCAACCGCTTTTGCAGAATTGCAACCCACATCTACAAAAGCCTCTTGCCATTGAAAAGGTGTTTTACTTCTTTCAGCAATCAATCTGCCACCTCTATCATAATGCTGAGAAGGTACTGTTGATATTCCTAATTGAATATTTTTTTCTGTATTGATTTTTATTTCATTGCCTTCAATAAATTGATGGGCTAAATTTCCATAAAAGCCATAACCAACAGGGGCAATACGTAAATACCCGTCATCCTGAATTTGACTGATAACATAACCCGCTTCATCTAAAGGAGCAGTAAATAATCTTTTAGGCGAGCCACTTCCAATAGTAATAATAATATTACCGAGTTTGTCTTTTTTACAAATTCCCTTATCAAATAATTGTGCAATAAAGTTAGATGCCTCTTCTTCTCTGCCTGTTACAGCACTTGTTTTTGCAAATGCTTCTATGTTTGTTAATAATTGTTCTGATGCCGTTTGAGCCAATGCTGAGCATGGCAATAATAATAGTAAGATAATTTTTCGCATGTGCTGTTTTATTCTTTTTTTAAATGGTACTCCTTTTCAATTAAAGCAATTAATCTTTCTGTTCTTGCTTTTTGGCTTTTATATGCATTAATACTTAAAAACAATGTACCCCTTGCTGTATATAGTTTTGAAGCACACAAGAGTAAGGTATTGGTATCTTTTGTTAACAAGTTAAATGGTCTATTTGATTGAAGCATCAAAGGGGCATCTGCTCTAGTTACATAGTCGTTGAGTATACGGATGTCAAAAATGGATTGACTAAGCTGATAGGATTGATTTAAATATTCACGGTGGTAATTTTGCTGAACAACAATACCCTCATTTACTTGATAATAATAATTAATACTATCCGATACAGTTTGTTTTCTTATCAACCCAAAGCCATCATTTTTTTCAAACTGTGTGACGGTTCTTTTGGTTGCAATAAAGTCGGCTGTAGTAAAATTGACCATTCTGTGCAAAAAATACATCAATCTATAGTCGCTATTAGGCAACGGTTTAACAGTGGCATCACAAATTAATAAACGCAAAGTGTCTAGTCGATTCATCTTTAAAGTATTTCTAACAATTGCTGAATCCAATCTTGGCAAGTCTGCTTTTAAATCTTCTACCTGCATTTCCATTAAATGATGTTCACGTTCATGTTTGGTAATATTTTCTCGAATACTTTCTGCAATAAAGCCCATGGTTACTGCAATAAAAATCATTAACCCTTCTAATAAATATTCTTTAAAAGATTTTTTTTCTACTTGCGGATGATGAGGTACTTCCATTCGAGTTGTTGGTTGTAAGTTATAAGTTGTAAGTGGTTCTTCAATGGATTGTTGACTATCAACCATGGACTGTTCTCCACTGTCATCAGTCATCTTAAATCTGTCACCTATATTTTTTTCTTCACTCATTTTCTAAATGATATTCTTTCTCAATATCTGTTATTAGTTCTTCTGCCATTTGCTTGGTCCACAAAGTAAATTTTATGTATCGAGTTAAATGAAACTCATACTGATAAATGCTGTTGTATAATTTTCTAAAATCTTCGGGCTGTGTTTTATAAATCTGATAATGGATAGATGAATCCAAACTTATTCTGTTACTAAAAACTCCTTTGCCATCCCATACACCCCTATCTTTTAAATCCTCTTCAAAATATTCTAAGCTGAAAAATTCTGATAACAATTGATTGCGTGTATTATTTTCTTCTTCATCTATTTTTTGAAGATTCACAGAACTGATTCTTCTTTGATAATAATCATCTAAGTTTTCTACCAATTTTTTGTTTTCAATTAATCTTAATGCTCCTGAGTTTTTTAGTTGTGTAATGGCAGAAGTATTAAATGCTACAGACGTCCAGCTATATGAACGAGAGTAATGATAAAGTTTATACGTATTAATATTACCTTTTTTCGCTTCCAAAATTTCATGCCTGAACGAGTCGATATAATCGCAATATTTTAAATTTAGAGTATTATTTCTATTCATTCTGGTAGTATCATACTTCAGATTTTCTACCAGTTGAATCATATATTCTTTTACTTGCCTTTTTTCAACAATATGCTCTCTGATATTTTCTGCAATAAAACCCATGCTTACTGCTAAGAAAATCATTAACCCTTCCAACAAATATTCTTTGAAAGATTTTTTTTCTACATGCGGATGATGATGTACTTCCATTTGAGTTGTTGGTTGTAAGTTATAAGTTGTAAGTGGTTCTTCAATGGACTGTTGACTATCGACCATGGACTGTTCTCTACTGTCATCAGTCATCTTCAATCCGTCATCTATGTTTTCTTCTTCATTCATAGGCTTTGAAATTAAGAAAAGAAATGCATGATTGTAAGTAATCAGAATAAATAGTATTTTTTGAAACAAATAAGTATATTTATTTTACATATAAAGAAGTGATATGAAACATATTATACTGTTGAATATGCTCGTTTATTTTTTGGGTAATGGTATTGCACAAATGCAGCCAATAAAAATGACATCCAGCTTAAATGGTAATACCGGTTATACATTAGATGCAGAAAATTTTTCTTATGCCAATTATACGCTTCGGGTGAATTTTATTACGTTGCAGGGATATAATTCTACATTGCAGGATAAGACTTTTACAAACATCGCTCCGCATGGAAAAATGCAAGTGGCAAGATTAACAAGAGAATCCAACGCTACACTTCACTCGTTTAATTATAATTATACTTATTTTATCGGCACAGCACTTCGCAGAATGCCGGATACTAATTTTGTGTATTTGTTGCCATCTACGCCCGGTAATATTATACGCGTTAATAAAGCAGGCACTATTAGTGAAAGATTAGGAATAAAAGAAGAGAATCCTTTTTATAGTACAGGCTTTAATTTTCATTCAGGCGATACTATATGTGCAGTAAGATCCGGTATTGTAATAGAATTATTAGATCAAAATAAAGAAGGAGACAAACAAAATCAGGTCTATAATATTAATCGTAATAAAATAAGAATTGAACAAAAAGATGGAACAATAGCTACTTATAGTTTTCTATCGCCTATACAATCTTTAATAGAGTTGGGCGATAGGGTAAGTGCCGGACAGCCATTAGCTTTTTTAAATAAGGAAAGTGATAAGTATCATGTACTTGTAAGTGTTGATTATTTAGATGAAAAAAAATTATCAGCTTACTATTTTAAAAATGATCTTGATGCTAAGCGTGATTATTATATAACATTACCTGTTAAATTTCATATAGATCAAAATACAAATGCGGTCATTAATAAAATAGATGCTTACACAGTAGAACATCCGGTTAATATTATTGCGGAAGAGATGAGTAAAAAAGATAAAAAGAAATTAGGCCTCTGATTAATGTTATCGTTCTGAATAATTCACATCAGCCAATTATTCCGGGCTGCCTATTGCATTTATCAGAAATTAGTTCTATTTTTCTAAGTTCTCTTATTTATCATACCCAAAAAACAAAAAACTATGAACACAAAAACGATTGTTGCCGGTGTATTAACCGGAGTAGTGGTCTTTATTCTGGGTTTTGTCATCTTCATGCAATTGCTCGGTACTTATTATGATCAAAATACCATGCATTATCCAGGATTGGCAAAGGCAAGTACAGACTATTTATTTCTTGGTATTACTTGTTTGTCTTATGGTCTTTTACTAGCCTACATTTTTGGTTTAGGCAATATTGCTGATGCTAAAAAAGGTTTTATGGCAGGGTTGATTGTTGGCTTATTGGTACAAATAAATTTTGATGCCTACATGTATTCATCATTTAATTTATGGGGCCGTAAATTAATGGCCATTGATGTGGTATTGAATGGTTTGATGAGTGGTGTAGCCGGTGCTTTTTTAGGATGGTGGCTGGGCAGAAAACCAAAAGCGTAATTTTTTTATTTTATTTTATCTAAAGCCCCTGTCAGCAGGGGTTTTCTTGTTAATATAGACTGGATTAACACCTGTTTGATATACGATTTGTTCTACTCTTCTTCGGGACCAGTCCACTAATTAGTGGACTGGTCCCGAAGAAGTCCCGAAGGAGTCCCGAAGAAGGTCATAAAGAGCTTGGTACACATCCGCTACAAAACTGTACTTTTGCCCACTGAAAATTTTAAGTGGATATGATTGATAAGTTAGAAGCAATTAAAGCAAGATTTGATCAGGTGGGTGTGGCACTCACCAATCCGGAAATCATTAATAATCAAAAAGAATTTGGCAAACTGAGTAAGGAATATCGTTCCTTAGAAAAAATAGTACAACCATTTGAAGCATATAAAAAAGTATTGAATGATTTTTCTTATGTCAAAGAAGGTTTGAATAGTACTGATGAAGAAATGAAAGAGCTGGCAAAAATGGAATTACCGGAATTGGAATTGAAAAAAGATGAATTAGAAAAACAGCTTACCAAATTATTGATACCCAAAGATCCGCAGGATGATAAAAATGCTATTCTTGAAATTCGGGCAGGTACCGGTGGCGATGAAGCAAGTTTATTTGCAGGCGATTTGTTAGGAATGTATTTGCGTTATTGCGGAAAAAAAGGTTGGAAGACCTCTATTGTCAGTGAAAGTGAAGGAACTGTGGGTGGTTATAAAGAAGCCATCATTGAAGTAACCGGTGAAGATGTGTACGGTACATTGAAATTTGAAAGTGGGGTACATCGTGTGCAACGTGTACCCAATACAGAAACACAAGGGCGGGTGCATACTTCGGCCGCAACTGTTGCTGTAATGCCTGAAGCTGAAGAAGTGGATTTTGAATTGAAAGAAAGTGATGTAAAAATGGAAACGGCAAGAAGTGGTGGTGCCGGCGGACAAAATGTAAACAAAGTAGAAACAAAAGTTTTTTTAACGCATATTCCAACAGGTGTGGTGGTGATGTGTCAGACAGAACGTTCTCAATTAGGTAACAGAGAAAAAGCCATGCAAATGTTGCGTACTAAATTATATGAAGAACAAGTGCGCAAACAAGAAGAAGAAATTGCACGTCAAAGAAAAACATTGGTGAGCACCGGCGATAGAAGTGCCAAGATCAGAACCTATAACTGGCCACAGGGAAGGGTTACAGACCATCGCATTGGATTAACGTCGTATAATTTGAATGCAGTGATCAATGGGGATATCGACGAATTCATTGAAGCATTACAAATGGCAGAGAATAGTGAGAAGATGGCGAACCAGGTGTAGAAATGAATGGTCAATGGTGAATAGTCAATGATGAAAGTCCATTTAAAGATGCGAAGGATTTATCAAAATTTGCTTCTCTTTATTCAGCATTCACTATTGACCATTCACCTTATTAATTCAAAGAGGCTTTTTGTTTTTCTGTTTCTTCGTCTTGTTTAATTTTCTGCTCCCAAGCCCAGGCAGTGCGCATCATTTCAATTAAATCATATTTTATTTTCCAGCCTAAGGAGGAAGTGGCTAAATCATTATTTGCATAAATAGCGATCACATCACCTGAACGACGCGGTCCAATTTCATAATTCAACTTAACACCACTTACAGTTTCAAATGTTTTAATGGCTTCTAAAACAGTCACACCATTACCTGTTCCTAAATTAAACACATCGCAATTGGTTTTATTATGCTCGTTTAATAAATATTGCAATGCTAAAGTATGCGCATGGGCAATATCAGATACATGCACATAATCGCGAACACAGCTGCCATCTCTCGTATCATAATCATTTCCCCAAACAAACATCTTTGGTAATCTGCCAATGGCCGTTTGCGTAATGGCCGGAATTAAATTCATGGGTTTGCCCAATGGTAATTCACCAATTAAATTAGAAGGATGTGCGCCAACAGGATTAAAATATCTCAATAAAATAGAAGATACATTTTCGCTTCCGGCAAAATCTTCTACCATTACTTCTCCCATTTGTTTGGTAGCACCATAAGGACTTTCCGCTTTTTTTACAGGGAATGATTCGGTAACCGGAATAGAATCAGGATTGCCATAGACGGTGCAGGAAGAAGAAAAAACAAAATGCGGAACATTAAATTCTTTCACACATTTCAATAGATTGATCAACGAAAAAATATTGTTCTCGTAATACATCAATGGTTGTTCAACAGATTCGCCTACTGCTTTGTATGCTGCAAAGTGAATCACGCCAACAATATCAATGTTCTCTTGAAACACTGCTTGTGTTTCATCAAAATTTTTCAAATCAACTTTATAGTTCTTTACTTTTTTTCCGGTAATTTTTTCAATGCCTGTCAATGCATATAAACCGGAACGTGAATTGTCGTCAATGGATATAACATCAAAACCATTCTCTATCAAATCCACAATAGTATGAGAACCGATATAACCGCATCCGCCGGTCACTAAAATTTTTTGCATAAGAATAATTAATTACTGCAAAGTAAAGGCATCATTACTAAAGTATAATCTGGTTTGGTTATTTATTAAACAAACAGTGTAATAATAAAAAAGAAAATGGCCGCAAGCATAGCCGAAATGGGAATGGTTAAAACCCAAGCCCAGAGCAGATTTATGGTTACTCCCCAACGAACGGCACTTAAACGTTTGGTGGCACCCACGCCAATGATAGAACCGGTAATGGTATGTGTTGTTGAAACGGGAATTTTAAAATATTCTGTCAAAAATAAAGTAATAGCACCTGCAGTATCAGCTGCAACACCTTCCAATGGTGATATTTTTGTAATTTTTGTTCCCATTGTTTTTACAATCTTCCAGCCGCCACTCATGGTACCTAATCCGATTGCCAGAAAACAGGAAAGCGGTACCCAGTCCGGAATTGCTTTCATGTTTGGTATATAATGATTGGCAACCATTGCAGTACCGATCAATCCCATTACTTTTTGTGCATCGTTACCACCATGACCAATACTGAATAATGCAGAGGAAACCAATTGTAATCTCTTGAACCATCTCTCTGCTTTATACGGGTTACTTTTTTTACAAATATTCACAATCAGTACAGTAATTAAAAATGCGATGATCATTCCGATAAATGGAGCAAAAACAATAAAAGAAATAATAGGAATTACTTTCGATCCATTAATAACATCGAATGTATGATAGTGTGCAACGGCTCCGCCAATTAAACCACCAATCAATGCATGTGATGAACTGGAAGGAATACCAAACCACCAGGTAATTAAATTCCATACAATTGCCGAAAGTAGTCCGGATAAAATAACATACAAAGCCAACGGATCTCCGGTTGTTAATGTGATGCTTTTTGAAATAGTATCAGCAATACCAAAACCGCCAAAGTAATATTTAGAAATAAAGAAAGCTACAAAGTTGAAGAAGGCAGCCCACAATACCGCCTGTAATGGTGTTAATACTTTTGTAGAAACAATATTGGCAATAGCATTGGCGGCATCGTGAAAGCCATTGATGTAATCGAAGATGAAAGCCAATCCTATAATAACAATAAGTAGAGTGAGCATAATTTACGATAAATTATAAATTATGAATGATGGGTTATGAATTGCATTGCAACTTTACTGCAACTATCATTCATCACAGATCAATCATAACCAATTAAGCATATTTAATGATGATAGATTCGATCACATTGGCTGCATCTTCGCATTTATCAGTAGCAATTTCCATGGCCTGATAAATTTCTCTTTTCTTGATAACCTCTTTAAAATCGTTTTCTTGTTGAAACAACAATTCAATACTCATATCAAACACATCATCGGCCTGGTTTTCGATGCTGTTTACTTTTACCAATGCTTCTGTCATTTTGCGCAGATTCTTCATGTCACGCAAACCATACACAGCAATTTTAATTTCGCTGCAACCCTGTGCAATCAATTCAGCCATTTTTTGAATACCGCTGTCATTGGGATTAACGTGATAAAAATTCATTTTTTTAGATGATGCATAAATCAAGTCTGCAATATCATCTAAAGAAGTTGCTAAATAATGGATGTCTTCACGGTCAAATGGAGTGATGAAATTTCTGCCGAGTTCAGTAAAGATTTTATGGGTATGATCATCATTCTTGTGTTCCAGATCTTCAATTTGTTTTGTTAAAGGCAGTCTTTTATCGTAATCAGGTTCCGATACCAATTTCTTCATAATAAACCCCATTTCTTCTACTGTTTCAGCCACCTGTTCAAAGAGTTCGTAAAACACTTTGTTTTTTGGCATAAAAATTCTGCCGATCGTATTAATACCCATGTGTAAAATTTTATCAAAAGTAAAGGTATGGAACCAAAGGCTTGTGAACGACCAAGAATTAATAATTAATTAATATAGCCACCCAGGCATCTATTACTAACAAACAGGTAATATTCGGGTAACAATTCGGTAACATAGTGCGGTAACCTTTGCAGCGAAAACAAAAACTAATTTTATGATGAAAAAGCTACTTGTACTTATACAGGCCATGCTTATTACCTGTTTCTTAACAACAGTTTCAGCACAAGAAACAACTTCTACATTAACAGGTCGGGTTTCTGACAGTAAAGGTGCTATTTTACC